>NZ_LS999839.1:5149629-5499259 GCF_900564155.1 Pedobacter schmidteae | reverse complement strand
TTTTATCATGGTTTGTTATTTTTTATTGCTGCAAATATAAAAGCAATAAAGTTGCATTTGTGAAATGAAGTGTAATATATTTGCAACATAATTGCATTGGAAAGATTACCTGTAACTGTGCATAGTGGTTTTCCGGGCAGCGGTAAAACAGCTGATTATTGAAAGTACGGGGATTTCGGAACCGATAGCGGTGGCGCAAACTTTTAATTACATAGATGACCAACCAGGTATAGAAGCCAGCATAAAAAAAGCGTTATGGATTACCATAACGCTTTTTTTCCTGTTTTAAACAAAATAGGCCTCTTCATAGAACGGGTTATTTTGAATACATCTGCGCCCTCAATTCCGCAACATCAGCGCTGCTAATGTATTCGTCATACGTCATCATTTTATCAATGGCACCCTTAGGGGTCAGTTCGATAATACGTGTAGCTACAGACTCAGTTAAAGCATGATCTCGTGAGGTGAACAATGCTGTACCTTTAAAGTCTTTTAAACCATTGTTTAATGCGGTAATCGATTCGAGGTCGAGGTGATTGGTTGGCTCATCAAACAACAACAAGTTGGCATGTTTTAACATCATTTGAGAGAACACGCAACGCATCTTTTCACCTCCGGACAGCACTTTAACATTTTTCAATACCTCTTCGCCTGAGAAAAGCATTCTGCCCAGAAAGCTTCTTACAAATTGTTCATCCTGATCGGTACCTGAATACTCGCGCAACCAGTCTACCAGGTTTTCGTCTTTATTTTCAAAATAAACAGAGTTGTCGTTAGGGATGTCGGCCATATTAATGGTTACCCCAAACTTAAATTCTCCGGTATAGTTTTTTTCGCGTTCTGTAAGTATGTTGTAAAAGGCGGTGGTAGCCAGACTGTTTTGAGATAAAACCGCAATTTTATCGCCTTTATTTACCATGAAGCTTACATTTTTAAACATCACTTCACCATTTAAGGTGCAGGAAAGGTTTTCTACCTGCAAAATCTGATCACCTGCTTCGCGGCCCAGGTTGTTGAATAAAATGGCCGGATATTTACGGCTGGAAGCCTTAATTTCCGAGATGTCGATCTTATCAAGGGCTTTTTTACGTGAAGTTGCCTGTTTCGACTTAGAGGCATTGGCGCTAAAGCGCTGTATAAACTCCTGTAATTCTTTAACTTTCTCCTCCAGCTTTTTATTCTGGTCGCTGCGTTGTTTTAAAGCCAGCTGGCTCGACTCGTACCAGAAGGTGTAGTTACCGGAGTAAATACTCATTTTGCTGAAATCGATATCTACGATATGTGTACAAACCGCATCTAAAAAGTGCCTGTCGTGCGATACCACCAATACAATGTTTTGATAATCGGCCAGGAAATTTTCTAACCATGCAATGGTATCAATATCCAGGTCGTTGGTAGGCTCATCCAATAGCAAAATATCCGGATTACCAAATAAGGCTTGTGCCAATAGCACACGTACTTTCTGGTTACCATCCAGTTCTTTTAACTGTTTGTAATGATATTCTTCTTTTATTCCAAGGTTACTAAGCATGGTAGCGGCATTGCTTTCCATGTTCCAGCCGTCCATTTCTGCAAATCTGTTTTCCAGCTCTCCTGCGCGTTCACCGTCTTTATCCGAAAAATCTTCTTTCAGATAAATGGCATCTTTCTCTTTCATGATGTCGTACAATTCTTTGTGGCCCATCATTACGGTTTCAATAACGCTGAATTCATCAAATTCATAGTGGTTTTGTTTTAAAACCGCCATGCGTTCTCCGGGAGTGAAAGCAACACTACCTGTAGTCTGGCTCACTTCACCAGATAATATTTTAAGAAAAGTCGATTTACCTGCGCCGTTAGCTCCAATTACGCCATAGCAGTTGCCATGGGTAAATTTTAAGTTGACATCTTCAAATAAAGTTCTTTTTCCGTAACGGAGTGATAAATTAGAAACTGAAATCATATTGCTGAAAAATAAGCCGCAAAGGTAGGTATAATTTATAAAATGATTTCATAGCTGATTTATTAGTTTTGAGATTTATATTTACAATTGTGGATAAAGAAGAATTAGCAGCACGATTAGATACGCCTGTAAAGTCGCAGATGGTAGCCAACATGACTACGTTGATTGAAAGCTACGACCTGAATATTGATGATCTGATTGCCCTTAGTTTTCATAAAAAGAAGGAAATTGCTTTTAGGGCAGCCTGGATACTGGAGTACCTGATGACACACCGGCCTGAGCAGTTTTGTGGTTATATAGATAAGCTGTTTACTTTGTTGCCGGCTCAGAAAAATCCCTCAGCCATGCGGCACTATGCCAAAATAGTGGCCCTGATGACAGATAAGAAGGCCGATCAGTGTTATAAAGACCTGGTAAAAAAGATGGATTTTGAGCCGGTAATTGAGGTGATGTTTACCTGGCTGGTAGATCCGGAAATGTTGGTGGCCTCTAAAGTACATTGCATGCAATCGCTGGCCAACCTGGCACCGCATTACAATTGGATTAAAGAAGATTTAACGGAAACTATCGATTATTTGATGGGGGTGGAGAGCATTGCCTTTTTTGCCAGGGCCAAAATGGTAAAAAAACAATTGAAAAGGGCCTAGCACAATTACAAAAGTATTACAAGGTTCCTGCAATTGGGCTAAACAGAAATTCTATTTTTGCAGAACAAGAGACGCTCGATGAGATCAGTTATGGAAAACGAAATCACAATTTTAAGCAATATTATCAAACGTCGCAGAAGTATTTTCCCGGTAAGCTATACCGGTGAGGAAGTTCCTGTAAGCGTTATCAGGCAGATACTGGAAAGTGCCAACTATGCACCTACACATAAACTGACCGAACCCTGGCGCTTTATTGTTTTCAGAAATGAAGGTAAGATAAAACTGGGTAATGAACTGGCCAGACTGTACAAATCAACGACCCCAGACCATCAGTTCCTGCAAAAAAAATACGATAGCATTATTGAAAAGGCGGCACAGGCCAGCTGTATTATTACGCTGAACGCACAATTGAATGCCGATAAAATACCGGAATGGGAGGAGCTGGCTGCTTTGGCCTGTGCGGTACAGAACATGGCGCTTACGGCCGAGGCACTTCAGGTTGGTGCTTATTGGAGTTCGCCTGGTACCATTGCAGAACTAAAGGCCTATCTTAACCTTGGGGAAACAGAAAAATGCTTTGGCCTGTTTTATATGGGGTACCATAACGAGGAGCCTAGAGCTGCCAAACGTGGCCCTATTGAGGATAAAATTAAATGGGTAGAGTCGTAATTTATGGATAAGGAACATTTATACCAGCTTTGTTTGAGTTTTATTGAGCAAAGGATACAAACCGCTGAGGTCGCTTTGGCACAGGCACGTGAGGCCAGTAACGACGATACCAAAAGCAGTGCAGGTGATAAGTATGAAACCAGCAGGGAAATGATGCAGCAGGATATTGACCGTAATAAACGTTTGCTGATGGACGCTGAGGAAAACCGTAAAGTGCTGGAAGGGATAGGTCATGCAGGTCCGTCGGCTATTGTCAAAGCTGGAAGTCTGATAGAGACCACCGAGGGGATATTTTACATCAGTATCAGCGCGGGAATGCTTCAGGTGGAAGGCAAAACGGTCTTTGCCATTTCTGCTGCTTCCCCAATCGGCAAATTAATGCTGGGCAAGCAACAGAAAGATAGTTTTAGCTTTAATGGCAAAAATTATGTAATTGAACGGGTGAGTTGATCCTATTTGAAACTTTTGTTGATGCTGTTGTATAGATTTCGGGCCGTATAGGTACCTGGATCTATAATGCGGCGAATGGTATACATCGGATAGTTTTCGTCGCGTTTGGTCGACAAAATAAAGGCAGCCTTAAAGCCATGATCCTTTAATTTTGGAAGATTTGCCGCTTTAAATACCCCATATGGGTAAGCAAAATACTCCACTTTTTTACCGGTTATGGCTTCCAGTGTTTTATTGGGCTTGTCTATCTGGATTTCCCAGTCTTCGTCGGTAAACTGGGCAAAGTTTTTATGGTTCCAGGTATGGCTGGCTATGAGGTGGCCGTCGTCAGACAGTTCCTTGATCTGTGCTTTGCTCATATACCTTGGCCTGCCTATGGAAACTGTCATGATAAAGAATACGCCTTTAAAACCATGTTTTTTCAATTCCTTGGCACCAACAGTATACTGGTCCAGATCGGTATCATCAAAAGTAATCATAATTGGCTTTTCGGGTAGCTCAGCACCATAATTGAGATAATCGTATAACTGATCGGGCAAAATGGTGTGGTATCCGCTATCGGCCAGCATTTTCATGTGCTCTGCAAATTTCGCAGGAGGCATAATGTCGTCATGAGCGCGTTTGGAATCGCTTGCTTTCCAATCCCTGATCTGATGGTAACACAATACCGGCACTTCTTTTTTATTGAGGATTTCGGCGGCCGTAGCCTCCTTTTTTGCACCCTGGCCATCAACATCTGAGGCTTCGGTTGCTTTATTTGAAGCCTCGGGTGTTTCACTGCCGATGCTGGTTTTTATGGTATTGTTGGTGCAAGCTGCCATGCCAAGCACAGCAGCTATAGTAAATGCAATGAATGTATGTTTCATTTTTGATGCTGGATCTGTTGAGGCTTAAAAGCTTTTAACAATGCTGTTGTGCAGTGTTTTAGGGCTCCAGTATCCGCTGGCTATGATCCGGCGAACGGTAAACAAAGGGTCGTTTTGATCCCGTTTGTCGGCCAGTGAAAAAGCCATTCTGAAACCACGTTTCTTCAGTTCCGGAATACCTTCAGCATTCCATAACCCAAAAGGGTAGGCAAACTCGGTCATTTTTTTGCCTGTAATTTCTTCCAGCTTTTTGGTCGGTTTGTCTAACTGCTCTTCCCAATCTTTTCCCTGGTATTTTTTAAAGTTTTTGTGGTCGTAAGTATGACTGCCTATCACGTTTCCTTCGTCCGAAAGCTGTTTGATTTGTTCTTTGGTCATGTAATCCACAAACTTGCCTTTTTTACCAATAGAAACGGTCATGATAAAATAAACCGCTTTATAGCCATATTTTTTCAAGGTTGGTGCGGCAACGGTAAACTGGTCCATGTCGGTATCATCAAAGGTAAACATGATCGGTTTTGGAGGGAGCGGTGCGCCGGTATTTAAATAAGCATATAGCTGATCGGGCAAAATAGAATGGTAACCGCTGTCGGCCAGCATTTTTACCTGATCTTTGAAGTTCTGTATTTCTACGATATAGTCTTTACCTACTTTGCCATCTGTAGGTTTCCAGTTTCTCACCTGGTGGTAACACAAGATAGGCACCTGTTTCCGGGCCAGAATGGTTTTTGCATCTGCCACTTTTATTTTTGAAACATCTACTGCCGGGGCTTGCTCATTAGTAGCTACTGTTGTGCTTTCTGTTTCTGCTCCTGCGGCCAGGGCCACTTTTTCTGTTGAACCGTTGCCGGTTTGCGATTTGGACTGGCAGCCCGCGGCCAGGATAACGGCAGCGGCAATAAAAGGTAAAAAATGCTTATTCATAGGTCAATATTTACTACAAAACTATAAAATCTAACGAATAAAAGGTAGCTATCGCATTTATTACAAAGAATTTCATTTGCGCAACAGATTATTCAATATTTTTAGCGCCTTAATCCTATTCATAATGAACAAACTTTACCTGCCGTTGGTTGCGGTATTGGCTGCGCTTACCAGCAGTCCGGGTGCAAAAGCCCAAACCAAAACCTATACGCTTACAGAAATGGTGCAGCAAACACCAAAAGCAAATTACCAGTTAGCTTCGCGGTTTTCGCCCAATAAACTCCGGAAAATGATCTACTCAACTTCAGTAGACCCGCATTGGCTTAAATTAAGTAACCGTTTTTGGTACGAATATGAAACCCCGGAAGGTAAGGAATGGTATCTGGTAGATCCTGTAGCTAAAACAAAAAAGAAGATATTTGACAATGCCAGGCTTGCTGCCGAAATTACCAACGTCATCAGGGACCCTTTTGATGCGCAACACCTGCCTTTACAGAACCTGAAATTTTCGGCGGACGAGAAGCACATTACTTTTGAAGTAGCGAGCACGGTAGACGAATTGAAAAAGGACCGCAAGGACAAAAAAGCGGCCGATTCCATGCAAAAGAAGATCTATTATTTCAACTACGAGATTGCTAAAGCAAAGACCACCGAAATACCGAATTATACTAAACCTAAAGCTAAGCCGGGCTGGGGTTCTGTTGCTCCCGACTCTTCGGCTATTATTTTTTCCAGGAATTATAACCTCTACTGGATGGATAAGGAAAATTATAAGAAGGCTGTAAAAAATGAAGATGATACCACTATTGTAGAACATCAGCTGACCAAAGACGGGCTTAAATTTTATCCGTATGGCAGCAATGGCGACGGTGAAAACAATGAGGAGAATGAAAAGAACAATAAAAAACGCAGACCGGCATATGTCATGTGGTCGCCCAACGCCAAATATTTTGTGCTGAACAGAACTGATTCGCGCAAGGTAAAAGACCTGTGGGTAATCAATAATGTAGCGCCAGGCAGACCAACACTGGAAACTTATAAATATCAGATGCCAGGCGAGAAGGAATCGCCGGTAACCGAGATCCTGCTATTTGATTTTGCTGCCAAGACCTATAAAAAGCTGAATACTGCAGCGTTCAAGGATCAGACGGTATCGGTATGGAGCGCGCCGTTGCTTAACAAAGACCGCGATAACGAATTCAGGCCTTCGCTTTGGTTGGGTAACAACAACAAAGTTTATTTTCAACGTACCAGTCGCGATTTAAAACGCATTGACGTTTGTGTGGTAGATATTCATACGGGCGTGGTAACGCCGCTGATTGATGAACGCTTCAATACGTATGTGGAAGTGAGCCGCCCTGGTCTGGTGGATGACGGAAAAGAATTGATCCATTGGTCGGAGCGCGATGGCTGGGCCCATTTTTATTTGTTTGATGCCAATGGTAAACTGAAGAACCAGATTACCAAAGGCGCTTTCCACTGTGAAGAAATTGTGAATGTAGATCAAAAGAACCGGGTACTTTATTTTACAGCAAATGGCCGGGAGGCAAAAGAAGACCCTTATTACCTGCATCTTTACCGGATTAATTTTGACGGATCGGGTATGAAACTGCTGAACCCGGGCGATTTTGATCATGCCATCAGTATGAGTGATGATAGCCGTTTTTTTGTAGACAACTTTTCGCGGGTAAATACGGTACCTAAATCGGTATTGATGGATCAGAATGGCCGGGTGGTGATGAACCTTGAGACAGCCGATTTGTCGTTGTTAATGGCATCAGGTTATAAATTCCCTGAACCTTTTAAAGTGAAGGCTGATGACGGACTAACGGATATTTATGGGGTGATGTATAAGCCTTTTGACTTTGATCCGAATAAAAAATATCCGGTGATAGAATATGTTTATCCGGGACCGCAAACTGAGGCTGTAAATAAGGCATTCACTAAAAGTATGGATAGGACCGAGCGCCTGGCGCAGTTTGGCTATATTGTAGTTACTGTGGGCAACCGTGGTGGTAACCCTGCACGGTCTAAATGGTACCACACCTACGGTTATGGCAATTTAAGGGATTATGGTTTGGCCGACAAAAAAGCTGCGGTAGAGCAGCTGGCAGATAGATATGCATTTATTGATGCGTCAAGAGTGGGGATTACCGGTCATTCGGGAGGTGGTTTTATGTCTACCGCTGCGATG
Source organism: Pedobacter schmidteae (assembly GCF_900564155.1). Taxonomy (NCBI): domain Bacteria; kingdom Pseudomonadati; phylum Bacteroidota; class Sphingobacteriia; order Sphingobacteriales; family Sphingobacteriaceae; genus Pedobacter; species Pedobacter schmidteae. The sequence goes on along the minus strand of NZ_LS999839.1, from coordinate 5,491,567 downwards.
CTGGTTTATCCTGATTTCTTTAAGGCTGCGGTGTCGAACGCCGGTAACCACGACAATAGTATCTACAACCGTTGGTGGAGCGAAAAACACCATGGCGTGAAAGAAGTTGTATCTGCTAAAGGTGACACTACATTTACCTATAGCATAGATAAAAATCCGGACCTGGCCAGAAACCTGAAAGGAAACCTGTTACTGATGACGGGTGACGTGGACAACAATGTACACCCTGCAAATACCATCAGGGTAGCCAATGCATTGATGCGCGCTGGTAAAAGGTTTGAGCTGGCGATTATTCCGGGACAGCGCCATGCCTTTGGCGATCTGACCGAGTATGCCTTTTGGAAGCTTGCCGATCATTTTAACAAATACCTGATCGGAGATTTCTCTCAGTCGGGCCAGGTAAATATTGTAGAAATGGATAGAGAGATAGAACGGAAACGCTGATTTATTTCAGGATCTGTTACCAAAAAGAAAGGGCCTTCGCATTGCAAAGGCCCTTTTCTATTAATCAAACTTAACTAATTATGAAAAAAACTTCTCTTAGAAATAGAACTGAACACCTAATTTAGGAGCAAAAGTATCTGCGTCTAATCCAAATGAATTGGTTTTAACTTTAGCACCTGTGGCTTCGTCTTTAATTTGTGAATTTTGGTAACCTAAGCCATTAACTGAAAATTCGATACCGATTTTTTTAGTTGGGAAGAAAGCAAAACCTGGAGCAACAGTTACACCTATGTCAGTTGTGCTGGCCACTTTGTTACCTACTTTACCGTCTGCATCAACAACTTTGTCATTTCCGAAAGACATAGGAACTGATAACTGACCGAAAAATTTAAACTGGTCTGATAAACCTACATAGTAACGTCCAAAAGGCGCAACCTCAAAAGCCTGGTTTAATGTTTTCTTAGAAACCATTTTATCGTAAGTGTAACCTACACCTGTACCTATCGCAATGTTATCGCTTATAAAATATCCCGCACTTGGAATTACGCTGAAACCGATGTCAGATTTGTTCACACCGTCAACTTTCGAAGAACTGAAGCCAACATTACCACCTAATAAAATTTTACCTTTTTCGGTTTGTGCCTGAGTACTAACTGCAAATGCAGCAACTGCAACTAATGATAATAACAACTTTTTCATTTTCTTATGATTTTAATTTTTATTCTGTTTAATGGTTGTTTTATGTTTTTTATAATTTGACCATTTACGGTATATAGTCAAGTCTTGTGCCAAAGTAAAACCTGTTGGAATAGGTGTTTTTTGAGGTTTTTTGTAACTTGTTAATTTATAATTGAATAAGATTTTTTGATTTGATGTTTATTATTTTGTCGTGACAATTCAACATCAATTATGACAAATGGTGGGTTCTCTGAAACCTTCATTTTGACTTTTGTTGTCTTATTGTCAGTTGTTATGTTGTCCGTTTTAAGCGACAGCTTGTCAGAAATGTCCGGTTTTGTCTGCTTTCCGGTAAAAAAAATATAAATTGATAAATCATTGTGCACCCTTAATGTGTTGTAACGTATATGAGACTATCAATAGAAAGAAAACCGGTTAAGGTATACCCCGACCCGAAACGGGTTATTGCAAGATTTTTCTTTAATGGTGAGGAAAGGGCGGTTGAAGTAGTGAAGCATGTACTGGCACTTACGACAGAAGAGGTATTTGGCTTGATTTCTCCCTTATTGCAGGAATATTCGAAGCGGCATCGTAACATTACTAAAATTTTGACGCGCCATTGTAAAAAAGTAAAGGAATGTATAGAGCGAACGGGTTGCGATTTTGAGTCGCTGGATAAGTATCAGAAATTGTTAATCGGATCTTATTTTACGCATGAGTATTCTATTGAGTCGGCTGCCTTTTTTAATCCCTCTGTTGTGGAAGATCCGGATCAGTCGGATCTGGTAGAAGGAGAAAAGCGGTTGATTATTAGTTTCAGGGCGGTAGGTGAGGGGCATATTTCCTCGGTAGTTTTCCGGCGGGCATTGATCGACCGTGACCATAACATTACGGTTATTCCGGCAGGCAATTATATCGATGAGGCAGAGGTAATTAAAAATGCCATTTACAATAAAAAGCTGTTTTTAAAAAAAGCAGCCGATTCCAAGATTGATATAAATGTATTGAATGAAGTAGATGCCAAGCTAAACGATAAGTTTGATTATTCCACGCTTAGAAAGGCCATGCTGGATGGTAAAAATCTGCAAAAAGACGAGTTGATAAAACTGGAATATGATAAGGTGTTATGGTTATCGGATACCTACCATGAGATCAGCTTTTCGAGGGATACAGACATTTCCGACCGGGTGATTTTTCCTATTTCTGAGTTTGAACGTAAGGGTATAGAAGACGCCAGGTTTGTACGCTTTGTGAAAGACGATGGTTCGGTGATTTTTTATGCTACCTATACCGCATTTGATGGGGCCATGATTATGCCTAAACTATTGCAAACTACTGATTTTTATGATTTTAAAATCAGTCCGCTGTATGGCATAGGGGCACAGAATAAAAACCTTGCGTTGTTTCCGCGAAAAATTAACGGCAAATATGCCATGATGTCGCGTATTGATGGCTGGAACAATTACCTGATGTACTCTGATAAACTTACGGTATGGGATAATCCGGTGAAGCTACAATCGCCGGTATTTCCATGGGAGTTTATTCAGATTGGTAATTGTGGCTCACCTATAGAAACCGGGGCAGGGTGGCTGGTCATTACCCATGGGGTAGGGCCAATGCGACGTTACTGTCTGGGGGCCAGTTTATTTGATTTGAACGATCCTTCTATTGAAATAGGTCGGTTAAACGAGCCGCTTGTTATTCCAAATACGGACGAACGCGAGGGGTATGTGCCCAACGTGCTTTACTCCTGTGGATCGATTATACATGAAGACGAACTCATTATTCCTTATGGGCTTTCTGATTATTGTTCTTCTTTTGCCACTGTTAAGATTGATTTGCTACTGGAAAAACTGAAAAATTCAAGCTATATGCTAAGGCAGGAGTCGCAACAATCCTGAACTTTAGTTAAACATTTGTTTTTGAACAGCACTAAGATCGCTTTGAATGTATTCGTATTCCATTGCTTTCAATACAATTAGATGCGAAATCCAGTAAGCGAGTGTACTTTCTGCGCCCTGATTGCGGTTTACCCCATGCGGCTGCAGGCCATCTCCACATCCTTTTGTTTCATGATCAAATAAGGGCAGGTGCAAACTGTTTTCTCCTAAAAACCATTGATAGCACAAGTGCATTTGTTTAATATAGATGAGTTGACGGGTAATTTCGTAGGCTTTAAAATACAGGAGCACCATGGCCATGGTTTCAATGGCCTGTTGATCGTACATCGCCATTTGGCCACTATCCCGGTAAAGCCATCCGTCATTACCAACAGGGCTCAGGTAACCGTATATTAAAGTTTTCTGACTCAGAAATTCCATGCTTTCCAGGGCAATGTCCAACGATTCGGAGTCCTTTGTATGTTGATAATGGTGCAGCAATGCAAGTGGTAATATGGCATTGTCGTAGGTCATTTTGTCTTCAAACCAATTCCAGTCTCCTTTTTTATGATTGCGGTACGCGGCCTTTAATGGTTCTGCCAGCTGGTCAAACTGTTCACCAATACGGGTATCATCAGGATGCGCAGTCAGGTAGCTGGATAGCCCAATCATGGTATTGCCTATTCCCCGTAAATGTTTCAGGTTTTTAAAATGCGGAACGGATTTATTGAACAGTTCGCGGGCAAACTCTCTGTACGAGTTGTTTGGTGCATTGTTGATCAGGTAACCCAATGCCCAGATTGTCCGCCCAAAGGAGTCTTCCGATCCTATCTCATCCAGGTATTGACGGGTAAAACTGAGGAAATTTCTAAAACTGCCGTCGTCCGATTGCATATATTGGATATAACTCAAATAAACGGGCAGCAATTCCAAAGCTACTTTGCTTTTATTTTGTTCATAAGCTAATATGGTCATAATCAGGGCCCGGGAATTGTCGTCCAGGCAGTAGCCTTCCTTTAAATTAGGGATGCCATACTTGGCATGTTGTACAATGCCGGTATCGTCGGTTAGCCTTTGTATGTGTGCCAGGTTAAACGAAGGCATGGTATCGGGATCAATAATGCGTTTATCTGTGTCATCTTTTTCGGCCAGTGATTTATAGATGGCTTCGTCCAGCACATCAATAAATACCTGTCCGGTGGTAGGCCAGCGCAAATGTATACCATAGTCATATGCGTTGGTTTTTAGTTCTTGCAGCCTGTCCGGATTGTCAAATAAGTTGTTTACAATATCTGCCAGGGCATCGGCGTTTTTAAAATCGAACAGGCAACCCCTGTCTTCGGCCAGGAGTTCCTGCGCATGCCAGTAAGGGGTCGAAATTACAGCTGCCCCGGCGCCTATGGCGTAAGATAAAGTACCACTTGTAATCTGGGCCTCGTTCAAATAGGGGGTGATGTACATATCACAGGCCGTCAGATAGTCAAAAAGCTGTTTTTCTGAAACAAATTTATTGATAAAAGTGAGGTGATCTTCAACCTTCAGTATTCGTGCAAGGCGCTTTAAGCTGTCGCGATATTCTTCGCCCGAATTGCGGATTACCCCGGGGTGTGTAGTGCCTAAAATCACATACATCACATCCGGGTTTTTGGCTACTATTTTGGGTAAAGCCTGTATCACGGTTTCAAGGCCCTTGTTTCTGCTGATGAGCCCGAAGGTAAACAGTACCTTTTTGCCTTTAAAGGGCAAAGAACTGCGTACGGGATTGTTCAATTCCGGTTCCAGATCGGGTACGCCATGTTCAATCAGTTGAATTTTATTGAATGGAATTCCATAGATGGTGGTTAAAAAGATAACCGCTTTATGGCTCATGACCACTATTCGCGACGAGTGTTTGGCAATCTCGCGAATGATGGTGAGCTGCATGTAACTAGGGTCTTTGAGCACCGTATGTAAGATGCTGACCAGTGGTTTTTTCAGTCTCGCAATTAATGGCAATATATAGACGCCGTTTTCGCCACCATAAATTCCAAATTCGTGCTGCAGTATACAAGCATTTACCAGGCTGGTATTGATGTAATCTGCGGCGCGGATATAGTCTTTTTGATTTTCCTGTCTGATGCGGTATTTTACTTCAGAGGGATATTCATAGGTATCCAATTGTTCAGAATCATTCATCGCTATCACATAGCTGTCGTTGGATGCAGCTGTTTTATCGTAGTCAATTGCCTGAACCAGATTGTAATTAAACGTGGCGATGCCGCATTCCCGTGGTGGATAGGTGGATATATATGCAATTTTCATGGGACAATAAATCTAAAAGTATAGAACTAACAATCTTTAAGTAGAATTGTTCTGCTTTGGTTGATTTATTTATGAAAAATGACAAAAAGTTAAACAAAACGAATTGTTACCCGGGTTTTGTTTAGCTTTTTTGTGATTTGGAAAAGAATTTAGGCGTAAAAAAAGCCGCAGACCTACTTTATATCGAAAATAAGCAGGCCTGCGGCTGATAAAATTATAACATTAAGTTATTTATTGTTCAAAAAAACAAACTTGTGGTCAAACATATCCAGTTTGATTTTGCTGTCTTTGTCTACTTTTCCTGAAAGTATTTCTTTTGACAGCTCATTCAGTATACGTTTTTGTATCACTCTTTTTAAAGGGCGTGCACCAAATTGCGGATCGTAACCCAGTTCTGCCAACCAGTCTAATGCTTCCGGCGAGGCTTCAATTTCAACGCCCATTTCGGCCAGCGTATCCTGAACATGTTTAAACTGCAGCGTTACAATATCTCTTAACTCATTGCGGTCGAGCGGTGTAAACATAATCAATTCATCTATCCTGTTTAAAAATTCAGGACGAATGGTTTGTTTCAGCAATTCAAACAGCTCGTTTTTCGTCTTGGCAATAACTTCCTCGCGGTTTTCATCATCCAGCTTTTTAAAGTTATCCTGGATCAGGTGCGAACCAATATTGGAGGTCATGATGATAATGGTGTTTTTAAAATTTACCACACGGCCCTTGTTGTCTGTCAATCTGCCATCGTCCAGCACCTGCAACAAAATGTTGAATACATCCGGATGCGCTTTTTCAATCTCATCCAGCAATACTACAGAATAAGGTTTACGGCGTACTGCTTCGGTCAGTTGGCCACCTTCGTCGTAACCAACGTATCCCGGAGGCGCTCCAATCAGTCGTGAAACCGCATGACGTTCCTGGTACTCGCTCATGTCAATTCTGGTCATAGCGTTTTCGTCATTAAACAGGAATTCTGCCAGGGCCTTTGCCAGCTCGGTTTTACCTACGCCGGTAGTACCCAGAAATATAAACGAGCCAATGGGTTTACGTTTGTCCTGCAAGCCGGCGCGTGAGCGGCGTATGGCGTCGGATATGGCTTCAATGGCTTCATGCTGCCCGGCTACACGCTTATGCAGTTCATCTTCCAGGTGCAACAGTTTTTCCCTTTCGCTCGACACCAGTTTGGTAACCGGTATACCTGTCCATCGGCCTACTACACCTGCAATATCATCTGCTGTTACCTCTTCTTTCAGCATACGACCTTCAATCTGCTGATTTTCAAGTTGTGTTTTCAGCTTTTCAACTTTATCCTGTGCCTCTTTAATTTTTCCATAGCGTATTTCGGCTACTTTTCCATAGTCACCTGCCCGCTCGGCCTGATCGGCTTCCAGTTTATAGTTTTCAATCTGCTCTATTTCCGTATTGATGTTGTCAACCAGATCTTTCTCTCCCTGCCATTTGGCCTTTATTTCATCCCTTTCGGCTGATAGGTTGGCAATTTCTTCGGCCAGGGACTTCACTTTTTTGGTGTCGTTTTCTCTTTTGATGGCCTCCCGTTCAATTTCCAGCTGCATGATTTTGCGGTTCAGCTCGTCAACCTTTTCGGGCACACTATCCATTTCCAAACGTAATTTTGAAGCTGCTTCATCCATCAGATCGATGGCTTTATCCGGTAAAAACCTGTCGGCAATATAGCGTTGCGACATCTCTACCGCGGCAATAATGGCTTCGTCTTTAATCCGGACCTTATGATGGGTTTCATAGCGTTCTTTGAGTCCGCGTAAAATAGAAATGGCATCCTGTGTATCCGGCTCATCTACCATTACCTTCTGAAAGCGGCGTTCCAATGCTTTGTCCTTTTCCAGATATTTCTGGTACTCGTCCAATGTGGTGGCCCCAATGGCACGTAATTCGCCACGGGCAAGAGCTGGTTTCAGGATGTTTGCGGCATCCATAGCTCCTTCACCACCACCGGCACCTACAAGGGTATGGATCTCGTCAATAAACAAAATGATATCGCCATCACTTTGTGTTACCTCTTTCACTACGGCTTTTAAGCGTTCCTCAAACTCGCCTTTATATTTTGCACCTGCAATCAGGGCGCCCATATCCAGGGAGTAAACTGTTTTTGTTTTCAGGTTGGTGGGCACGTCGCCTTTTATGATCCTGAATGCAATTCCTTCGGCAATGGCCGTTTTACCTACTCCCGGCTCACCAATCAGGATCGGATTGTTTTTTGTTCTTCTGGACAGGATCTGGATCACCCTCCGGATTTCTTCATCGCGGCCAATTACAGGGTCAAGTTTGCCCGATTCGGCATATTCATTTAGGTTACGCGCATATTTATTCAGGGCATTGTACGTTGCCTCAGCATTTTGGCCCGTAACATGGCTATTGCCGCGTAAGGCCAGTATTGCTTTTTTAAGGTCTTTTTCTGTTACGCCCTGGTCTTTTAAGTGTTTGGCTGTATTATCGTTTACCGAAAGCAGGCCCAAAAGGATGTGCTCAACCGATACAAACTCATCTTTAAATTCTTTTAAATACGATTGTGCTTTTTGTAAAGCCGAATTGCTTCCTGAAGTTAAATAAGGGCTGCTGCCGGTAACTTTAGGAAATTTCTCTATATCAGCATCCAATTGCTGATTTAGCACATTCAGATTCACATTTAGCTTCTTTAAAACGTAAGAAACCACATTCTCATCAACAGTAAGCAGCCCTTTTAATATATGAGCTGTTTCGATAGCCTGTTGCTGATTGCCCTGAGCTATTTCGGAAGCCTGTTGAATCGCTTCCTGTGCTTTTATCGTAAAGTTATTGAAGTTCATATCTCAGTTTAAACAAAGCGAATGCCATCTTGGTTTTAGCTTTGTAATCGGAAAAATTGTCTGAAATAAATGTTTTCGTATGACGAAATTTCCGATAAAAAAGCGGGCGTGTCGTTTCCGACGCGCCCGCTTCCAATAATAGTCCCCTTATTTAAAGATTTCTAACCAGGTTGAGGACATTGGTTACCGTTTTAGCTAAAAATGGGAATGCATCTGTAGAAATTGCATCTACCGCATTTGTAACCGGGGTAACCACAAAGCCTAGCAGGCTGTTTAAGAAACCACCACCTTCAATTTTGCTCATTTCGGTAGTGTTCAGTTCCTGTACACCAAGGTTGTTTAGTTCTAATTTGTTCATGTTGTTTTTTGTAAGATGATTCCCTACTCTTTTACGGCTTTTCAGGTTGCGCCTTTAGCTGGGTAACAGCGTTAGTTTAAATTTAATCATAATCAGTTTGAAGATATTAGTATTGCGCCTGTTCTTTTTGTTCAGTTTTCCGAAGAAAAAATTGCTGTTCTGTGTCAAAAGCAATGGTTTCAAACCAATATCTTTATCCTATAAAAACAGAAATTATGATACAAACAAAAGGATATGCCGCACAAAGTCCGGAAACGGATCTTGCGCCCTGGAATTTTGAACGCCGGGAAGTAGGCCCTCATGACGTTCAGCTTGAAATATTGTATTGTGGTGTTTGTCATTCCGACCTGCACCAGATCAAAAACGATTGGTTTCCGGGTGTTTTTCCTATGGTTCCCGGTCATGAAATTGTAGGCCGGGTAATTAAGGTAGGCGGACACGTAAAAAACTTTAATGCAGGCGAGCTTGCAGGTGTAGGCTGTATGGTAGATTCCTGCCAGGTATGTGAAAACTGTAACGAAGGACTTGAACAATATTGCCTGGAAGGAAATACGCAGACCTATAACAATCTGGATAGGAGTGGTGTACCTACCTATGGTGGGTATTCGAATACCATTGTGGTACGCGAAGAATTTGTATTGCATGTATCCGACAAGCTACCGTTGGCTGCAACTGCGCCTTTGCTTTGTGCGGGTATTACTACTTATTCACCGCTGCGTCACTGGAAAGTAGGAAAAGGACACAAGCTTGCCGTACTTGGACTTGGCGGTTTGGGGCATATGGGGGTTAAATTTGGGGTGGCTTTTGGTGCCGAAGTAACTGTTTTGAGTACTTCCCCGTCTAAAGAAGCTGCGGCAAGGGCTTTAGGTGCGCATCATTTTGTGGTTACTTCAGATGCTGAGCAATTGAAGGCGGTAAAAGGCAGCTTTGATTTTATTCTGGATACGGTTTCGGCCGAACATGATATGAACCTTTATCTTTCTTTGTTGAGGACCAATGGCACGCATATTTGTGTGGGTGTTCCTTCGCAACAGTATGCTATCCACCCATTTTCGTTACTTGGAGGCCGTAAAAGTGTTGCCGGATCGGGGATTGGAGGAATTAAGGAAACCCAGGAAATGCTTGATTTTTGTGCAGAACACCAGATCGTATCCGATATTGAAGTGATAGATATTAAGGACATTACTACAGCATACGAAAGAATGTTGAAAGGGGATGTGAGGTACCGTTTTGTCATTGACATGGCCACACTTTAGTGCAGTCTGTGACGTAGCGCTTATGCAGGATCAAAATATGGTATTGCGTTTGCAAAACGGCATATTTAGGGGTGTTTACGTAATATAAACGGGCATTGACGTAATAGAATTGTGCAAGTCGGAGCTTTTAAATACGTTTGGGTCCCCTTAATGGTATAATTGATATGGATGGATGTCCGGACAAACAAGCCATGTTCCCCAATTTCTAATTTTTTAAGAAATTAGTACAAATTGTAAACGCCGCCTGCTAGGGCGGCGTTTGTTGTAATTGGCGGTCTGCTTTTGTAAGGCATATTTACCTGGCAAATATTCCAGAATGTTCCCTTAACCAGAAAAAAATATTAAAATATATTATTTTGTGAAAAGAGAATTGGCGAGTGCATCAGGCGGGTTTTTGCACTGCTTTTTATAGCTAACCTGCTGAGTGTAAGTTGTACACCTTTAGGCTTTATTGAAAATATTTCTTTACAATTGCCAACAATTCTTAATAACTTTAATAGGGGATATCGCATTATGGCTGCTTACACGACCTATACGGACGGGCAATTACTGGATTTTCTCAAAGGAGGAGACCGGTTGGCTTTTACTGAAATATTTGACCGCTACAATGCTTTGCTTTTTAGTCATGCCGACCGCAAGTTGCAGGATGAGGAAGATGCGAGGGATGTGGTTCAGAATGTTTTTGTAAAACTTTGGGAAAAGCAAACCGAAATTCAGATCAATACCAACCTTTCGGGTTATTTGTATACGGCTGTGCGCAATCAGATTTTTAATTTAATTAAGCACAGAAAGGTGATCAGTACTTATGCCGATGGTTTTTACGCTGCAGGTGCCGAGATTAGTGTGTTTGCCGACGACCTGCTGCGGGAAAAAGAATTTGCGGCGATGATTGAGCGGGAAATCAATGCACTACCACCCCGAATGCGGGAGGTATTTGAATTGAGGCGTATTGAAAATTTATCAAATAAAGAGGTAGGGTTAAGATTAGGAATTACCGAGTTAACGGCTGCCGACCAAATGAAAAAAGCTATGCGCATACTAAAAACACGTATTGGTCTGATATTGGTGATCGCTATTATGATGGATAAATAGCTATATCTATAGCAGCTATTTTCATATTGGAAGACAAGGAATGGAAATAATTTAATTTTTTTTTAATCCTGTATCCCCAATCGGGGTGTTGAAGTTGTCTTAGTGTTATAAAAGGAAAAATACGGATGACCCAGGACGAAAAATTTAGGGAGCTCATTACAAAATATACCGAAGGTACTGCTTCGCCGGAAGAGCTGGCCTGGCTGGAAAGTGTATATCCTAAATGGAACGAGGAGTTGCAACGCGACCATAGCGACGAACGGTTGGAGGAAATGGGCGGGATGATGTGGCAAAACGTGAGCCAGCGCACAGGGGTCATAAAACCAAAAGCCGGCAAACTGTGGCTACGCTATGCGGGTATCGCCGCTGCGGTAGCAGCCATAACTTTTGGCACTTATTTCTTCTTTAAAGCACCCCGGCATCTCGACACCTCTTTGTCATCCGGAGCGAAAGCGAAGGATCTGAACGACATAGCCCCTGGCGGCAACAAGGCAACCTTAACCAGTAATGGCAAAACCATAAATCTTAGCGATGCCAAAACCGGCATAGACATAGACGAAACCACATTAACTTACAACGATGGGACAGAAATTGATCCCTCGGCTCTCGGGATGACAGGTAAGGGGTCTCGTACCTTACAGGTCACCACCCCTCGTGGCGGCACCTACCAGATAACCCTGCCTGATGGCACAAAAGTATGGCTCAATGCTGCCAGTAAATTGGAGTTTCCTTCAAATTTTGGGAATAAAGTACAAAGAATTGTAAATCTTAAGGGCGAAGCTTACTTTGAGGTGTCTAAAAATAAATCGATACCCTTTATTGTAACAACCGACAACCAACGGGTAGAAGTATTAGGCACCCATTTCAATGTAAACGCCTACGCCGACGAAGCTGCAGTAAAAACCACGCTGCTTGAAGGCAGCGTAAAGGTCTCTTCTACCTTGTCATCCCGAGCGGCAGTGCTTAAACCCAACCAACAATCCGTCCTCGCCAACAATAAAATCACCGTAACCCAGGCCGACATCAACGAAACCATGGCCTGGAAATATGGCGATTTCTTATTCAAAACCGAGGACTTTAAAACCATTATGCGCAAAATAGCGCGGTGGTACAATGTTGACATTATATACGATAAAACAGCACCCGAAAACCTGGCCTTAGGCGGTGTGGTTTCGCGGTCCAAAAACATATCAGCCGTATTGAAAATCATGGAAGCAACAGGGGATGTTCACTTTAAAATTGAGGGGAGGCAAATCACAGTAAGCAAGTAGCAACATAAAAAAGGCCAGAAATGCGACTAACATCTCTGGCCGGATGGTTATTAACGCTAATATTATTTTCGACAACAGTATCAACTAACAACCAAACCAAATGTATAAAATTTATACCAGACTAGGTATACCTCCGGGCTATGCCTATAAAATATTGCTGATGATGCGACTAACCACCGTTTTATTGATGGCAACCATTTTGCAGGTAAGTGCAGGCACTTTTGCCCAGCAGATATCGCTGAAGGAGCGGAATGCGCCCATTGAAAAGATTTTTGACCAGATACGGCAGCAAAGCGGATACGATTTTTTATTTAACCGCGATCTGTTAAAAACCGCAAAACCTGTAAGTATAGCTGTTAAAGATGCCAGCTTGGAACATGCTTTAAAAATATGCTTTTCGGAGCAGCCATTTACCTATACACTTGCCGAAAAAACAATCATAGTGAAGGAGAAGGAGCCTTCCTTTCTGGAAAGCCTGGCTGAGCGCTGGGCTGCTATTGACATTCGTGGCGTGGTACACAATGAAAAGGGCGAGGCGCTGGAAGGAATAACTGTTGCAGTTAAAGGAACAAACAGAGGCACAACAACGAATGCCAAAGGGGAGTTCTTTTTAAATAATGTAGATGAGAAAGCTACGCTGGTGTTTAGTGGGATTGCTATTGAAACCTACGAAGTAAAAATAAACGGAAAGAAAGAACTGAATGTAAATGTGCGTACCAAACAGGTGCAATTGCAGGAAGTTGCCATAAACACCGGGTACCAGAAATTATCACCTAACCAGGTGGCCGGTTCTTATGAGGTAATTAACAACGAGCAATTAAACAGAAGAGCAGGCCCCGATATTCTGAGCAGGCTTGAGGGCGTAACCACGGCAGTGCTGTTTGACAGAAGGTACCAAAGTCCTGATCAGAATACAATCAGCCCTAATGACATTAGTGTAAGGGGACCAAGTACTTTTACATCATCTATTAAGGCCCCATTGATCATCTTGAACAATTTCCCATACGATGGAGACATCAATAACATCAACCCAAATGATGTTGAAAATATTACCATTTTAAAAGATGCGGCAGCAGCATCTATATGGGGTGCCAGGGCTGGCAATGGGGTAATTGTAATTACTACCAAACAGGGAAAATACAACCAATATACACAGATTACGGTAAACAGCAACTTCAACATTTTTGCTAAGCCTGATCTTTTTCACTACCCAAGAATGTCTTCTGCTGATTTCATTGATTTAGAGAAGTTTTTATTTGAGAAAGGCTTTTACAATGGTGCAATTGAAGACACTTATTATAAACCTCCATTAACACCAGTGGTAGAAATACTGGAACAACAACGATCCGGGAAATTATCTGCAACAGAAGCGAATGCACAAATTGATGCTTTAAGGAAGCTGGATGTAAGGAATGATTTTAATAAATACATTTACAGAACAGCTGTTAACCAGCAATATGGATTAAATTTAAGCGGGGGAAGCGAAAAAGCCAAATACAGCTTTTCGGGAGGTTTTGACAGAAATCCAGCCAGTTTGATTGGTAATGAATCGCAGCGCATTACCTTAAATTCAAATACTACACTTAGCCCGGTAAAAAACCTGGAACTAAACATTGATATTACCTACACCAACAGTTCAAGCAAAAATAACAGCCCTGGTGCAATTGATGGCGGTTCTTATGACTTAAACGGTTTTGCCATGAATAGGAAATTGTATCCCTATGCACAACTTGCAGATGCCAATGGAAGTGCATTGGTTTTAGCTCATGACTACCGCACAGGGTATATTGATACCGCCGGGAATGGCAAGTTGCTGGATTGGAAATACAGGCCACTGGATGAATTGAATTATGCAGACAATACAGGAAAACGGCAAGACATTCTGCTAAACTTTACCACACAATATAAATTCACCAATTGGTTCGATTTGCAGTTAAATTACCAATATGAACATGCTAACGGTATTAATCAAAGGTACAATGATCAAAATACTTATTTAACCCGCAATCAAATCAACCTCTTTACTCAAATTCAGCGGGATGACATTAAATATAATCTGCCCTTAGGAGGGATTTTATTTAAATTTAATGATGAGCTCAATTCACATAAAGGCCGGGCCCAGCTAAATTTTAATAGAGAATGGAAAGACAAGCACCAGATTATAGGTTTATTGGGTGCTGAAATAAGTGAGGCGCAAAATTTATCATCCAGGAATAGCGTTTTCGGATTTAATCAAGAAACTTTATCCGCTAGCCTGGTTGATGAAATCACTTTTTTCCCTTTATATCCAGGGACCGGATATAATAGAATTCCTTCTAACCATAGTAACTCCAAGTTTACAAATCGATTTGTGTCCTTTTTTGGAAATATGGCATATACTTATGCCAATAGATATACCTTATCAGCAAGTGCCAGGAGTGATGCGGCCAATTTATTTGGAGTTGATATCAATAACAAATGGAAGCCACTCTGGTCTGTAGGCGCTGGCTGGAACATTTCCAACGAACCTTTTTATCATTTGAAAGCTGCACCAAGCTTGCGACTACGGGCAGCCTATGGGTACCAGGGAAATGTGAACAATTCGATTTCTCCTTATACATTAATCAGTCTTTACGAAACTGGTAGAAATCTAATAAATGAACCCTATGCCTTTTTAAATAAATCCGGTGATCCAAGCTTAAGCTGGGAAAGCGTAAGGCAATTAAATTTCGCCATAGATTTTAGTTTATTGGAGAACAGAATTGCCGGGAGTTTTGACGTTTATCATAAGAAGTCTTCCAATTTAATTTTCTCAGCTCCAACGGACATTACAACTGGAGTTCAAAGCGTTGACAGGAACAATGCCACCATGATCGGCAAAGGCTTCGATCTTTCCTTAAATACCGTAAATCTGAATAGTGAATTTAAGTGGCAAACAAATTTATTGGTGGCCTATAATACAAACAAAGTGAGCGAGTATCTTCGTGACGATGCTGGGCTTTCCATTGGTTATATTGTTGGCCACAGGACATCGTATCCCCTAAAGGGATTCGATCTTAATGGTATTTACAGCTTACCATTTAAGGGGTTGGATCCAAATAATGGCAACCCGATAGGGGTATTGAATAAGCAGACAAGTATGGATTATAGGGCTATTTTTCAGCAAACAATTGATAATAATCCTGATTTTGTTTATCATGGCTCAGCCCTTCCCCGTTATTCCGGAAATCTGAACAATACATTCAGCTATAAAGGGCTTTCTATGCTGATTAACCTTTCCTACCGTTTTGGCTATTATTTCTTTAAAAATTCAATTTCTTATCAAGATTTAGTAAATCAAGGCGTAATGCATCGTGATTATGAAAAGCGCTGGCAGGGATCTGGCGATGAAAAAATCACTAATATCCCTTCGATGATCTTCCCCGCAAATGATCCCAGCAGAGATACTTTTTATTCGTTGTCCTCAGTCAATGTACTTCCTGGTGATCACATACGGTTAAAATCAATCCGGTTAAGTTATGCTTTAGCTAACAGGCAGTTGAATGGACTAGGTATGAAAAGTTTTGAGTTTTATTCAATGGTAGATAATATAGGAATTTTGTGGCGTGCAAATAAGCAAGGATTGGATCCCGATTATGATCTTGGGAATGCCTACTTTCCTCCATTAAGGAATATTACCATAGGTGCAAAATTTGGGTTTTAATTTTTAATCTAATCAAAATGAATTTAAAAGCAACAATTGTAATGCTTTGTATTGCAACGGTAAGTTTAACAGCTTGTAAAAAATACCTGGATATTAAATCAGATTCTACACTAGCCATTCCCAACAAATTGGAAGACCTCAGAGCAATTTTAGATAATGTTGGGATGATGAATATTGTAGGGTCGTTTAATAATGAAAGTGCAGATGAATATCTATTCTCAGATAATTTCTTGAATACACAGCCTAAGAATTATACGGATATTTATGTATGGGATAGGAACGCTGAAAATGTTAACGATTGGGAACTCCTTTATAGAACGATTTTGTATGCAAACACAATTTTGGATCATCTTAAAAAGATATCTGCTAAGGGGCAGGAAGCAGAATGGAATAATATAAAAGGCGAGGCACTGTTTCATCGAAGTCATATTTTTTACCAGCTTCTTCAGATGTATGCCAAACAATTTGACCCGAACACCGCAGCCAATGATCCGGGAATCGCACTTCGGTTAAATGGCGATTATAATAACCGGACAGTTAGGAGTTCGGTAAAACAATGCTACGATCAGATCATCAAAGATTTGCAAGAAGCTGCATCACTATTGCAGAGTAATCCAGCCTATAAAACACGCCCCGGTCAGGCAGCGGCCTTTGGGTTATTGGCACGGGTATATTTGCAAATTGGGGATTATAACAATGCAAAAAATAATGCTGAGTCTTGTCTGCAACTATCGAATAAATTGATCGACTACAATCTAATTGATGCTCAATCAAATATTCCTTTCCCTTTATTCGGTTCGAATGAGGAAATTATTTTTTATGCAACAAGTGGCGGAGGCACACTATTAGGGGCATCTTATGAAATGATCAACCCTTTGTTCTACAATTCTTATCAGGAAAATGATCTTAGAAAATCTTGTTTATTTTATAAATATGATGGTGAAGGTTTTGGGTTTAAAGGTTCTTATACAGCTTCTGCCTGGCCGATCTTCCAAGGTATTGCAAGAGATGAAATTTACCTGATCAGGGCAGAATGTTATGCCAGGTTAGGAGATAAAACCAAAGCCATGCAGGATTTAAATACCCTATTAAAACACAGGTGGAAAAAGAATATGTTTGTGGACTTTACAGCTACAGATCTTGATGATGCCCTTGTACAGACCTTAAATGAACGTAAAAAGGAACTCATCTATAGAGGAACGCGTTGGTCTGACCTGAAAAGACTGAACAAAGATCCCCGGTTTGCTGTAACACTTAGGCGTATAGTTAATGGACAGACTTATACTCTGCCCCAAATGACCCAAGGTATGCTTTATTGATACCGCAGAGTGTAATCAATATGACAGGCATTCCGCAAAATGAGAGATAATTTAATTAGAATTTTAATATAAATATGATGATGAAAAGATCAATTGGCATTGCCATGGCTACTTTTTTACTGATTGCCGGCCATCTTTGTGCACAAACTAAAGGACTTTCTGTAGGAGACAAGGTGCCTTCAACTCAAATAGATAAAATAATTAATTACAAAAATATTTCTGCAGATATTTTTGATTACAAAGGTAAGCTGGTGCTGATTGATTTTTTCGCCACTACCTGCGGTAGTTGCGTTGAGGCGCTGCCTAAAATTGATAGTTTGCAGCGGTTGTTTGGAGATAAAATGCAGGTTTTTACAGTTACGAACTACGAGAAAGAAGATGCAGTATGGACTAATTTAAAAAGGAACAAATACCTGAAGAACCTAAAACTTCCGGTAGTTGTTGGCGGGCAGAACCTGAAGAAACTATTCCCATATCAGATCATCTCCCATGTAGCTTGGATTGGCAGTGATGGTATTGTAAAAGCCATTACTGGTACAGACTACGTTACGGCTTCGAATATTCAGAAAGTGTTAAATGGGGAAAATATTGACTGGCCGGTAAAGCAGGATGTTTTTGAGTTCGATTATTCCAAACCACTCTTTGTTAAACGAGATAAAGTAAACATAACTAAAGGAATTTACGCTTCTGTATTTACCGGTTGTATAGAGGGTGTTGACGGTAAAGATTGGTTATTGACAGATAGTGCTGCAGGAACAATAACCAGAAATCATTTTAACTCGACGTTACTTAAATTTATTGATTACTCTTTAAATGGTCAGGGAACAGGAGATATAGATGTCAACCGTCCCAAACACCTTATATTCAGGGTTAATGATCCGGGAAGGTATGTGCCGAAAGATAAGTACTCGACAGAATGGACTAAACAAAACACCTATACTTATTCCTATACTTTACCCTTCAACTTATCCGGGGAAGAAATTCGAAATTTTGTTAAGCGGGACTTAACCAACTGGCTCGACGTAATTGGAATAAAAGCCTGGAAAGAAAAAAGCAAGCAAAAAGTGTGGGTTTTGAAAAGGATATCCCATGATGATCGTTTGTTGATCACAAAAGGTAAAGAATCTGATAGGAATTTAGAAGAAGATGGCAGGAAACTAAAACAGTTAATTAATGAACGATTTTCAAGCTTAGTTGATCATTTAAATATGAACGTACCTGGAATTCCATGGGTGTTCGATGAAACAAAAATTCCGAATGATATGATGGTGGATATGGTGTTAAAGATATATTCCTTTCGCAACCTTCCCGAATTGCGAAATGCCTTAAAAAAATATGGCCTGGATATAGAAGAGACAGAAAGAGAAATGGACATGTATGTGGTCAGGGAAAAAGACTACAAAGAGAAAAAATAAAATTTGGGTTAATGCCCTCTCACCCAAAACCGTTGATCGGGAGGTATTGTAATGGTGTGCAGCCTCCCGCATCAACAAAATAAATTAATCGCAATCATGAAAGAAAATATTAAAATAACTACCCGGGTCTGGACCTTTATCAAAAACAAGGATTCCTTCATCACCCAGGAATTTATGTCGGCAATGGGCCTGAAAGAAAAAGAGGCTATGGAGATTTTGCAGCACCTGCATGACCAGGGATACATTACACTAAAATGGATTGAAGCGACGGGGAAACTCAGCTTTGTGAAAACAAAGCCTTTTAATGATCATGTTAACTAAACCCAATGATATGACTACAGAATTTGATGTAATTGAAGAGATCCTGGAAAGTATCCGCAATGGTACTTACAGGGTACAGCCCGACGATTTATATGTGCTGGACTGCTGCCGGCAGCTGCGGGAAGAAGCAGAACTTTTTACCGCATTACATCCGGATGAAGCCCCGGCATACCTGAAGCAACGCAAACTGACCCTTTACCAGCTCATTACCCGAATAGAGCGGGAAATGTCGCAATCCAACCAGGGGAAAAGGCTGCAGCTGGAGTTTTTGAAAGTAGCACTGGAAAAGCTGTATCAGAGGTTAAAATAACCGTTCTCTTCCAAGGCTGGAAAACCGCTTCGCAATATTCCTATGCCTTGTCTGAGAAGGTAATTTTAAGTTCATTAAATGGCGTTCTCGTTGTTGAATTTAGGTAAGTAAAAACGGAGGCTGCTGCGGGGCACTTCCGTTTTTTAAGGGTTCAGCATGGCAAAAATTTGATAAAACATATAAAATACAATATATACAAACAGAAAATTAATGGGGTGTAAAAGCCCGGGTTATACAGGAATAGGAGGATAAACATCCTGTGGCCATACTTAATTAACACGATCATTTAATGCACTCAATTAACGCAATCATGATAGAAACTAAAAATGAACTGATAGCGCGGTACCTGATGCCGGCTTTTAATCTGGAAAAGCAAAATCAGCAAGAGTTATTTACCCAGCTGTGCCAGGCATTCCGCCTGCACCACACCATAAAGTTTTAGCAGTTGGAAACACCTGGCCCGCATGAAGAGGGCTAGCTCTGGTTTGCCATCGACGCCATGGTACATGCTTACCATTATTGCCCGGTTAAAAAATGTAAATGGGGTAGCCGCATCTGGAAAAAACAGGAGTTTATAGTATCGGGCCCAAGCCTGCTGCATCAGCAACCGCTTACCGATTATATCGAAGTGCTGGAGCCGGGCAGGGTACTGTCTATCGGTTATACTGATCTGACCGGTTTAATGGCACGTTATCCGGAGTTGGCCCTGCAGCTACAACACATCGGAATAGAGAATGAGGGGTATTACCGTCACCGCAACTGGCTTTTAACTCAGCCGGCATGGTCACGGATAAAGCAGTTTAAAGCCGAAAATGTGTTGTTTATGCGGGTAGCATCGCATGGCTGTGTAGCTATACATATCGGGATGGCGTTGCGCACGTATGCGGAATACCTGAAAAGGGGTAAGGAGGAATAACGGAGCGATCCGTGTTAATAGAGCGTTTCTATTTCCGACTTTGTAAGCTTGGTATATTTGATGATCTGCGCTATCGGAAAGTTGTCGGCTAGCATTTCTCTGGCAATTTCAAGCGCTTCCTCATGACGGCCCAAGGCTTTGCCTTCGGCGGTTCTTTTTTGCAATAAATACTCTTCCGTGCCCATAGTTGTTGTTGTTCTTTAACAAAAACTGGCGCTACAATGCCTGAACCTCTTTGATAGAAAGTTTTGTTGTTCTCACAATAAAGTCAATGGACAAACCTTCTTTTTTGAGTTCAGCAGCAATTTCAAGCGCTTCTTTATGCCGGCCCCTGGCCTCTCCTTCGGCTATACCCTCAGCGGTTCTTTTTTGTAATAAGTACTCTTCGGTTCCCATAGTTGTTGTTCTTCCGGATAGTTTCTCCAGTTCTTTATCAAATGTAATCATCATTTTAGGGTTTTCAAAATTTACATAATACTTAATAAAATTGACAATACTTTTATGTTTACTGCTGTCCAGCTTCTTTTTCAGCAGCTCGTGGTTCAGCTCATGCTTGATGGCTTTCAGCTCCCGGTCATTTACTCTTTTTTGTTTGATTGCCGATAAGGCAACCAGGATAACAAGGGCAAAAGGATTTGGATTGGCCTTCAACTCATCTTCCCGCTGGTCCAGTATTTTATATACATTATATTCATAGGTAAGTCTGGTGCCTAAATATTCTTCCACATAGGGCCCCGGTCTGAAGCTTTTGTTACTTCCGGTTAAAATAGCCAGAGCTGTAATGGATACATTGTGCCTGGCTTTCATCAGATACCAGTAGCGGAGCATCCGGGTGCTAAAATCTTCTTTTCCCCTTTGATGCTGCACCTCTACGTGCACCGATATCCATTTCTCTCCTCCATCTTTCAGAAATACTTTTAACAGTTTATCTACATAACGTACCCTGCCTGCACCAGTTTCTTCCTGCGGAAAAAGAGGATCGAACTCCTTGTCCAGGTACTCACATTTTCTGTTCATGTCAAACAGCTGATCTGCATCCGGAAAGAAGAACCTCAGAAAATCCTCGGAGATGTCCTCCAGGATCGCTTTCCACAAAAAATCATCTTTTTTAGGCCGTTTTCTTTTGGCTTTTCGTTTTTGCTGAACCGAATGGTTTATCTTTTCCGACATATATCTGTTTGATGTTGCAAATATATAACTTATAGGTTAATAATATGTATTAATATTAATTAATAAAACATTGTAATTGCATATTGAGAAATTTTTGTAAGATTTTACAAAATATTGGAGACCCGGATTCCTATAATAACCATGCATATCGGGATGGTTTGAAAATGGCGGAAAGCGGGGGAGAGAACTGAAGTTAATGTCAGATTATAATTGGGGTGCTGAGGACGTTTCCGTAAGTTTCTATAGATTCATTGACCATAAAGGAATCGCCTACCCCATTAAAGTAATATAAGAATTGAGCAGGAGTTAGTATTGGAATATTTTGAAAGGGATTTAATATTAATAGATCCTTATCGCCGCTAACAATACAAGAAGCGTTATGATCTGATGCAAGATTAAGAAAGATGTTGTCATTAATATCTCTACAAACTTTGAAATCAGAATAAACCTTTTTGAATTGCCCAATCAGAGAAAGTTGATTAAGAATCTGTATTCTTTCAGATTTAGAAAAATATTTTTTAAATTTTTCTCTTGATATAGTGTTTTCAAATTCAATGAAGGTTTCAGAAGAAAACAAAAGAACACCATAATTTATACAGTGCTTTAAAACGGCCGCAGAAACAGAGGTTCTTATTATAAAAGCACTTACTAATATATTGGTGTCTAATACGAAAAGATTAGGGCCTGCCATTCAAAATATTACTTAGAATTTCTTCTGTAAGTCCGCGTTGTTCAGCCTTGCTTTGAATCTCATTTAGAAAATTTAGAAAATCTTCTTTCTTTTTTTGCAAGTAGAGAGGTTCATAGGTTTTCTTTTTAGTTCTCTTGCTTTCGATTGGTGTACGTTTCATATTGTTTGTTTTATTGAATAATAAGTATGCGCAAAATTATCGTAATTTAATTATAATGACAAATTTATCTATAAAATTAATAATTGTAACCTAGGTTGACATTTTGGATGGTTTTACAAGATTTTGACTTAGCTAAGTCGGCGCTCCTCTATTAATTTGCGATATTTGGATACCTACTTCAATCTATCCTATGTTAACTCCTCTTGATAATTTTTATTTGCAGCAACCAGAACCCTTCAGAGGCTGCTTTATTGCGTTGAGGGATGTGATTTTAAAACTGGATGATGACATTACCCCAGAGTGGAAATACAAACTCCCTTTCTTTTACTACAAAGGGAAAATGTTTTGTTACCTCTGGCAGCATAAAAAGTTTCACAAACCCTACATCGGTATTGTCGAAAGCAAACACATCGATCATCCGGACCTGATTATTGAAAAAAGGGCGAGAATGAAAATCATACTGATTGATCCCGAGAAGGATCTTCCGGTTGAAACGATTAATGAGATACTAAAACAGGCACTGGCCAAATATTAAATGAAAGAATTTATACGATTATATCTGGATGCCTATAAAGGGCTTTCGACCCCGGCGTGGATGCTGGCCATGGTGATGCTAATCAACAGAAGTGGCGCCATGGTGATCCCTTTTTTGGGTGTGTACATGATCAATCACCTCCACTTTTCGCTGGAAGATACCGGAACGGTACTCAGCTGTTTTGGTATCGGCGCAGTGTCGGGCAATTTTTTGGGTGGCTGGCTCACAGATAAAGCCGGACATTTTAAGGTGCAGCTGGTGAGCTTGATTCTGACCGTGCCCATGTTTTTTCTGCTGCCCGAGTTGAATAAAGTCGCTACTCTGGCTATTGGTGTATTTATGCTGAGCCTGATTGCCGAAACCTTCAGGCCGGCAAACTCGGTTTCCATTGCCTACTACTCTAAGCCCGACAACGTGATCCGTTCGTTTTCCTTAAACCGAATGGCCATGAACCTCGGCTTTTCCATAGGACCGGCATTGGGTGGTTTTTTAGCGGCTATTTCCTATACATTTTTATTTTATGGCAATGCGGTAGCGGCGTTTTTGTCGGCCGCCGTGTTTTTTATTTATTTCAGAAACCGTAAAGGAAACGAAAAAAAGAAAGAACAGGCCATAACAGAAGAGGATGGGCCAAATGCCAATCGCTCGCCCTATAAGGATTTGCTGTTTATGCTTTTTAGTTTGTTCAGCTGTATTTTTGCCATCTGTTTTCTGCAATTGCTAAGCACCTTGCCGCTGTACTACCGTCAGGTGTACAAAATGACAGAAGCGGAAATAGGTATTATCCTTGCCTTTAGTGGGGTAGTGGTGTTTTCTTTGGAAATGTTGCTGGTGCATATTGCCGAGAAACGTTTTACGGCCCGTACTGTAATTGTGGCTGGTACGCTTCTTTGCGCATTATCTTTCCTCATCCTGAACCTGGCCAATGGAGTGCCTGTCCTTTACCTGTCTATGTTTGTGTTGTGTATTGCCGAAATTTTGGCCATGCCTTTTATGGCTACCATTACGCTTCAGCGATCTTCTATTAAAAAAAGAGGTGCCTATATGGGTATCAATGCCCTTTCTTTTTCGGTAGCGCATATATTTTCTCCTTTTATAGGTACCCGGATAGCTGCCAATTTTGGCTTCGAAACCTTATGGTATGGCACTACTATAGCATTATTGCTGGCAGCTGTGGGCTTTTCTATCGTAATGAAAAGGATGCAGCTGAAAAGTATTGCATCAGCTTAACGTTATTTTCCGGGCGCTAAGGGGTAACAATTTGCGCCAGGGATGGATATGTTATCATAAACCAAATTTTATGTGTTATGAAAAAGCTTATCTCATCCCTGGCCGGCATTCCATTTTCGATAATAGCGCAACAGTTTCCCGAAGCACCCATGTGTTTTTATGCCCTAAAAACAGTATTGTCCCTTTTTGTATTTCAAAATGGGTATAAAACACTTTTGGCGATGGACATGAAAACCCATGGCTGCACGTTTCAGGCCGAAAAACCGGTAACCATTACTAAAGTGGGGTACAGGGCCTGGACCCCAGGGATTACCTATCGCATTTCTTTATGGCAGGTGGGACAGGAACTGGCCTTGAGTACCTGTTGCTGCAGCCCCAAAAATACCGAAGGGATGGAGTTTTTCTCTTTAATAAAACCGGTACAAATTGTACCCGGCAATATTTACTACATCACACGAACTTATATCAGTGGCGGGCCCAATAACAGTTCGGGCGATTGCGTGGGCTGGCTCAACAATAAGCAGGGAGGGAATATTTATCCGGTAAAACAACACGTAATTACGCTTACCAACGGATTTTTTAGTGATGACGTAAATCCTTTGCAAAGCGAGAGCATGTCAAACATCAGTACAGGTACCTTATTGCCTTATATCGACTTTGGATATACGCTGCGGCAGCCATATTGAAAATGCAGCAGCTGTAAATGAAAAAAGAGTGTCTTTTGGAACACTCTTTTCTATTTCTTATTTTAAAATCTCCGACAACCGGGCCGTTTGATGATCGGCTAGTTTTTGCAGCGGGCCTGCGGCCAGCATTTTCATCATCATGTTCAAATCGGCCGAAATGATATGTGAAGCAGTAGTACCACCTTTGCCATTATCGGCTACCGTCCATTTCAATTCCAGCTCAAAAGGTGCTTTTTCTGTAGGAACAGCAATAAGCTCCTTGTTTTCAACACGGCTGGATATTTTGATGGCCAGTTTGGCCATGTTTTGTATGGTAAAGCTAGCCTCATCTTCGGTTGATGACCAGTTATAAATATTTTCAGGCATCAATTGCTGATGATTATTCATATCGGCCAAAAATGCGTATACTTTTTCGACAGGTAAATTTACCTCTGTAGTACTTTCAATAACTGTCATTATAATCCGGTTTGTTTTTCTAATTCATTGGCCCACTCCGCTGGGTTTCTGCGCCATTTGGTCAAAAGATCAACGTCTTTTTGCGCAATAAAGCTGTGCTCTGCAGCGTAGTCAATCAGTGTATTGTAGTTAGACAGCGTAGCATAACGGCATTTGGCCGCTGCGAAATTTTCGTCGGCCTGATCAAAACCATAAGTAAATATGGCTACCAGCCCGGCAACAGATAAACCTGCTTTTCTCAGTGCATCAACAGCTTGCAAACTGCTTTTTCCCGTCGAGATCAGGTCCTCGATCACCACTACTCTCTGTCCTTCAATAATTTCGCCTTCAATCAAGCTTCCTGTTCCATGTTCTTTTGCTTTCGATCTTACGTAAGCAAATGGCAATCCCAGCTCCTGTGCTACCAATGCACCCTGAGGAATACCTGCCGTAGCCACGCCCGCAATCAGGTCAACAGAACCAAACTCCTCCTGTATCAATTGAGAAAGTTTTTGTCTGATGTAAGTCCTTACCGATGGATGGGAAAGGGTAATCCTGTTGTCACAATAGATTGGGGATTTCCAACCTGAAGCCCAGGTAAAAGGGTTGTTCGGTTGTAACTTTATGGCTTTTATCTGTAATAAAAATTCAGCTACCTTTAATTCAATATCACTTTTATTATACATGGCTCAAAAATACAGAATTCTTTGCAATTTGTGTTAACACCAACTTGATCTATGTGACAAAGCAGTGCCGAAAATTGAAGAAAATGCTCGGTTAAATAATTAATTCCTATAGCCGCAAATATGGCTATTTATATCTGCTGCTGAAAGGTGTTTTTTGAGTTTGCTTGATTATCAGTGTGATAAAGAATTTTTTGTTCTGTTTGCAGCTTAGAGAATACTGCATGATTTGCTGATAACCCCAAAAAAATAGCGAACTGTCAAAATTTTGTGTCAAGCGGGATGTATTGTTTTATGAAATTTGGTTGACGGTTTTGGGGCTATGCCCTGGTGGAATATTATTTTGATTTTTGGATTGTTTTCAGCGAAAATCGAGGTATTTTTTGGCGTACTGGCCTTTGTGGATATCTCTGGAGAACTTTGGTCCCGACCAAATAACAGGTCTCGGGGTTCCAATGAAAGAAATTAAGATAGAAAGATCCATCACTAACCGGAAAATTGATTCGCTAGCCCGCTACTTACAGGAACTGGCAGCATACCCTTTGTTAAATGGAACAGAAGAAACGGCGCTGACCAAAAAAATCAGAGCGGGAGATGAGGAGGCTTTGCAAAAGCTGGTGAACTGTAATCTGCGTTTTGTAGTGTCGGTAGCCAAAAAATATGAGGTATCTGGCATGCCCCTGGCCGATTTGATTGCCGAAGGTAATATTGGCTTATTGAAGGCGGCCCAGCGTTTTGATGAAACCCGGGGTTTTAAATTTATCTCTTATGCCGTATGGTGGATAAGGCAGGCCATGTTGCAGAGTATTGGTATGCATCAACGGAGCATACGGCTGCCGCTAAATCAGCTGAAGGGGATCAGTGATTTGAGCCGTTCTGCTGACTTGCTGGAACAACAATTGGAACGTACACCCAGCCTGGAAGAGCTGTCGGCCTTTACCCAACTGCCGGCAGCGGTAGTTAGCAGTTATTCGTCAAGCTTGGGCCATATCTGCTCGTTGGATAAGGCTATTGAAGATGGGGACCAGGATTCTTTTAAAGGCAGCATGATGGATGCGGAATGTATATGGCCTGATGCTGCACTGGAGCAGGAGGCGTTGCGGGTAAATATTGAGTTGATGATGAAGGGCTTAAGTTTGCAGGAACAGGATGTGATCAGACTTGCCTATGGTTTGGGCGAACTGATGGCACTGGGAAATGAAGCCATTGCCCAACGCCTGGGCATTAGTGATGAAACCGTTTGTAGGACCAAGCGGAAAGCGCTGAATAGAATGAGGGAGATGGCCCAAATAAAAATCATGCGCGAATACCTGTAAAATTCCCGGCAATTCTGTACTTTTAAAATTCGGTTTTCATCTGGAAAATCTGCATTAGGACAGCTATGGACAACCTTTTTTAAATTATCGGCTATTCATTATGAAGACTTATAGAATTTATATCAACAACAATACCTTATATATAACAGATACAGCACCACAATTGGCCGAAGCACCTGAAACGTTGACGGTGCTGGGGTTTAACTTTCAAACCTTTTACCAGCAGGTTTCCGGGTTATCCAATAAGTCGTACCTTTTGCTGCATGCCGATCCTAAAAGCTTATTCAAAAACATCAAAAACAGTTGCCTTAGCATTAAAGCTGCGGGTGGCCTGGTATCCAGTGCGAAAGATAATTATCTGTTTATTTTTAGAAACAAGAAATGGGACCTGCCAAAAGGAAAGGTAGAAAAAGGCGAGAAAATGAAAGAGGCTGCTTTACGTGAAGTAGAGGAGGAATGCGGCGTAAAGATCAGTACCAATGACCAAAAGTTATGTAAAACCTATCATGTATATACCATGGGAGGCAAAATTGTACTGAAAAAAACAAACTGGTACAGCATGACCGTTAAAGGAGAACCTAAACTGGTCCCTCAGAAAGAAGAAGGAATAACCAAAGCCAGCTGGCTAAGCAAAACAGAGCTGGAGCCGGTGGTGGCCAATACTTATCCTTCCATTATGGCGGTGCTGGAAGCCGGGGAATTGTTGACCCAGCGGGTTTTATAAGTGCTGGATGGCCTCCTGAGGTAAAAACGGACGCACATCGCCGTTGTTGCGCAGGATATCGCGCACAATGGTGGAGCTGATAGCCGAATATTCGGGTTTACTCAGTATAAAAATGGTTTCCATTTCAGGCATCATGGTCTGATTGATTTGCGCAATGGCCCTTTCGTACTCAAAATCGCCAACAGAGCGGATGCCCCGCACCATATAGGTGGCATTTACTTTTTTGCAAAAATCAACCGTAAGCCCCTCATATAGTTTTACCTCTACATTACCAAAGCCGGCAAAAACCGCAGCAACAATTTCTTCGCGTTTTTCGGCCGACAAAAAGCTTTGTTTGGAACTGTTTAATCCAATGCCTACTATGATCTTATCAAACAGGGGCAATGCACGCTTCAATATGTCAACATGCGCAATGGTAATGGGATCAAATGAGCCGGGAAATAATGCGATTTTCATAAGGCTAAACTTTTTCGAAAAAACTAAAGGAAGAATTACCATAACGCCTGGTTTCCTTATACCCGGGCTGGTCTTTCATTTTAAGCAAAGATGGATGTTCTACTATTAATAAACCATTATCAGTAAGTAAATTGTTGTTGATCACCAGTTCGGGAATCAAGGGGATAGTGGGCAAATCGTAAGGAGGATCGGCAAAGATGATCTGATATTGTTGCTGGTCGCTTTCCAGAAATTTGAATACATCAGCTTTTTGTACATCAATTTCCGTCAGCTCATATTTTTTGATGACCGATTTTACCCAAAATACACAACCTGAATGTTTATCTACTGAGGTTACACTTTTGATACCCCTAGATGCAAATTCAAAGCTGATGTTGCCGGTACCACAAAAGAGGTCCAGCACGTTACATTCTTCAAAATCGTAGGTGTTGTAAAGGATATTAAACAACGCTTCCTTGGCCATATCTGTAGTGGGCCTTACCGGTAAACTTTCGGGGGCATTGAAGCGTATGCCCTTTAACTTTCCTCCAATTATTCGCATAGGTCAAGGGCAAGCAGACTGCTGTAATAATGAGCAGGCATATCGTCTAAAATTTTGTGGTCTATTTTATTTGTCGGAGGTAAATTGAAAGTTATTTTGCTGAAATATTTTTCTATACGCCGGTAACGTTCGTCATCTGCATGGATAATTCCACTTAAATACACTTCGGTATCGGTAGTGTTGATGTTGAGCTGACTGATGATGAGCAGCAGGTAATAATTAAACTCATCGGCATTGTCGTTCTGGTAATCATTTTGAAAGATCAATTTTTCGCCAGTGCCATATAGTGCATTAAAAGAGCTGGCCGTAAAATCGAGCTGCAAAATAGTTTGATGTTGTTGTGCGGCCAGGACCAGTGCCGGCGCATTTTGGGTATAAAGCCGGCAGTCTTTCAAAGCAGCGGCCAGGGTATCTTCTATAAATTGTTGCAGGTTAAAAATGGTGGTAAAACCAAAATCATTGAAAGGCCGGGTATATAAATTGTCCGATTGATGATGGGTAAAGAAACGGGCATATTGATCCAGATTATCGGCGCTATACCATTCATCAGGAATGTTGATGGTATTTTCGGTATATACTGCAGCTTTAATTTCGTTGAAAGCTAAGCCCAGGTAAACGTCGTTTTTAAGCCTGGTAGCTACGGTTTCCGGAACGTTTTTACATTCCTGTTCATCGTAAACGGCTTTGAGCTGCCTGCAACGCTTATCAATGATGGCATAAGAGAAGCTGTCTGGTGTTATTTTTAACAACAGATCACAGTCTGCCGCTGTATTCAGGTCAAATTCCGGATCCACCAGGAGTATGCTGTTTTTATTATCCATAATTAACAAAATTAATCCTTTTTTCTATAAGATCACCATCGCATATTTGTTAAATGGATAAAGCAGCAATTATAGAGGCCTCGTATGAGTTCAATCCGACGGCAGAGCAGCTTGGATTTTGCAGGGAAATGGCTTCTTTTTTATCGCATGATCTGGGTAGCCAGTGTTTTATATTGAAGGGCTATGCCGGTACCGGAAAAACCACTTCGGTAGGTGCTTTGGTAAAAGCCCTGCCTCAATTTAAATTGCGTTCGGTATTATTGGCGCCGACGGGTAGGGCGGCCAAGGTAATGAGCAACTATACCGGCCGGAAGGCACTTACCATTCACAAAAAAATATACAGAAAACGATCGGCTGTTGCTACTGATTTGTCCTTTCAGCTGGCACCCAACCTGGCCGAGCATACCTTATTTATTATTGACGAGGCCTCAATGATTGCCGATGAATGGATTACCCATACGGGATCGTCCTTTTTGAAAGACCTGATGGAATTTGTGTACAATGGCAAAAACTGTGCGGCGGTATTTGTGGGCGATACGGCCCAGTTACCTCCGGTGGGCAGCATTGATAGTCCGGCTTTAAATGCATACTATATGGCGGGCAACTTTGGTATGCTGGTCAAAAATGTGGAACTGAAAGAGGTAGTGCGGCAGGAAAAGAAATCGGGCATACTGGCCAATGCCACCATGCTGCGCAAGCTGATCAACGATCTGGAAGCGGATGAGGAGGGAAATGTAGTGTTGCCGAAGTTCATCACCAAAAATTATAAGGATATTTTTAGAATGACCGGGTTAAAACTGGTAGAAGGGCTGGAGTATGCTTACAGCAAGTTTGGTATCGAGAATTCGCTGGTGGTGTGCCGCTCCAATAAATCGGCCAACGTGTATAACCAGCAAATCAGGGCCAGACTGCTGTACAGGGAGGAAGAGCTAACCGGGGGCGATCAGATTATGGTGGTGCGGAACAATTATTTCTGGCTGCCCGAAAATGAATCGGCCGCTTTTATTGCCAATGGCGACATGGCCAGGGTAGTACGGGTGAGGCGGGTGGAGGAGAGGTATGACCTGCGTTTTGCCGAGGTACAGCTGGAGTTTCTGGATTTTCCGGAGGCAGGACTAATTACCTGCAAGGTGATGCTGGATACCCTGACTATTGAAGCTCCCAATTTATCGTACGAGCAGGGAAATAAGTTGTTTGAAGCCCTGAATGTGGATTATGAACACATCAAAAATAAAAAGGAACGGTTTAATGCCATCAAGGAAGATCCTTATTATAATGCCTTGCAAATTAAATTCGCGTATGCTGTAACCTGCCATAAGGCACAGGGCGGGCAATGGGATGCGGTATTTGTAGATCAGGGCTATTTGACCGATGAAATGGTGGATATGGATTTTTTAAGATGGTTATATACCGGAGTGACAAGAGCGAAAAGAGAATTATTTTTAGTAAATTTTGCCCCTAACCTGTTTTTGGCCCCTGCTGAAGATCAATTTTAACAACTAAAACCTAAGCATATGAGATTTGCCTACTCCATAAAACAAAAAATGAAGATCGCCATGTTGCTGTTCTGTATTATGGCCTGCACTATTCTGATCAGGTTTTTGGAAGATAAGAGTGTAAAAAGCATGAACAATTCATTCGTTTCGTTGTATAACGACCGGCTGATTCCGGCTACCGATTTGTTTTATATTGCCGAATATGTAGATCAAAAGCGCTCATTGATGGAGGAGGTATTGTATACGGCCGTAACACATCCTTTTGACGAAGCTGTCCTGAAAATGAAATTGAACCGGATAAATGTTTCCATCGATTCGTTGATTAAAGGTTACGAAAAAACTTACCTGGTGAAACAGGAAAAAGAGAAAATGGCCGAACTGAAAGCCTGGTTGCTGGGGCATACCACCATTGAGAATAAATTGTTGACCGCAATTACCACACAGGGAATAGAAAAGGCAAGGATGACGTATGAAACACTTGGTAGAAATGCACCGGGAGAGATTATTCACAAACTGTCGGAACTGATGCGTATTCAACGTCAGGTTGGAGAACAGCTGACCAAAGATACTGCCTTTATGGTGTCGGGAAACAAGTTGTATTCCAGTTTTCAGCTGGTGCTGGCTATTTTGATTGGTATTTTAATAGTGGGTATTGTATTTACGTCTAACGTGGTTAAAATCAACAACGATAAGTTTAATCTGAATTAGGCTGCTATAAAAGGAAGGGCAATCTGAAAAGTGGTCCCTTTATTTTCTGTGCTGGATACCGTTATAGAACCACCATGCTGCTCTATAATCTGTTTGGAGATGTGAAGCCCCAGGCCTATTGATTTTTCGCCACGAAGACCAGGGCGCCCGGCCTTGGAAAACTGATCGAACAATATTTGCTGTAAGTTGTGCGGAATGCCGATGCCAAAATCGGTAATCCGGATGATACAGGAATTATCGGATTTTGAGACATCAATATTAATAGGCGTTTCTGATTTTGAAAACTTAAGCCCATTGCCGATCAGGTTGTCAATTACCCTGGTAAGTTTGGAGGGATTTACAGCCGCTATAAGCTCCTGGTGGCTTGCTTTAAAGACAATTTTCCGTTCGTTGTTCAGGTTTTTTTGCCAGTTGTTGCAAATGTTGTCCATAAAGGTAATCATATTGGTAGTTTGCAACAGGAACGGGGCTTTATTGTGCGCCGCAACTTCCAGTAAATCATCAATGATGTTTTTTGCCTGGCGGGTCGAACTCAAAATGAGCTGCATTTCGGTATTCTGACCATCGGGCAGATCTTCAAGTACAATCCTGGTCAATGCTTCAATATTATTAAGCGGATTTCGGAGGTCATGCGCCACAAAGCCCAGAATTTCACTTTTCTGATGGTTGAGCAACTGTACTTCCATATTTTTTTCTTCCAGCTCTTTGACTTTTACAAATTGCTCGGCTTTAAAATAATAGCTGTACCGCGAGCAGGCATACATAAAAAATGCCAGTACCCCCGACATAATGATATTGAGTAGCTTTTGCTGGGCACTGATATTGGGAACTAACATGGCCAGGATAAACAAAATGACAATGTATACCGAAATCAATATAATTTGCTTCAACTCAAGTGCAAAGAACACGCTTACCGCCATAACGCCCGTAAGAAAAATAGTTAAGGTGTTTTTCGGATTAAATAAGGAAAAAAGAAAGCTGACAGTAAAGGAAGTACTGAGCAGAAATAAACAAAATACAATGACCAGTATATTTCGGCCTTCGGTTTTCCAGTAGCTGGATTTTAACGCGAAACCGGCGGTGATGAGGAAAAATGAAGCGCCAAAAATTTGTACCCAGTTGAGCATATTGTACAGTTCAAGATTGGGCATGGTAACCAACTCCTGATGATAAAAAATGGAAGTCATCCTTACTCCAAAGGCAATCACAAGTAAAACCCCGCTCAGAATGGTTACTTGTTTAGTATTAATAAAAGCATAAGTATCCTTAAATTCATTGGAATACTTATTTGGAATTCTGTATCTGAATAAATGGAGCACGTTCTTATTTTGGTAGTAAAAATACTGAAAGGAAACGAAGTTGTATGATTATTATATTATTTTTGCTGAAAGTAGTAAATATGACCCCTATTGCAGCCATTGAATTTAATTATGCTTTTTTGATTAAACTTTTAAAATTTGGCGTTGTTGGCTTTGTTGGGCTCATTGTTGATTTTACAGTAACCTATATCTGTAAAGAAAAATTAAAAATCCACAAATATGTTTCCAGCTCGCTGGGCTTTAGCATTGCTACGGCAACCAATTACCGGCTAAACCGGATCTGGACTTTTGGTAGCCATGATGCAGCCAGCATGACCCAGTTTGGTAAATATTTTATGATCTGTCTGGTAGGGCTGGCCTTAAGTAATATCCTGATTTATCTGTTAAATGATAAGCTGAAATGGAATTTTTACGTTGCCAAAGCTTGTGCAATTGTAATTGTGTCCCTGTGGAATTTTTTTGCAAATTACCTTTATACATTTACCAATTAAAACCCCATAACTGATGCTGGAAACAAAAAAAAGAACCGAACAGCTGCTGTTTGTTTTTTTGGGTATATGGACATTGATCAATATTGTTCAGGCGAGCTTTGTTGAAGTACATGCCGATGAGGCCTATTATTGGGTGTATTCGCAGTTTTTAGATTGGGGCTATTTTGATCATCCGCCCATGGTGGCCTTGTTTATTAAACTGGGGGATCTATTGACCCATTCGACCCTTGGTTTGAGGTTGTTTACCGTCATCACCAATACTATATCGGTTTACTTTTTATGGAAAATTGTAAGCAGGTATACTCAACAGATCAAGCTGTTTATCCTGTTGTTCAGTGCTGTGGTCTTGTTCCATGTATACGGGTTTATCACCACGCCCGATGCCCCGCTGTTCTTTTTTACCGTACTTTTTCTATACGTTTATCAGCGTTATATAGAAGAGGATAAGTTTAAATGGGCTTTTTTGCTGGCCCTGGTTATCGCCGGGATGCTGTACAGCAAATATCATGGGATATTGATTTTATTTTTTACCATTCTTTCCAATTTTAAGCTGCTAAAAAGGCCCAGTTTCTGGGCTATTGTAGCCATTGCTATAGTGGCTTTTGTTCCACATATCTGGTGGCAGGTACAAAACAATTATCCTTCATTTTATTACCATGTGATTGATCGCTCGGCAGCTTTTTATAAGTTTAATTTTACTACAGAGTATTTATTTGCACAGCTGGCCCTGGCCGGCCCATTGGTAGGTTGGTACCTGTACGCCTCGGCAGTTAAGCTGAAAACCAGCGATGTTTTTATCCGGACGCTTAAATTTAACTGCTTTGGTATATTTATCTTTTTCTTCATTAGTACATTAAAGGGAAGGGTAGAAGCCCATTGGACGCTGCCGGCCATGATTTGCCTCTTTATTCTGGCTTATATTGCCATTTCCAGTAAGGCCGTACCAAAATGGTTGGAGCGCCTGGCTATAATCAATATTTTCCTGATCTTGCTGGTAAGACTGATGCTGATTTTTCCTGTCGACGCCTTGCGGAAAGTAAAGGTGATAGATTATTACTTTGGAAATAAAGATTGGGCAAAAGCCATTCATCAGCAGGCTGGCAACGCGCCGGTTATTTTTATGAACAGTTTTCAGATCCCGTCCCGGTACAATTTTTACACCAACAGCACCAGGGGCTTTGGTTACGACTCCAGATATTACCGCAAAAACCAGTATGATATATGGCCGCTGGAGGATAGCCTGAGGAATAAAAAAGCTTATCTGGTGGTCGATCAACCTGTTCCCGGGCTGGAGCTGACCGATACCATCCCGACCGGTAAAGGTATATATTATGGAGCCTGGCTGGATGGTGTGAGGATGTATCAGAAGGTGTCGGTAAATCCGCTTGTTGTGCCTGGCGACTGGAAGGTAAACGAAATAAAAACGTTGGAACTGAAAATTACCAACCCTTATGATGAAAGCATTGCCTTGGGGAATGCAGGCGAAAAATGGAAGTGTTACCTGGAATATGGTTTTAAACTTGGGCCAGACATGGGCGAGTTTAAGCTGGTGGATACCGATACTGAACATTTGGTAATTGCAGCGGGGCAATCGGTACAGCTTAAAGCTAAAGTACAGGCCCCGGCAAATGCAGGTAAGTACAAACTGGTTTTTTCTTTAAGAACAGAGCCCTTTCCAGGACCGCGCAATAGCAATATGATTGCTGTTGAGATCAAATAACAATTATTTCCGGAGTTCGCCGGGAAGATAGCCGAAGTGTTTGCGGAAGGCTTTGGAGAAGTTGTAAGGTTCATTGTAACCCATGGTATAGGCCACCTCGTATACTGTGCAGGCCGACTCGAGTAGCATTTGGCGGGCATAATTCATTTTTAACTCATTGAGGTAGCCAAAAACGGTCATGCCAAATAGCTCTTTAAATCCTTTTTTCAACATAAACTCGTTGATGCCGGCCTCGCGGGCAATGCCACTGAGGGTCAAAGGATCGAACATACTTTGCTGGATGTACTGGCGTGCTGCATGCAGTTTATCTATATGATGGCGTTCTATTTTAACGGGTGTAGTTCCATTTAATGCTTCGGCCTGCTCGGCCTGCAATAAAAAGAGTTCGGTGATTTTGGATTCATAAAACAATTGCTTCATGTTGCCGCTATAGGGGCAATGATGCATGTCGTTAATTACCGATTGCTGTTTAGGCGTAATGGGCAAGGCATGTTCGGATATGTCGGTCAGCTTACCGGCATTTACGTTATCCCAGAAGCGCTTTAAACATTCAAGGTCAGTTGAATATAGCCGGTTGAAAAAAGATTCGTACAGGGAAATGCCAAAATTTCGGACTTCGGGACTGCTCAACGCATAGTAGCCATCAAAGCCAGGTGTAAAAGTTACCGCATGCTGGTTGTCTTTTAAAACATATTTTTCGTTGCTATTGGCTTCCCAGGCCGAACTGATACCCTGGATAGAAAAATACATATTCAGGGTAGGTGTTTCATTCTGTTCCCGTACCGTTACTTCCTGAGTTATTTTGCTGCTCCCGGAAAAGATATCTGCACCGTTAATTTTAACCTCGCTGATATTGATATAGCCAGCATTACCCAAATAGTCAGCACATTCCATTTTTTGGATTTCGGACATTTCGGTACACATGATCAGGTTCAATTCGTTGTCGGTCATAGTATTGAAGCGTAAATGATAGGAACGGTTTATAGCAACTAATTTAAGAAAAATTATATCTTTAGAAACGTTAGTCAGGAAATAATTCCTTTTTGAAAGGTAATTACTCCTTATTGAACGGTAAGTGAAATGGCTATTATGTTGATTTTTGATTTTGTAGAAAAGTACCCGGATTAAACAATTTGGAACGGCATGAAGCAAGCATATATAGAAATAAGAGGTGCCCGTGAAAACAACCTTAAAAATATTTCACTGTGTATCCCAAAGCGTAAAATTACCGTGTTTACCGGGGTTTCGGGCTCTGGTAAATCTTCTATTGTATTTGAAACCATCGGCGCCGAGGCGCAGCGGCAGCTGAACGAAACCTTCTCCACATTTGTACGTAACCGTTTGCCGCGTTACAGTCAGCCCGATGCCGATGGGATTGAGAACCTGTCGACCGCCATTGTGATTGATCAAAAGCGCCTGGCTGGCAATTCACGTTCTACCGTGGGTACCGTTACTGATATCTATGCTATCCTGCGTTTGCTGTTTTCGAGGGTGGGAAAACCTTTTGCAGGGTATTCCAACGCGTTTTCGTTTAATGATCCGGCAGGTATGTGCCCGGAATGCAATGGGCTGGGTGAAACTGTAAAACTAAACCTGGATAAGTTTCTGGACCGTTCCAGATCTTTAAACGAAGGGGCTATCCTGTTTCCGATGTTTGCAGTTGGCAGCTGGTATTTTAATACTTATGCCTATTCCGGGTTTTTTGATAACGATAAAAAACTGGGCGACTATAGTGAGGAAGAATGGCATATGCTATTGTATGGCAAACCTAAAAAGTTCCAGGTACGGAAAGACAATGTTCCGCTGAACGTGAGTTTTGAAGGATTGGTAGATAAGTTTAACCGCATGTATATCAAAAGGGATACGAGTATCCTTTCCGAAAATACCAGAGGTACACTGGAGCGTTTCATCTCTTTTGCCCCTTGTCCCTTATGTAAAGGAACCCGTTTGAACCAGGCCGCGTTAAACTGCCGGATAAACGGCTATCATATTGCCGAACTGGCCGGTTTGCAGGTAGATGAAATGATTGAGATCATCAGGCGGATAGATGATCCTGTGGCAGGGCCCATGACTTCGGCACTGATGCAGCGGCTGCAACATCTGATTGATATAGGACTGGGATATTTGAGCCTTGACCAGTCAACGGATAGTCTTTCGGGCGGCGAGTCGCAGCGTATAAAAATGGTACGCCACCTGGGCAGCAGCCTTACGGATATGATTTATATTTTTGATGAACCGAGTATTGGACTGCATCCCCGCGATGTGCACCGGCTGAATGAATTGTTGTTGCAGTTAAGGGATAAGGGAAATACGATTTTGGTGGTAGAGCATGACCCGGAGGTGATTAAGATTGCCGACCATATAGTAGATGTGGGGCCGGGTGCAGGTACGCAGGGAGGTGAAATTGTTTATGAGGGTACTGTTGAGGGCTTGCTGGAGGCGGATACGCTGACGGGGAGATATATCCATAACAAACAGCCGATGAAATCGGGGTACCGGATGGCTGCCGGTTATTTGCGGGTGAACGGGGCTAGTTTGCATAACCTTAAAAATATTACTGTAGATATACCTTTGGGCATACTTACAGTGGTTACAGGAGTTGCTGGGTCGGGAAAAAGTACCCTGATTAATGATGTATTTGCCAAACGGCATCCTGAGGCTGTTATCGTTGATCAATCGGCCGTAAGCACCTCGATACGTTCCAACCCCGCTACGTATACGGGGATTATGGACGACATCAGAAGGCTTTTTGCACAGGAAAATCATGTAAGTGCTGCTTTGTTCAGCTTCAATTCGAAAGGTGCCTGCCCAAATTGCCAGGGACTGGGCTTTATTTATACCGATCTTGCTTTTCTGGAACCTGTAAAAACGCCATGTGAGATATGTGGCGGTAAACGTTTTAAGGAAGAGGTATTGAATTATAAGTTTAAAGGGAAATCGATTAGCGAGGTGCTGGAGATGACTGTACAGGATGCGGTTGATTTTTTTGAAAAGAAAGACTTGAAACGCCGTTTGCAGGCCATACATGATGTTGGCCTGGATTATCTGACTTTAGGACAGCCATTAAGTACGCTTTCCGGCGGCGAATGTCAGCGGATTAAGCTGGCCAGCAACCTGCATAAAAAGGGGAGCATCTATGTGTTGGATGAACCTACAACCGGTTTGCACATGGCCGATATAGGGCATTTGCTGGAAATGATGGATCAGCTGGTGGATAGTGGCAATTCGGTTATTGTGATAGAACACAATCTGGATGTGATAAAAAATGCAGACTGGGTGATTGATCTGGGGCCTGAAGGTGGCAAAAATGGAGGTGAAATCGTTTTTACGGGCACTCCGGCAGATTTGATGAATGAAACAAAATCTTTAACAGGACAATATTTAAAAAAAAGTAATGAATATATCTATGAAACATAAAATTTATCACCTCATTGTGCTGCTGTTGGCAGGGGCAACTATGGCCAAGGCACAGCCGGCCGACTCCCTGAGCTATAGGCTTAGCCTGAAAGCAGCCATTGATTATGCTTTGACCCATCAATCGGCCGTACTCAATGCTATGGTAGACGAAGAAATGGCCCGGAATAAGGTGAAAGAAACCATTGGTATCGGTTTGCCTCAGGTGTCTACCACCTTTAACTTTCAGGACTATCTGAAGGTACCCACAAGTTTGCTTCCGGGAGAATTTTTTGGTCAGCCGGGTACACAGATTCCGGTCAAATTTGGCGTGAAATTCAATTCTTCGGCGGGAATAGAACTCAATCAACTGTTGTTTGACGGTAGTTATATTGTAGGGCTTCAGGCCAATAAAACCTATAAGGAACTGTCTATCCGCAACAGCAGGCGTACCAGAATTGAAACCGCCGTGGCGGTAAGCAAAGCCTACTATGGCGCCCTGGTAAGCGAAGAGCAGCTGACCTTGATTGACGCCAATTTGCAGAAACTGACCAAGTCCTTAAATGATACGGAAGCGATGTATAAAAATGGCTTTGCGGAAAAGATTGATGTAGACCGCCTGCAGGTGTTAAAGAATAACCTGGAGACGGAACGCGAAAATGTAATTCGTTTGTTTGCCATTAATGTAGACCTCCTCAAATTCCAGATGGGCATGCCGGTTACCGCAGGCCTTCAACTTACCGACAAGATAAGTGAGGTACGGGCCGAACAGGTGGCAACAGTAATGACAGATACTGCCGCCTATAAAGGAAGGGTTGAATATTCGTTGCTGGAAACCCAGAAAAAATTAAATGAGCTGGAGCTGAAAAGACAAAAAAGTACTTTTTTACCTACATTAAGAGGTTTTGCAAGCGCAACAAAAAGCTTTCAGTCGAATAGCTTCTCGGATTTGTATGATCAGAATTATCCAACATCAGTAGTTGGCGTTACCCTGTCATGGAACCTGATTAGCGGGGGACAGCGTATTTACAGGATGCGAAATGCCAAACTGGAAGTAAAAAAATCGGAAAACGATATGCTGAATTTGAAGAACAACATTACGCGGGAGATCACCTCCGGTCAGAAAATCTATATCAGTAATCTGCGTTCGGTCGAAAATCAGCAGCGGAACCTGACGCTTTCGGAGGAAATTCTTCGGGTTACCCGCATCAAATATGAACAGGGCGTAGGCTCAAGTCTGGAAGTAACTACTGCCGAAACTGCCTTAAAGGAAGCGCAGAACAATTATATCAAGGCTTTGTACGACCTGCTGATCAGTAAAGTAGATCTGGATAAGGCTGCCGGAAGAATCAATTATTAACCTCAAAAAAATATACTCAACGATGAAAACACCACTATATACCCTGGCAATTGTTTTTTTACTGGCTTCCTGCTCATCGGAAAAGCCAAAAAATAAAAAGGCAGAACTGGAACAGTTAAAAAAACAGCGTACCGAATTAAATGGAAAAATTGAAAAACTGGAAGCTGAAATGGGGCAAAGTAAGACCGCAGAGGCGCTTAAAGATGTGAGCGCTTCGGAACTGTCGGAAACACACTTTAGAAGCTATGTTGAAGTTCAGGGGAAAGTTGATGCGGAAGACAATGTCGAGATCATGCCCGAATCGCCAGGCACGGTAACCGCCATATTTGTGAAAGTGGGCCAGCGGGTAAACAAAGGCCAGGTACTGGCGCAATTGGATGATAAAGTGCTGCGCCAGAGTGTGGCCCAAATGCAGACACAGCTGGATTTGGCCACAACGGTATTTAACCGTCAGAAAAACCTGTGGGACCAAAAAATAGGTACTGAAGTGCAATACCTGACCGCCAAAAGCCAGAAAGAAGGGTTGGAGAAACAACTGGCAGGATTAAAATCTCAGGCCGCTATGAATAAAGTGAAAAGCCCGGTATCGGGAACAGTGGATGCGATGGAAATGAAATTGGGACAATCGGTAGCTCCGGGAAGTCCAACAGGCATCAGGGTGGTAAACGCAGAGAGGTTGAAGGTGAAAGCGCTTGTTTCTGAAAATTATGGTGGAAAAGTAAATCAGGGCGATGAAGTTCAGGTTTCTTTGCCTGATGTACCGGATAACCTTTCGGCACATATATCTTTTGCGGCCAAGGTAATTGATCCGGTTTCCAGAGGATTTAATGTAGAAGTGAAATTGCCATCCAACAAAAGATACCGCCCGAATATGGTAGCCATATTGAAAATTATTGACTATAAAAACGACAAGGCCCTGGTAGTTCCGATAAATGCCATACAGAAGTCGGAAACTAGTGAGTATGTGTTTACCGCGGTAAACGGGAAGGCTAAAAAAGTGGACATCAAAACAGGTAAGGTTTCGGATGGTAAATCGGAAGTGTTGTCGGGCTTAAAAGCTGGTGATAAGGTGATCACTACCGGTTTTCAGGATCTGAATGACGGCGATAGCGTAAAATTATAGAAATCATTATTCATAAAAATGATATGAAGGATATTAATAAAGAGTTTCGCCCTTCCAGCTGGGCGATAGACAACAGAACGGCCATCTATGTGTTTACCTGCTTGCTGGTGATAGCCGGTTATTTTTCTTACAATAGCCTGCCCAAAGAGAATTTTCCGGAAGTAGTTATTCCAAAGATTTTTGTGCAGACCATTTATCCGGGTACCTCGCCAACAAACATGGAAAACCTGGTGACCAAACAATTGGAAAAGGAGATCAGGGGAACGCTGGGTTTAAAAAAGGTGACTTCCAGCTCGTTCCAGGATTTTTCGTTCATTACGGCCGAGTTTAATACAGGGGTGGATATTAAAGATGCAAAACAAAGGATCAAAGATGCGGTAGATAAAGCCAAGACGGATCTGCCCTCGGACTTGCCTGATGATCCGGTAATTATGGACATCAACCTTTCTGATCTGCCAATTATGTACATCAATATTTCGGGCGATTATGACCTTAAAAAGCTGAAAGAATATGCCGATGATATTGAGGACAGGGTAGAGGGGTTGAAAGAAATTGCCGGGGTTGATATTGTGGGGGCGCTTGAGCCCGAAATTCAGATCAATGTGGATTTGCGAAAAATGGAAGCTGCACATTTATCGTTCGGTGATATAGGGCAGGCGGTGAAAAAAGAAAACAAAACCATATCCGGCGGTTCGGTAAAAATGGATGGAATGCTACGGACTCTGAACATCAAAAAGGAGTTTAAAGATGCCGAAGAAATTGGCAATATGATCATCAAAACACCCACCGGAGGTTCAGTTTACCTGAAAGATATTGCCGAAGTAAAAGACTCATTTAAAGAACAAAAGAGTTATGCCCGTTTATATGGTAAAAACGTAATTACGCTGAACGTAAGAAAACGAAGTGGCGAGAACCTGATTGAAGTCTCCGATAAAATCAATGCGATGTTGAAGGACATGAAAGGAAAAGTTATTCCTGAAAAGCTGGAGATCACAATTACGGGCGATCAGAGCGATCAGACGCGGATTACCCTGCACGACCTGATCAATACTATTGTGATTGGCTTTATCCTGGTTACCCTGATCCTGATGTTTTTTATGGGGGTTACAAATGCGCTTTTTGTAGCCTTGTCGGTTCCCTTATCGATGTTTATCGCTTTCTTATCTATGCCGGTACTGGGCGGGGTATTCGATTTTAACTTTACCATGAACATGATGGTGCTGTTTTCATTTTTACTGGGCCTGGGTATTGTGGTGGATGATGCAA
The DNA here is from genome assembly GCF_900564155.1 of Pedobacter schmidteae. NCBI lineage: Bacteria > Pseudomonadati > Bacteroidota > Sphingobacteriia > Sphingobacteriales > Sphingobacteriaceae > Pedobacter > Pedobacter schmidteae. Next base: position 5,449,178 of record NZ_LS999839.1, on the reverse strand, counting down.
TTGTGGTGGTCGAAAATACGCACCGGATATTTGACAATGGCAAGGTGCCCATTGTGCAGGCTGCCAAAACAGCTACCGGAGAGGTGTTTTTACCCGTGCTTTCGGGAACACTGACTACATTGGCCCCCTTTTTTCCTTTGCTGTTCTGGCCGGGGATTATTGGTGAGTTTATGTATTTCCTGCCGGTTACACTGATTGTTACCTTAACGGCCTCTTTGGTTGTAGCTTATATCATCAATCCGGTTTTTGCGGTCGATTTTATGAAGCCGCATCATGACGATGAAAATCAAAGACCGACGTTTAACAAAGCAGTGAAGCGTACGGTATTGATTTTTGCTATAGTGGCTTTGTTAGGGTACCTGATCAATTTTGGTATCGGCAACTTTGTGGTGCTGATGGCTCTGCTTTATTTGCTGAACCATTTCTTCCTGATGGGCGTGATTAAAAAATTCCAGACGGTGACCTGGCCAAAAGCGATTGATGGTTATCACCGATTAATTACCTGGGCATTGAAGCGTCCAAGGACCATGATATGGAGTACGGTGGCTTTGTTCTTCTTTACCCTGATTCTGGTGAGTGTGGTGCCACCACGAGTAGTGTTTTTCCCAACAGCAGATCCTAACTTTGTATATGTATACCTGGAACTGCCGGTGGGTACCGATCAGGCATATACCAGTAAAATAATTGACAAGGTAGAACAGAAAGTGACACAAGTGGTGGGCCGTAACAATCCGGATGTATCCTCAATCATTTCCAATGTTACTGTAGGGGTAACCGATCCGCAAGGCGAAGATCAGGGTGAGTATGCCAATAAGGGTAAGGTTACCGTGGCTTTTGTGCCTTTTGGTAAACGTACCGGCGAACGTACTACGGTTTATCTCGATAAAATCCGTAATGCCGTGAAGGGAATTCCGGGTGCAGAAATTAGTGTTGCCCAGGAACAGGGCGGACCGCCAACTGCGAAACCGATCAGTATTGAAATTACCGGTGATGACCTGGATTCTATTGCCCTGACATCCGACAGGCTGAAGAAATTTTTAGATAGCAGACAGATTGCGGGGGTAGAGGAACTGAAATCTGATTTTCAGAACAATAAACCCGAAATTATTTTTGACATCGACCGTGAGCGGGCCAACCGTGAAGGGATTGCTACCGAGGATGTTGGAACCGCGTTAAGAATAGCACTTTTTGGCTACGATTTTTCAAAATTCAGAGATGTAAATGACGACTATGAGATCAATGTACGTGCTAAGGAAGATCAGCGGAACAACCTTGAAGCTTTACGTAATATGAAAATTACCTATCGCGATATGGGAATGAACGGGATCATCAGGCAGGTGCCGATTTCTTCTTTTGCGAATATTGATTATATCAATACCTATGGTGGTATTAAGCGTAAGCAGCAAAAAAGGATTATCATTTTGTCGTCCAATGTGCTATCTGATTATAACCCCAATGAAGTGGTGGCGAGTATTCAGACCGAAATCAATGAATTTAAAGCGCCTGATGGGGTTGAAATTAAGATGGCGGGAGAGCAGGAAGAACAAATGGAAACTGCTGCTTTCCTGGGAACAGCCCTGGTAAGTGCTTTGTTTATCATCCTGATTATTCTTGTACTGCAATTCAATTCCATCAGCAAGCCTGTGGTGATATTGAGCGAGATTCTATTTAGTATCATTGGTGTATTGCTGGGCGTTACCATATTTAGGATGGAGCTTTCGATTGTAATGACGGGGCTTGGTATTGTTGCACTTGCGGGTATAGTGGTACGTAATGGTATTTTACTGGTGGAATTTGCTGATCTGATGGTAAGCCAGGGTATGGAGGTGCGGGATGCAGTTATTGAGGCCGGACGCACCCGGATGACGCCGGTATTGCTGACCGCCACTGCAACCATGCTGGGCCTGATCCCTCTGGCTGTTGGGTTGAATATAGATTTCGTAACGATGTTTACAGAACTTCATCCTCATATTTACTTTGGTGGAGATAATGTGGCTTTCTGGGGACCTTTATCATGGACCATCATCTTTGGGTTGAGTTTCGCCACTTTCTTGACCCTGGTGTTGGTTCCGTGTATGTATTTAGTGGCAGATAGGAATTCGAAGAAAGTGAAATCGTGGTTTAAAGGGAAAAAATGACCGTTCTCTTCTGAGACTGGAAACCTTTGCCCTGAAGAAGGGCAAAATTTTCCTAGGTCTCGTCAGAGAAGGTAATTTTTTACTAAAGCAGGGGGGCTAGTTAGGCCGCCCTGTTTTGTTCATGTTTTATTTGTTCATACTTTATTTGTTAATCCTCATTTTCAGGCTTCCGGCGGACTATTTTTAGCATTATTTGAAGGAAGTTTTTTCTTGCTCTATTTGGAGAAAATATACTTGGAGGAGGTGCTTTTTACTAAAGCAGGGGGCTAGTCAGGCCGCCCTGTTTTGTTCATGTTTTATTTGTTCATACTTTATTTGTTAATCCTCATTTTCAGGCTTCCAGTGAACTATTTTTAGCATTATTTGAAGGAAGTTTTTTCTTGCTCTATTTGGAGAAAATATACTTAGAGAAGGTGCGTTTTACTAAAGCAGGGGGCTAGTTAGGCCGCCCTGTTTTGTTCATGTTTTATTTGTTCATGTTTTATTTGTTAATCCTCATTTTCAGGCTTCCGGCGGACTATTTTTAGCATTATTTGAAGGAAGTTTTTTCTTGCTCTATTTGGAGGAAATATACTTAGAGAAGGTGATTTTTACTAAAGCAGGGGGGCTAGTCAGGCCTCCCTGTTTTATTTTGTCTTTTTTTGTTTTTTACGTAAAAAAACGTCTCTAGGAGGCTGCTAACTCGGTCTGCGATACCACGATTTCTTGTATCAGCTGGTCGATTTGACTTTTGGTAACGTTAGGCATGCAGATGATGTGCGACCAACCCCCTTCGGCGGCGAGTTGCCACTTCTGTCTGATTTTTATGTCGGGTTCCGGAAAGTTGACGGTGATGGCATTGGTATTACGCCAGGCAGGAATGCCGATTTCCTTCAGCTTTAATTCGGCATATGCTGCGGTTTCGAGGCAATGCTGTGCACGTTTTTTCAGGCCTTCTATGCCGAGTTTTTTGATCGTATACCATAAAAACAAAGGGCTGTGGCCATTTCTTGAGCCCGATATGGTGGTGTCCATACTGCCTATGTAGGCTACCGAGCGTGCAATGCGGTCGCGGTTTGATTTTTTGGCTACTACAACGCCGCATGGCATAGGCGATCCGATAAACTTATGTCCACTAATGGCAATGCTGTCGGCACCATCGGCAAAATCAAATGCCGGCCGGGGTTCAATTAAAGCACTATAGCTCCCCGATAAGGCACCATCGGCATGGATATAGTAATGTTTGATGGCCAGCTTTTTCAGGATCAGCTTAATTTTGCTGATGTCGTCGCGTGCTTCGGTCATGGTGGTGCCTATATTGGCCATAATGATAACCGGCATATGTCTGTTCATCCGGATGGTATTTTCCAGATCCTCATAATCAATTTCTCCATTTTCCTGGGTACTGATGATGATGTTGGACATATTTAACAGATGCAGGTTTTTTTGTACGCTATAATGTGTTGCTTCAGAATAGTAAACCATACCTTTTGGGTGAAGTTCGCGGGCCAGGTACAAGCCGTACAAATTTCCTTCGGAACCACCATTGGTGACATAGCCCCACCAATCATCGGCCCGAGCCCTGAACAATTCGGCAAAAAACGCAACCACCTCCTTTTCAATTTCCCGTGAGCCAACCGCATAGGTTGAGGGAACAAAAGGATCGCCCAGATTGTTCATAGGATAGTCCAGAAAGGGCATCAAATCGGTATAATTGAAATCTTTAGATACCGGATAACCCATGAAAAATCCGGTGTTTAGTTTTACTTCTTCCAGTAATTGCTCCAGTATTTTGTTTTCGCCTGATGATAAGGAATTTATGCTCATTGTTTGATAAGTTTTGTCCAGCAAAATTACACTTAGTGAAATAAAATATTAATAATTATTATGAATTTAGAATATTATATCGTTTTGTTCTTTTATTTGAAATTATAGTCTGATTGTCGTCCCGGGCAAGCCCGCTCCTCCTAATGAAATTTTGCGGTTTTTAATCCTGTCCCTACAATCTCCTTTGCTGCTTCCCGGAAAATTTTGTTGCCTGGGGAGTATCTCGGGTCAGCTGGTCCTGTCCCCGCAATTTCATCTGTTGCTTCCCAGAAAATTTGATTGTTGGGAGCGGCTCCTGGATTAACTGATAGTGTCAATTGTCTTTAATGGATTGCTTAAGCTGTTGTTCTATTCCTGCCTCTGTAGTTTCATCTGTTGCTTCCCGGAAAATTTTGTTGCCTGGGGTGTATCTCGGGTCAGCTGGTCCTGTCCCCGCAATTTCACCTGTTGCTTCCCAGAAAACTTGGTTGCTCCGAAGCGGCCTAGGATTCTTTTTTTTCTTCTGTTAAAGAAGAAAAAAATTATTCCAGCCGCAGAGGAGTCAACCAAGTTTTCCCCTTATATTTGCCCCCAAATTAAAGGGAAGAAATGAAGAGCGCATTGGAAAACATTCAGACAGCTATAACGCCACTCAGGGAGCAGATTATCAATCATAAAGTTTATGCAGTAATAGAAAATCTGGAAGATCTGCGGATTTTTATGGAATACCATGTTTATGCGGTATGGGATTTTATGTCCTTATTAAAGGCTTTACAGATTAACCTGACTTGTACCAATATCCCTTGGTTTCCTGTAGGATCTGGTACGACCAGGGCTTTAATTAACGAGATAGTTGCCGGGGAGGAATCTGATATAGACCTACATGGCGATAAAAAGAGCCATTTTGAGATGTACCTGGATGCCATGCAACAATGCGGCGCAAATGTAGATGAGATCAATTTATTTACCGAAACATTAAAAGCTACAGGAAATTTTGAAGCCGCATATAAAGCTGCCGGCACTCCATTTGAAGCAAGGAATTTTGTAGACTATACCTTTAAAATTATCCATAGCGGAGCGGCCCATTTGCAAGCGAGCACCTTCACTTTTGGAAGGGAAGATCTGATCCCAAATATGTTTATGACCATTGTGGCAGATTTGAACCAGAAATTTCCTGATCAATTGTCTTTTTTTAAATATTATCTTGATCGCCATATTGAAGTTGATGGGGATCATCACAGCTATCTTGCATTGGCCATGACTGCCGAACTTTGTGCAGAGAACGAATCTTATTGGAAAGCTGCTGAGCGTGCAACAATTGCATCTCTTGAAAAACGGATTGAACTTTGGGATGGCGCCTATCATAAAATCTGTGCTACTAAAGTGTTGCAAAGCTAAGACCAGGCTATATAAAATCTTGTTAAAGCATAGTTCAAGGGATATCTCGTCGCTTTGCTTCTGTCGATATGAGGAGTAAGGTTCTGAGCCTGAATCCTGCAATAAAAGCCCTGTAATAAAAGTCTTGCTAAAGCATTCTGCAATAAGAATCCAACTAACAAATCCTGGATATAAATGCCCTGCAGTAAAAAGTACTGCTAAAGCATTCTGCAATAAGAATCCAACTAACAAATCCTGCATATAAACACCCTGCTGCAGTAAAAAGTACTGCTAAAGCATTCTGCAATAAGAATCCAACTAACAAATCCTGCATATCAACACCCTGCAGTAAAAAGTCCTGCTAAAGCATTCTGCAATAAGAATCCAACTAACAAATCCTGGATATAAACACCCTACAGTAAAAAATCCTGCTTGCGGCGGGAAATCCTGTGTGTATTATCGGGAATTTTGGTTGCTCCGAAGCGGCCTAGGATTCATTTTTTTCTTCTCTTAAAGAAGAAAAAACTTATTCCAGCCGCAGAGGAGCCAACCAAAATTCCCTTTTTAACATATTTTAACATTATATCCCCCTTTACCTGTTGCGAAAAAATTAACGTTTGTCTAATTTTCGCAACGAATAAAAAATGGGTATAAATGGAAGAAGTAACTAATATTACTGAACATTCATCGTATGGAACAGATATCCGTGCACTGAATGAAATGATACAAAAGGAAAGTGCATTTATCGATCTCCTGTTACTGGAAATGGATAAGGTGATTGTGGGGCAGCGGTATATGGTAGAGCGTTTGCTGATTGGCCTGCTGGCCGACGGACACATTTTACTGGAAGGTGTACCCGGACTGGCCAAAACATTAGCGATTAATACTTTGTCGAAAGCTATTGATGCAGGTTTCAGCAGGATCCAGTTTACGCCAGATCTTTTGCCGGCAGATTTGCTGGGTACCATGATTTACAATCAGAAGAAGGAAGAGTTTATTGTGAGGAAGGGCCCTTTGTTCTCCAATTTTATCCTTGCCGATGAGATTAACCGTGCACCTGCAAAAGTTCAAAGTGCCTTACTGGAGGCCATGCAGGAACGCCAGGTAACTATTGGCGACAATACTTTCCCATTACCGAAGCCGTTTTTGGTATTGGCTACACAGAATCCGATTGAGCAGGAAGGTACCTACCCATTGCCGGAGGCGCAGGTAGACCGTTTTATGCTGAAGGTAGTAATCGGTTATCCTAAAAAAGAAGACGAGCGCAAAATTATGCGTGCAAATATTGCCCCTCAAGGCATGCCTAAGCCCAATGTGGTGATCCATACCGATGATATTTTGCGGGCCAGAACGGTAGTGAAAGAAGTGTATATGGATGAGAAAATAGAACAATACATCATCGATATCGTTTTTGCCACACGTTTTCCGGCCGAGTATAAGCTGGCAGATTATAAAAACCTGATTAGCTTTGGTGCTTCACCACGTGCCAGCATCAATCTGGCCTTGGCGGCCAAGGCTTATGCCTTTATCAAAAGAAGAGGATATGTGATACCGGAGGATGTGCGGGCAGTATGCCATGATGTTTTAAGGCACCGGATAGGACTTACCTATGAAGCCGAAGCAGAGGACATCAATACAGAAACCATCATTACCGGAATATTGAATGCGGTAGAAGTTCCTTAATTATGGAAACCAAAGATCTCTTAAAAAAAGTCAGGAAGATAGAGATTAAAACCCGTGGTTTGAGTAATCAGATTTTTTCGGGCGAATATCAATCAGCCTTTAAAGGTCGTGGTATGGCTTTTAGTGAAGTGCGCGAGTATCAGGTGGGCGATGAGATTCGTACCATTGACTGGAATGTAACCGCCCGTTTTAACCACCCCTATGTAAAGGTATTTGATGAGGAAAGGGAAATGACGGTAATGCTGCTGGTGGATGTGAGTGGGTCTAAGAATTTTGGAACCCAGGCCCAGCTGAAGCAGGAACTGGCTACCGAGCTGTGCGCGGTAATTTCTTTTTCGGCTATCCAGAATAACGACAAGGTAGGCGTACTGTTTTTTAGTGATAAAGTAGAGAAGTTCATCCCGCCAAAAAAAGGTAGGAGCCACATTCTGATGATCATCAGGGAACTGATAGATTTTAAACCCCAGAATAAAGGGACCAATGTAGCCGAAGGATTGCGCTATTTTACAAGTGCTATAAAAAAGCGTTGTACAGCCTTCCTGATTTCTGATTTTATGAGTGGCCCTTTTGAAAACGAACTCAAAATTGCCAATCGCAAGCACGATCTGATTGCTTTGAGGTTGTACGACATCCATGAAGAGGAATTCCCAAACCTGGGACTTATTCCGTTTACAGATGAGGAAACCGGGCAAACAGAATGGATAAATACAGCAGATAAGCAGGTGCGCCATGCCTTTAAAACTGCTGCTTTGGAAAGAAATGGCAGACTGGAAGATCAGTTCAGAAAATCAGGTGTAGATTTTACCAAAATTGGTACCCATCAATCATATATCAAACCATTGATGACATTGTTTAAGAAAAGAGAGGCCAGACGATAAGGATATGAAACAGTTTTTTAATTTCAGCTGGTGTTTGATGCTGTGCATCGCCGGATTAAGCTATACCGGAAAGGCGCAGGACATCAGGGTAGAGGCTAAACTGGACAGGAGTAAAATTGCTTTAGGCGATCAGACCATACTTCGTTTGATAGCGCATTTGCCTGTAAACGGGCAAGTGGACTTTCCGGTACTGGCAGATACCATCTCCTCAAAGGTGCAGATTGTAGAGTTGGGCAAAACCGATACGGTACCTGATCAAAACAATCCGGCCCTGAAAACCATCAGCAGGCAATATGTGATTACTTCTTTTGATGCTGGCCTGCACATGATACCGGCATATACGTTTGACAGTAAGAACGGAAAGCTAAGTACACAGCCGCTGCCACTGGAAATAACTGAAGTAAAAGTAGATACCACTAAGGCCATTTATGACATTAAAGAGCCGCTTGCGGTGTCCTATTCCTTTATGGATTGGCTTCGGGACAATTGGAAGCTGGTATTGTTCTCGTTTTTGGGAATCTTACTGATTGCCGGTCTGATTTGGTATTTGATCAAAAAAAGGAAGCAAAAACCTGTGAAGACAGCTGCGCCTGCGCCTGTGTTACCTTTGCATACGCTGACATTGGATAAATTAAATGCCTTAAAAAGCCAGAAACTGTGGGAGCAGGGCCAGGTAAAACAATACCATATTGAGCTTACGGATATCATTAGAGATTATCTGGAGAAAAGGTATGAGATCAATGCATTGGAACAGACCTCGGAAGAGATCTTTTCGGGATTAAGACATTTGAACATTGCCGGGCAGTACATGAATAAACTAAGGCAAATGCTGCTGCTGGCCGATTTGGTGAAATTTGCCAAGGCCACACCTTTAAATAACGATAATGAACAAAGTATGGAAAATGCAATCAGTTTTGTGATGAATACCAAAGCTGTTCCATTGACAGACCATAAAGCACAAAATAACGACAATGAATCTGTTTAGTGGAATTGAATTTGCCAATAAAGGCTTTTTCTGGTTGCTGATTGTCATCCCTTTGATGATTGGCTGGTATATCTGGAGAAACAGCAAACTTCAGGGTAGCCTGCGCATGTCGGCCTTGAAGGGCTTTTCATCAATTAAAAAAAGTAAGTACACAACGTTGAGGCACTACGCAATTGTATTGAGGGTGCTTGCATTTATTTTCCTGATCATTGCCCTGGCCCGGCCGCAGTCGGCCTTTAGCTGGCAAAATTCCACTACCGAAGGGATAGATATTGTGATTGCCACAGATATCTCGGGTAGTATGCTGGCCGAGGACCTGAAGCCAAACCGATTGGAAGCAGGAAAAAATATTGCTATTGATTTTATCAAAGGACGTCCTGAAGATCGCATTGGCCTGGTTATTTTTAGTGGTGAGAGTTTTACACAATGTCCGCTTACGATAGATCACGATGTGCTGATCAATCTATTCAGCGAGATCAGTAACGGTATGGTAGAAGACGGAACGGCTATTGGAATGGGACTGGCTACAGCGGTAAACCGGTTGAAAGAAAGTGAAGCTAAAAGTAAAGTGGTTATTTTACTGACAGATGGATCGAATACCACCGGCTCAATTCCGCCCTTAACTGCCGCCGAGATTGCCAAGCAAATGAAAGTAAGGGTATATACTGTTGGTGTGGGTACTAAGGGCTATGCGCCTTATCCGGTAAAGACCCCTTTTGGTGTAGAATACCAGCAGGTGCCCGTAACTATTGATGAGGGGGTGTTGAAGGAAATTGCGCAGGTAACCGGGGGACAGTATTTCCGGGCAACCAATAATGCCAAGCTGAAACAAATCTATCAACAGATTGACCAATTGGAAAAAGCGAAAATTGCCGTTACCCAATACCATAAAAAAACTGAACGTTTTTTGCCGTTTTTACTCATTGCAATGGTATTGCTGCTACTGGAGTTTTTATTGAGGAATACAGTTTTTAAAGGAGCCTTAACTTAAAGATATGTTACGTTTTGAACACATAGGTTTTTTATGGGGATTGGCGCTTATCCCTTTGATGATCATTGTTTTTTTAATGATCCGAAGATGGAAAAAGAAAGCATTGGCCTCATTGGGCGACCAACATACGGTGCGGAGGATGATGCCGGAGGTTTCTTTGAGCAGACCGGGCTTAAAATTTACTTTTTTTGCATTGGCTTATGCCTCGCTGGTAGTAGGAGCAGCAAATCCGCAAATTGGAACCAAGATGGAGGAAGCGAGGCGTAACGGAGCTGATTTGATGATCCTGTTGGATGTATCGAACAGTATGCTGGCGGGAGATTTGGCCCCAAATAGACTGGAAAATGCCAAACGGGCAATATCTCAGTTGATTGATAATTTACATAACGACCGTATAGGCATTATCATTTTTGCCGGCGAGGCCTATGTTCAATTGCCTATAACGACCGATTATTCGGCAGCAAAATTGTTTTTGAACAACATTACCACAGACATTGTACCCACCCAGGGTACCGCTATTGGTGCTGCAATAGATATGGGAATGAAGTCTTTTAACTTTGTAAATGGTACCAGCAAAGCCATGATTTTGATGACTGATGGAGAAAACCACGAAGATGATGCGATATCGGCAGCTAAAAGTGCCAGTGCCAAAGATGTGGCTATCCATGTGATCGGTTTAGGCTTACCGGAGGGCGCGCCGGTTCCGATTTATAAAAATGGAAATCCTATTGGGTTTCACACCGATGAAGCAGGGAAAACGGTAGTGAGTAAATTAAATGAGGAGATGTGTAAGGAAATTTCGCAGGCAGGCAATGGTGTGTATGTAAGGGCAAGTAATGCCAATAGCGGTTTTAACATTGTGATGGATCAGGTAAATAAAATGGAGAAAAAGACCTATGATAGTAAAGCCTTTAAAAATTATGAAGATAGGTTTCAGTTTTTTGTAGGCTTTGCATTGCTGCTACTGGTACTCGAATTTTTTATTTCTAATCGGAGAAACCTAAAATTAAGTGAGTTGAATTTATTTGAAGTGAGATAGCTATGAGGCAGTTGATCATTATAACCTATATTATCCTACATGGAACTGTGGTTTTTGCCCAGCAGGAGAAAATGTATATCCATAATGGCAATAAGCTTTATCAGCAACAAAAGTATGCAGAAGCAGAAGCCAGCTATCGTCAATCGGTAGAAAAAACGAAAGAATCAGTTGCAGGAAATTTTAATCTTGGTGATGCCTTGTACAAACAAAAAAAGTTTGAGAATGCTGCACAGAAATTTACTGAAATTGCAGGCTCTTCGACAGATAAAGGTGTAAAAGCGCAGGCTTATCATAACCTGGGCAATTCTTTGCTGGAAGCAAAAAAACTGGAAGAAAGCATTGAAGCATACAAAAAATCTTTGATCAATAATCCAAAGGATGATCAGACCCGTTATAATCTGGCTTATGCGCAGGAAAAACTGAAGCAGCAGCAACAGCAGAACAAAAACGATAAAAATAAGGACAAGAACAAAGACAAAAGGGACCAGGATAAGAAAGATCAGGACAAGAAAGATCAGGATAAAAAGGATCAGCAGGATAAAGATAAGAAGGACCAGGATAAAAAGGATCAGAATAAAGACCAGCAGAATAAAGATAAAAAAGATCAGGACAAAAAAGATCAGCAGCAGGGGCAGCAACCGCAACCTGATAAATTGTCGAAGGAAGATGCAGAGCGGATGCTGGAAGCATTAAAAAATGAAGAAAAAAATACCCAGGACAAGTTGAAAAATAAAAAAGCAAAAGGTGTAAAAGGCCGGATTGTTAAAGACTGGTAGGGGAAAGATAGCATGAAAATGAAATATTATTTATTATCAGTACTGCTTTTATGGTCGGTATTTGGTTTTGGACAAGGTATTAAGGTTACGGCCACCGTAAGTTCAAATCAGGTAGCTGCAGGAGAGCAGTTTGAGATTACTTTTTCGACAAATGGAAATCCGGAATCTTTTGATCCACCTGCATTTAATGGTTTTCAGGTGGTTGGCGGGCCCAATCAATCGTCCAGTTATAGTTCGATAAATGGGCAGACTACCGCAAGCATATCTGTAGGCTATGTTTTAATTGGCCTGAAAGAAGGTGAGTTTACCATCGGCCCGGCCACCATGGTGATTAATGGTAAACAACATAAATCAAACGCTGTTAAAATAAAGGTAAGCAAGGGGCGGGCTGTACCGCAACAACAACAAGGGCAGGCACGTTCGGGAGGCCAGGGGGATCGCGTATCCAGTGGTAATTCGGCCGACATTTCCAAACAATTGTTTATGCGGGCCATTGCCAACAAAACTAATGTGTACCAGGGCGAACAGATTGCGGTAACTTATAAGCTATATGCCAATATTGGTATTGTGGGTAACGCACCCGATAAGTTACCTGATTTTAATGGTTTCTGGAGCCAGGAAATTAAAAGTAACAATGCCAATGTAGATTGGAAAGAAGAGGTTTACAATGGACAACGGTATCATGTTGCAGTGCTTAAAGAAATTATCCTGTTTCCGGAACGGTTTGGAAAATTGACATTGGACCCATTGATTATGACCTTTGTGGTACGTAAAAATGTACCATCCAATGACCCCATTGAACAGTTTTTTGGCGGCGGATCTTATGAAGACGTAAAGTATAAAGTAAAAACTGCACCGGTAACCATCAATGTTAAACAATTGCCGGATGCAGGTAAACCTGAAGGTTTTGAAGGTGCAGTGGGACAATTTTCTATCAATGCATCGGTTGATAAGTCCGCACTGAAAGCCAACGAGGCCTTGAATTATACGCTTAAAATTTCGGGGTCAGGTAACCTGAAGTTGTTGAAAGCACCTACAGTTAATTTTCCGGCCGACCTGGAAAAATATGATCCTAAAATCAACGACCACATTACCGAAAGTTTAAGTGGTGTGACAGGAAGCAGGGAATACACTTATTTATTGATTCCGAGACATGAGGGAGAATACCATATCGAACCATTGAAGTTCTCTTATTTTAATCCGGTAACGGAAAAATATGTGAGCCTTAGTACCGCTCCGTTTCATTTGAAGGTGGCCAAAGGAGCCCCGGGATCAAATGTGACAGCTTATGCTTCGGGCAATCAACAGGACATAAAAATGCTGGCAAAGGATATTGCCTATATTAAAACCGGAAGTGCCGGTTTGCATAAAAAGGGAGAAGGATTTTATGGTTCGGCAGCCTACTATGTATTACTTTGCCTGGGGCCAATATTGTTTATTGGTGCTTTTGCATACCGGAAACAGTACCGGGAAAACAACAGAGATCAGGTAAAAGTAAAAGGCCGAAACGCCAATAAAGTAGCAGCTAAACATCTGGCAAATGCCCAAAAACAATTGCAGGCGGGCAATACAACACTATTTTATCAGGACGTTTACAAAGGTTTGTATCAGTATCTGGGCGATAAGTTTAATATTGCGGCAGCTGATCTGAACAAGGAACATATCACCGCGCAATTGACTGTAGCGGGTATTAAAACACCTTTGATCAATCAACTTACAGAAACACTGGATTTGTGTGAGATGGCCCGATATGCACCCGTTACGGGTATTTCCGAACAGGAAGTGTTTGATAAAGCTAAAAGTATCATTAATGACATCGAAGAAAATGCCTGATTTTTTGAAACCTCATATATATGCCTGCCTGCTATTGGTCGTGCCATTTTTTGTATCGGCGAAGGAAATTAATGCCGAAAATTTATTGAAGCAGGGCAACGCAGCTTATGCCAAAAACCAGTATAATGAGGCGGCCAAAGCTTACCAGGAAATACTGGATGCAGGTTACCAATCGGCAATCGTATATTTTAATTTAGGCAATGCAAAATACAAAATGGCGGAAATGCCACAAGCCATTTTAAATTACGAAAAGGCCCTGAAATTAAATCCCGGGGATTCGGAAATTCAGCTTAACCTGCAGCTGGCCAATCTTAAAATAACAGATCGTATTGAGGCTGTGCCTGAATTTTTCCTGAGCAAATGGTGGAAATCATTCCTGTTTTTCTTTTCCTTAAACACCCTAGCTGTGTTTACAGTGTTCTGCCTTATTACAGGGTTTGTATCACTTATCGCTTACCTGTTTTTGATTGCCATATGGCCAAAAAAACTGGCCTTTTATGCCGGGGTTTCGTTGCTTTCGCTGGGCTTGCTTTTTTGGCTCTTATCGGCGCTGCAATCGCGCGAACTGAATGCAACGCAGCAAGGAATTGTATTTGCAGGTGCGGCGGATGTAAAAAGCGGGCCTGATGATAAGCAGAAAACACTTTTTGTGATCCATGAGGGAACAAAGGTGAATATACAGGAAACAGATGCGGATTGGATAAAAATTACATTGGCCAATGGTAACGGAGGCTGGATTAAACTGGGCAATGTGAAAGAAATATAGTCCCTTTTATTCTGGGACTATAGCGGGGTACTTACAGGTATTCAAAGTCTTCTGCTTTCGGGAATTTCTCAAGCCCTTCAAATATCTGTTCGGGTACAGGTATGGCCAATTTTCTTTTGATGGTATTGATCCAACTACCCTCAACTTTAATCAGCGCATGTAACGTCCCGTCTTCCGAAAGAAATTCGTGCTGTATCACCCATAGTGATCCGCTTTTTTTCATTTTTAAAAGCCTGGTGACGATGTGGATTTTCGAATTGAGGTGGATTTCCCGTTTAAATTCGCATTGTTCTTTAAATAACACCGGGCCTACGTGGAGTTCTTTCATCAGGTGAAGGGTAATGCCGTACTTATCCAACAGATCGACACGTTCCTGTGCAGCCAGGTCATAATAACTGCTGTGGCGAAGGTGAAAATTGGGATCTAAATCGGACCACCTTAAGTTTAAATTCTTCATAATATCTGGGGTTGAAAAATTGGAATTATCGATTTTTTATTCTTCAAATGACAAGCTCACCTTGCTGTAACCTAACCCGGCCAGGAGTGGTTTGAGCACATTTAAAGCGTTGGCCTTGGTTTGCTGAAGGATATCAGATTTGCGTACTTCATCAGCAATTTTCTGTTCTGCATTTTTGTAGGCGGCATCTACCAGGTCTGCTTCTCTGAAAAAAGCCATTTTTGTATCGTATACTCTTGAGGCTTTGTGATCAATTTTTATATAACAGATTTCGGGCTTGGGCAGCTGCATCGATACCGAATCTCCTTCTACCTGAATATGTGTAGGGGGGATGCGCGACAAGTCGATACAACCTACCGCATCGGCCTTAATGATGAGTAATACACTGGCATCCGGTAAAAAAGGTGTTTTGTTTTTATGTTCCAGCACGTCGCTGATGCGGTATTTTACCAGTTCGAGTTTGCCCATGGCCTCCACCCGTTCCAGCAGAAGTTGGTGTTTGCTTTCTACCGTTGTTTTTAAACTGAATTTTGTGGCGATGAACCAACCGGCTAGTCCGGCAATTGCAACAATGATGAACAATCTTAATATTTTAACCATGGTTTTGGATGGCCCAATTTACAGGCCAGTTTTTTTTATGTGATGAAAATAATACTTTTTGGCAGTTTGAACACCGCAAGTTTCAGATTTATTGAATCCAGCTGACAAAATACCTTTGTTGTATGAAAGAAATCGGAGAAAAACTAGCTGCTATAGACTGGAGCAAAATACTACGTGAGCTTCATGGCAATGGATTTGTAATTGTACCTCAGGTTTTGGCAGTAGAAAGCTGTGCCCAACTTATTGAAGCGTATGATGCTGATGAAAGGTATCGCAAAACAATTAGTATGGAGCGCTATCGTTTTGGTAGTGGTGAATACAAATATTTCCAATATCCGCTACCCGACATTATTGAGGGGCTACGCGAAAAAGTCTATTCTTTTTTGGTGCCTGTAGCCAATCAATGGATGAAAGAAGCCGGACTGGAAAAACGTTTCCCTGCTACACATGGAGAAATGAAAAGCCTATGCCATAACCAGGGTCAAATGAAGCCTACGGCATTAATTTTAAAATATGGGCCGGGTGGATTCAATACCCTCCATCAGGATTTGTATGGCCCGGTATTTTTCCCCATACAAATTGTATTGCCTTTAAATCAGATTGATGAAGATTATACCGGTGGTGAGTTTATCATTACCGAGCAGATTCCAAGGGCGCAGTCAAAAGCCAATGTACTGAGGCCAAAAGTGGGAGACATGCTCATTTTTACGACCAATTTCAGACCGGTTAAGGGCAGCAGGGGGTATTATAGGGTAAACATGAAGCATGGGGTGAGTACGGTTCATACTGGTAAAAGATACAGCATGGGCATCATTTTTCATGATGCATTGACTTAAAGAGAGGGGGAGCGGATATAAAAAAACCGGATATAGATCCGGTTTTTTTATCATGTTATAAAGTGCTTATTGAACTACTTTTCCGTCTTTGTCAATTCTAAGTGAGCCTGTTTCATCTCCTTTTTTAACATTGATCAGATAATACTCAGATTTATCAGTATTGGTAATCAGAAAAGCTGCAGTTGGCGTCCAATCTTTAACCGTATCGGCCTGTAAGGTTTTCTTAACAGGCTCTGGCAGATCTTTTAACTCCACGGGTGTTTTTGTGGTGCTGTCCTGATAAACAGCAATTTTAATTGGGCTTTTGATTTCGCTTGCTTTTACTGATGTTAATCCGGCTACTGCTAAAATTGCTGCTGATAAAATGATCTTTTTCATAATGATATTCTTTTTTAATCAATTAAAATTGTTGTTAATTATGAATACACTATGCTTGATAACCATGCCTGAATAATCTGGTTTTGGCATTTTTCTGATTTTCAGTAGTTTGTGATTTGTCTTGTCTTTTTAAATTGTAGAGCTTTTCTACAATGTGTTGGACAAGTAAACAAAAACTTGTTACACAGCTGCTACTTCAGCAGGCAGCGACAATGCATATTCTTCCATAAACTCGTCAAATTTTGTCCTGCTAACTCCTGGCATGCATATCAGGTGGCTCATACCATCCTCGGTGGCAAGCTGCCATTTTATCTTTAAGGCCAGCGACGGAGCCGGAAAAACTACGGTTAGGGCAAAAGGATTGCACCAGGCCTTAACTCCAAGTGATTTAAACCTGGCCAACACATATTGGGCAGTCTCCAGACTTTCCAGTGCCCGTTGTTTTAAACCTTCTATGCCTAGTTTTTTTATGGCGTACCACATAAAAATGGGGCTATGGCCATTGCGGCTGCCGGTTATAGTGGTGTCAACTGTGCCTATATATGGAATGGTTTTGCCAATTCTTTCCTTGTAATTTTTCTTAACCAGTACCACGCCACATGGAATTGGCGAACCGATAAATTTGTGCCCGCTTATGGCCAGACTATCGCAACCATGCTCAAAATCGAACCCTGGTTCAAGGTTAAGCAATGCACTATAGGTTCCTGCTAATGCCGCGTCACAATGAATATAATGATTTTTTATAGCCAGTGAACCCAGCACTTGTTTGATTTTGCTCAAATCATCTTTTGCTTCGGTCATAGTAGTGCCAATATTGGCCAAAATGATAACAGGTTTATCCCGGTTCATTTGTACCATCTGACGCAGGTCCTCATAATCCATCTCGCCGTTTTCTTGCTTACGAATCACTATACTTTGGCAATTTAAAAGTTGAATGTTTTTCTGTACACTGTAATGTGTCGCCTCCGAATAATAAACTACACCGTTCGGATAAAGCTCCCGAGCCACATATAGGCCATATAAATTGCCTTCAGATCCACCATTGGTTACATATCCCCACCAGTTATTCGTTGGTGCATGGAACAGATCGGCAAAAAAGCCAAGTACTTCCTGCTCCAGTGATCTGGAATTCAAATCGTAGGTCGACTCCACCTGTGGGTCGCCTACATTGTTTAGAGGCAACTTCAATAAAGGATAAAGTTCAGAATAATCAAAATCCTGCGCTATCGGATAACCAATAAAATACTTCGCACGCTCTTCGGCCTTTTTCATGTAGGCACTTAATCTTTCGCTATCAGGTCTTTTTAACATCTTATTTTTGATTTGGTCTTGCAAAATTCAATAATTGTAGATTAATTGTCTATGATTATTAAAAAATCAGGAAATATTTCTTTTTGATGATGTTTGGTCAGAATAATTGACTTAATTTGCTGTGTAAATCTTTATAAAAAAGGAAATAGTATGGCTGCAGCATTAGATTTGATGGATATAAAAATCCTGAATCTTTTACAAAAGGATTCTTCTTTACATGTAAAGGAAATAGCGACAAGAATAGGATTGAGCCAATCGCCTACTTATGAGCGTATTAAAAAGCTGGAGAAAGAAGGCTTTATAGATCGGTATGTAGCCCTGGTAAACCGCGAAAAGCTGGGCAAACACCTGATGGTGATTTGTACCGTAACGCTTAAGGAACAGTCTATCGCGGCTTTGAAGGAGTTTGAGCAGTCGATCATTAAATTTAATCAGGTACTGGAGGTAATGTGTATTGCCGGAAGTAGCGATTACATTTTGAAAATTGCTGTTGAGGACGTGAATACCTATCATACTTTTGTGATTGAGCAGATATCTTCTATTGCCAATATTTCTAATCTGAGCAGCAGCTTTGTGCTTAAAGAACTTAAAAAAGATACCGCCATCGAAATAGGCTGATAAAAGAAGTTTTTTGATCTTTTTAGGGCTCTTTTAGGCCTGGTTAGCACTTCCCTGAATAGGTTTACTATCCATTGGGGTTTTGACAACTTTTAATTGGGTTTTTCCGAACCAAACACGAACCAAATACGAATGAGGTGTGTGTTGGATGAGACCTGTATAAGGAGCTGAGGGCAACGCTGATTAGCGTGTAGAACCGACCCAAAATTTGCTCTAAAAAATTGTATGGCTGTTTGTTTTTGTATTGTTCCCGAATATAGCAATTTTCAATTTGGCAGATGTAACGATGTGACTTTTATGTCGCATTACGTCGTATTTGTCGTTTTGTTATAGGATTTTATCTTATCCTAATTTCCTGATTCGCGTGTTTGCTATTGTCCAGAACTGTAAAATCCAAATTTTTGTAATTATTACAAAAATTTGGATTACTAATTATGTTAGTATAGTTTTGTCCCTGGCTAAAAAATGGCGCAGAATTATATGGATTTATTTTCCCAATCATTCGCTGAAAACGGTATACAGAAGCCTTCATTAATCAGGGCTGAGCCTACGACGTTCAGGAAAGAATACGGGGAAACGCCCTGGCATAGAAACTGGAAAAAAGCATTTCCTGTATCCTATAGGGAGGTCTGCTTTTATGATGAACGCCTGGGCGAGCAGCACCGCGCCGATGTACATACGCCTTGCGGAACCACATTGGAGTTTCAGAATTCTCCGATCACATTGGCTGAGCTGGAAAGCAGGGAGGCTTATTATCCGAAACTGGTGTGGGTACTGAATGGAAAAAAGTTTAAGGGTTTCCGGATTTTGAAACACTTGCCGGATGTGGATGATGTCAGACTTCGTGATTATGAATTTTGTCATTCTGATCATTTATCCATGATCAGGAAGTGGGATTTGTTGAACGCCAGGGGAAAGATCAAAATCCTGAATTTTCATCATCCGGAACTCAGGTCAGTTCCACTGACTTCACATTACTATTCCTTTTGCTGGAAAAATCCGCATCGCGTTTGGTACCAGGCCCGATGCCCGATTATTGTTGATTTGGGCGGACATTTTCTTTACCAGCTGAAGCAACGTCCTCAATTGTCGGGCGCTTATGCTTTTCTGCACATGATTCCCCGGAAGGACTTTATTGAACAATATGTACTTTAACTTTTATACCCCAAATTGCCTTAAATGATGATCTGAATGTTTGTAAGCCAGCATGCCAATCTCTTCATAAGGCAGGCTGATTTTTCAGACCATCATTAAATATGCGCAAACGTTTGTTTTGTGTTTAAAAGTGTTTAATAGGTAACCGTATTCAGATTCTTATCTACCAGCAATCCATCCACAGCCTTAAGGTCAAATTTTAGCTTACGTTTGGCTTTCAATTTCAAAATGAACAAATCACTGGTACCTGTTAAAACTTCTTTTTTACCTAAATTAACAAAAGTTGGATATAAAGATTTAACGCCATTGGTGTGCAGCCTGTCATACGTCAGGTTGTCCATATCCTTCATGTTTAATAATTGTACGCCTACAAATTCATAGGCCTGAGGGTTGTATGGCAAAGCAAAACTTAGGGCATTTACCGATTTAAGGTCCAGCCCCTTTACCTTGATTTCGATGATTTCATCTTTGTTATAGTTTTGTTTGGTGGTACTGATTTCGAGCTTACCGGCCACTTTATCGATTTTACGGTTGTCTACACCGCCCTCAAGTTGTGTAGACACTACAGAAATGTCGTAAGCGTCAATCAGATTGTTTTTGTTGATGTCACCGTTGCTGATGTAACCTTCAAAGTCGGCATCGCCTTTTCTTAAGCCGGTATAATTGGTATAAGAAGTCAGGTCATTTTTGTCGATCAACCGATCGTTGTTGATATCACCTGGAAGGTAGCTTTCGGTTCCACGAACTTTGAATACATACAATTCACGACCAGAGCCAAAGTTGCCGACACCTTCAGTTACGCTCATTTTGATGTAACGCGCAGATGGATGATTTGCAAAGTTGAAGATTTTTACCTCATCATTGTATGTCCATTCAAATGGTCCGGCCTCGGTCCAGCTGTCTTTGTTGTTGCTATAAAATACTTTTCCTTTCAGCAATACGCCGTTTCCTTTTCCACTGCGTGGCAGGTAGTGGAATTTATCCAGTTGGTTGATGGTTTTGAGATCTATTACGATATCAAAAGGAACGGCCTTTGTGCCAAATTTGGTATGCCACATATTGCTTTCATCAAAATCAAATAGCTTTCCGATTCTTGATCCCCCCTGATCTTCGGCTGTAGATTCGGCAACAATGCCCTGGATGGCAAACTCCAGCGGGTTTGATTTGGTGGTCGCTTTAATTTCTGTCCAGTTAGAATATCCATCTTTATTGGCTGCACGCAATTTAAATGAATATGGAGTTAAGGCTGTCAATCCGTCAAACAACAAGGTGGTGTCCATAATGGTGGTATAACGCATGCCATTGAAATCAATTTCGTAGTAATCGGCGTTGTTCACCCTGGCCCAGGTTGGTTTCAGTGTATAAGCTTCCGTATTTTTCTCGGTAATCTGCGCGTTAAGCGGAGCAGTTAACGAACCTGTTAATCGATGTTGTTTGTCTGCAGGCTCAAATTTGAACCCTTCAACAATTGCCGAAACAGCGTTTATTGTAATGTCGGTAGGGCCAGTTTTAACCAAAATCTGAGGGTTTTTGATCATCGCTATTTTCTCAAAATCGCTGCCTTTGCTTGCAAACCTGTTTAAGTTTGGCGCGGCATCATAAAAATATACGTTGTCTTTGCCCAGATATTCATTCATAGATTTTGCTTCTGTCAGCTTAACTTTTTGTTTGCCAATCTGGACAGATAGGTTTTTGGGCTTTGCAGTTACGTTTATTTTGAATTCTGTAGCTTTTTCTTTTATAAAACCATCAAAATTGCCTTCTGTTGGGTGAACAGTTACCAGCGCCCGGTTCTTTTTATCCGCCTCCAGTTCAATCAAATTAGATGCACCTTTGCCCAATTTGTATTGTTCGGTTGTTCCGTCGTCGTCATATTCTTTGAATGATGTTTTTCCGGCCGGATAAAGTTCGTAACTGCGAATTTTGCTGTTGATTTCGGTTAAATTGTTATTGGTATTTGTCATTGGGATGATAGCACCGCTTTTCACAAATACGGGTAGTTTCCATAGTGGGGCATCAAAGTTGTTGATGATGCTGTTGCCTGTATATTTCTCACCCGTAAAATAGTCGTACCAGATGCCCTCTGGTAGATAAATTCCATTACGGATGTCGTTGCCGGTTTCATCCGGTTTTGTAGCCTGGTAAATAGGGGCGATCAGGAAATTGGGACCAAACATAAACTGGTATTGAGTTGCTGTGCCCATGGTGTAAGCACCGGGATATTCCAGGAACATTGCCCTGATCATTGGCAAGCCAGCAACAGCTTCCTTAGCGATGCTATACGTGTATGGCATCAATTCCGATTTCAACTTCAGATAAGTTCTGTTGATGGATGCAACTGGTTCGCCAAGGGCCTGAGGGTACTTTTCGTTGCTACCCCATCCATCCATATTCAGCTGCATTGGCGTAAAGGTTTTCCATTGGAAATCCCGTGTATTGATGGTGGTGTTTTTACCACCAAAAATGCCGTCCATGTCAGAAGTAATGTTTGGCTGACCTGACAAGCCGGAACCTAAATAAGTAGGAATGTGGAAACGAATGTATTCCCAGACCCCTCCGGTCTGATCGCCCGACCAAATGGAGGCATAACGTTGTGTACCTGCCCAACCATCTAAAGATATAATGAAAGGGCGGGCATTGTTTCCGTATTTAGGCATAATCTGGCCTACATCACTCACACCATTTAAACCGAATGAATATCCTGCACCTACCCAGGCCACGTCAGTCTTTAATACCCGCACGCCGGCATCTTTTACCTCTTTTATAATGTCGCGTTGCAGCAATGCACTGATTTCTGGTTTGGGGTGAAGATCGGATTGTGTCCATAAACCAATCTGAACGCCGTTTTTACGGGCATATTCGCCCAGACTTTTCAGGTTCTGGATATTTCCATCCAAAGTTTCGGTTTGGCCGTACCCTGCACCATATCCATCATTTGGAAGGATCCATCCAAAGGGCATATCGTTCTTTTTATACCTGTCGATAACCGCACGGGCCGAGAATTGGTAATTGTTCTTTTCACCGTTAAGCGATTCTTTTATCCCGCCATTGTCTTTTTGGCTTTCTTTATAGCGTTTGCCATCTTCAAATAAAATTCCTTTTTCGTCTGCCGCCCAAAAGTCGCGATTATATGCATTTAAATGACCCTGGTAAAAACCGAACTTTGGCAACAGCACCGGATTGCCTGTTAGTTGATAAAAGGCATTCAACAATTCAATGGGTTTATCGCCAACCATAAAAAAGACATCCAGGTAATCTGTTTCATGCGAGAGTTTTACAGTTCCTTTTTCCTTCGCTCCAAAGTCGTACTTCCCTTTTTTGAAGGTATGCCACATAAAGCCGTAGCCATTGGACGACCAGTAGTAGGGGGTAGGAGAGGCTACTCCGCCATCTGTCCAGCTATTTTGGTTTTCTATTGCAATCGCTTTCCCTTTGTGCGAAAAACGTCCGTTTTGTACTCCACCGCCATAAAAATATTCCTGTGGGTTTTCTTTGAATGCGAGTGTTACCAGGCCTTTTTGAAAGTTTATAGGTGCAGTTTCTTCTAAAAGAACCGCCTTAGTTGCCAGATTGGTGATTTTGATTAAGGTAGTTTGCTTATCGATCTGAACGTTAATCTTATCGGTTGAAATGGTGACCAGGTTATTTTCGTCTTTTACATTTAAGTTTGAAACTGCTTTTCTTGGATTTTGGACCAAAATTTTAGCTTCTGGTTTGGCTTCCGGATCTCTTAATGTACCACCGGTATTATCCTGAAAAAGTCTGAAAATTTGATCACTGTAGAAGTCGAAGGTCATTTTTTGCTGATTTGAAAGCAATACTTCAACCACAGTTGAGCTTATTTTTTTAGCACTGATGACTTTCTGATTTTGATGAACAATCGGATTTACCGTAACTGTTGTTTGTATGGCGCTTGCCGGGGTGTGGGCGGCCGACAGTAAAAAAAACAAAGTGAGGAAAATGCTGCTTTGATTTTTAGTATTCCAAAATCTCTTCATAAAGGTAATTTATTTCTCAATATTCTTTACAGGTACCTGTATTTTTAACCACGGTACCGGTTTATTGGCAAGGTATTAAGAAAATTTAAAGGAGTGGGCAAACTATAAAGTGCAAACGTTTGTTTAGCGCTTTTCAGGCAGATTGAGATGCCTTTACGGTTGAATGGCAGTTGGTTTGTGCATCCCGGCTACCTGGGCTGTACCTAACTTCTTTCCGCTTCTATTATTCTTGAAAAAGCGGTATAAATCAAAGAATTTGCAAATGCAGATGATCTAATATAAATGCAACTCTACCTTTGATGTCTGTTTTCGGTACTTCAATAATGGTATATCCAAATTCTAAATAGGTCTCTTTCATCTTTTGGTAAGTGAACAAAACCTCCTGCCAATTTTGTTTCCGTTCTGTATCCGTTTTATAGATTTCTTTCCAGGGTGGGAGTAAAAAAACTTGTTTGTTATAGGGATGATTTTTTGTTTTTTCCAAAAGTTCATTGGGTATTGGGATATTTTCCATTTTCATATAACAGATGCTATCCAGAATCCCTCTGTCAAAAAAGCTTGCTGTAGAAGAGGGCTTGTCTTTTTGTACATTATAACTTTTCAAAGAAGCATTAAACATCAGTTCTGCATAATATTCCTTATTTGCCCATGGTAATCCGTCTTGCCCGGTTTCTACCTGTTCTTTAATTATTGCACGGGCATCTTCGGGTACTGTACTGAAACCCGCTCTTGCTAAAGCTTCAATAAGACTCGTTTTTCCTACTCCCGGACCGCCAGTTAAGACAAAGAAATTGTTTAGGTTTTTCTTCAATAGAGCAAAAATCTCACCATCTACAAAACGTCCTTTTTCGTAAAAATAATCATGTAAAATACCTTCCGAAGCAAAATTCAGTTTTTCCAGAAGTTTTCTGGAGGATAGATTTTGAGGGTCAATAAAAGCTTCAATACGATTGAGATTGAATGTCTTGAAACCAAATGCTACAATTGTTAAAATCGCTTCAGTCATTATACCTTTTTGCCAGAAATCCGGATGAAGTTCATAGCCGATTTCTGCACGGAAATGCTCAGCCGCAAAGTTGTGAAAACCGCAAGTGCCAATTAATTTGTCAGGTTGATCTTTCAAACAAATGGCCCAACGGATGGTGTTTTTTTTAAGGTAATTTTCTTGCCACGTTTTTATTAAATCATGAGCCTCTTCTATTTTTTGAAAGGTTGGTAAATCAAAAAACTTAGTTACTTCATCTTTTGAAAAATAAGAAAATAAAGCCTCTGCATCTGAAGTTTGTATTTGACGTAAATGCAAAAGTTGCGTTGTTAAAATTGGGAAAGTATCAAAATTCATAACTTGAACCTGGCTAAGTTTTTTGATGTTAAAGATCGTTTTTTATTCTCCAAAAATAGTTTTCTTCCAAGCTGTCACTTTCTTTAAATATTAAAACATCTATAAATGGATATTATTATTATCATTTTTGTTATATTTGGATATAATTATATCCATAATGAGGTCAAAAAAGATTGTTATCTTTCCCAAATATCAAAAGATCTGGGATCAACTTGGCGAGAATATCAAGCTTGCTAGAAAGCGTAGGAAACTAACGGCAATTCAACTTGCTGAACGTGCCGCTATCGAAAGATTGACACTTCGTAAGATTGAGCGGGGGGATCCCAGTGTGTCTATGGGTGCATATTTCAATGTGCTTAAAGCATTGAATTTGCATGAGGATTTTCTTAAACTGGCAGTCGACGATGAGCTCGGCAGAAAACTTCAGGATTTAGATTTGTTAACCTAATGGCAGCGACGAAAACAGACATCTGGGTATATGCGCACTGGAAAGGGATGGAAGCCCCAAAATGCATAGGTGTAATATCTGCACAACAGAGTAAAGGGAGCAGGATATTTGGTTTTGAGTACGATAAAGATTGGTTGAAATCTGATCAGTTGTTTTTGCTTGATCCTGAAATAGGCCTATACTCCGGGACTCAATACCCGGAAAAAAAAGACAATTTTGGTGTATTTATGGACTCAATGCCGGATACTTGGGGGAGAAAGCTCATGCAGCGCCGTGCAGCACAAACAGCTCTTGCAAAAGGAGAAGCTGTATCAAAACTGTATGAAATTGATTTTTTGTTGGGAGTTCATGATATTTCCCGGATGGGAGCACTCCGGTTCAAATTGGATAAAGAAGGCCCTTTTTTGGATGACAACAAAGATAATCCGACCCCACCTATAACGAGCCTTCGTGAGCTTCAGGCAAGCGTTAAAGCGTATGAAGAGGATGAGGATGGAAAAAAGGGGGATGAATGGATTCCAATACTTTTTGCACCCGGATCATCATTAGGAGGAGCAAGACCAAAAGCGAATATTGTTGACTTAGAAGGGCATTTATGCATTGCAAAATTCCCTTCAAAAGCCGACACAACCGACAAAGCAGCATGGGAATACCTGGCACACGAACTTGCTTGCAGGGCAGGAATTAATATGCCTTTCTGTGCTCTTGAAAAGGTGAAAGGTCCCTATCATACGTTTTTATCGAGGCGATTCGACCGGGAAGCTGACCAGCGGATCCATTTTGCATCCGCAATGACTATGACCAGGAACAGTGAGGAAACCATCAGAGATGTCACTCCAAGTTATCTTGAAATAGCAGATTTCATACAAAATAATGGTTCAAAAATAGAGGCAGACTTACACCAATTGTGGAGACGGATAGTGTTTCATATGGCGATTTCCAATACTGATGATCATTTTAGAAACCACGGATTTCTGCTGGAAGAAAAGGGTTGGAGATTATCACCAGCATACGATATTAATCCCTCAATAGAGAAAAATGGACTAGCTTTGAATGTGGATATGGACAATAATGCGCTGGATTTTGAATTGGCAATAAGTGTAGGTCATTTTTTTCAGCTAAAAGAAGACCAAATGCATCAAATCATTTATGAAGTTTCTGCTGCAGTTAAAGATTGGCGTATCTTAGCCTCGAAGCTAAGGATACCCCGGGCAGAACAAGAAATAATGTCACCAGCATTTAGACTGGTTACCGGATAAAACTGTTTAAATTTCTCACAACCTATCAGTTTTAAGCAAAAAAAGAGGGGGAATTTTCCAATTCCCCCATCCTGTGGACTCGAAGGGAGTCGAACCCTTGTCCAGTTGTGCGATAAATTATGCCTTCTACATGCTTATTTTCCAATTAATTGTCGGGATCTGGCGGGCTGGAAACCGACCTAACCTTTCACCTTATGTACTTTATCTCACAATTACATCGTACCCTGTAATTGCCAGCGTTGTTATTTCGATGCCCCATATTCTAACCTAACATCGCAGCAGTTAGAGGGACAAAAGCTAAGCTAATTCTAAATTAGGCAGCTAAGGCGTAGTTATTTTCGCCAATTATAGTGTGAACGTTCTCTTTTAAGTGCTCTCCGTACAACGCACTGCATGCTTACATACCCAGCGTCACCCTGTCAAATCCAGAACGAGCCCAGTACCCTGATGGTGTGTGGTTAACTACTCCTTTCCAACCATCAGGGATACAAATATACTGAAATTATGCCATATTTCTACCAGGATATTGCTTTAACGCAACATCAAGGCAATCCATGGCTTTATTAAGATCGTCTGTGTTAAGTACATAAGCCATCCTTACTTCATTTTTTCCGGATCCTTCTGTAGAATAAAATCCGGTAGCAGGGGCCATCATTACCGTCTGACCATCGTGATTGAAGCTTTCCAGCATCCATTGGCAAAACTGATCGGCATCATCTATCGGCAATTTGGCTACTACATAAAAGGCACCACCCGGGTTAGGACAAAATACTCCTTCCATGGCATTTAATCTTTTTACAAGGGTGTCTCTGCGTAAAGTATATTCTTTATTTACCGCTTCAAAATAACTATCAGGGGTATCTACCGCTGCAGTACCGGCAATTTGCTCAACCATACCGGGACTTAGCCTGGCTTGAGCAAATTTTAATCCTGACTTAATCACTTCCTTATTTTTAGTGATTAAACATCCCAATCTGGCACCACAGGCGCTATACCGTTTGGATACAGTATCCATAATGACCACGTTTTCGTCCAGTCCATCCAAGTGCATTGGCGAAATAAACGTCCGGCCATCATAGCAGAACTCGCGGTATGCTTCGTCTGAAAACAGGAATAAGTCATATTTTAAGCATAGCGCCTTTAACGCTTCCAGCTCTTCTTTGGAATATAAGTATCCTGTAGGATTATTGGGATTACAGATGATGATGGCTTTGGTACGATCGGTAATCAGTTTTTCAAATTCGGCAATCGGCGGTAATGCAAAGCCATTTTCAATATGTGATAATATTGGTTTTACCACCACGTTGCTCATACAGGCAAAACCATTGTAATTGGCATAAAATGGTTCTGGAACGATGATTTCATCACCCTCGTTTACGCAGGTCTGCATGGCTATGGTAATGGCTTCAGAACCACCCACCGTAACCAAAATATCTTCGGGAGTAATGTTGTAGCCCAATTTATTGTAATAGGAGGCCAGTTTGGTCCTGTAAGCTAAGGTTCCTTCTGAAGGGGTATAAGCCCATACATTAAAGTCGATGTTTTTAATTGCATTCAGCATCCCTTCAGGGGTTGCAATGTCGGGCTGACCGATGTTTAAATGGTAAACTTTTTTACCTTCTTTTTTTGCCTGATCAGCAAATGGAGTTAGTTTTCTTATGGGCGAAGCGGGCATTTGCAGCCCCTTTTCCGAAATATTTGGCATAGTGCAAAATTAAAATTCAGTCTGTAATGGTCACCATTAAAAACGATGACTTAATAAGTTAGTATGGGTACAAAATTAAAAAACCTCGTTGATTAACGAGGTTTTAATCAAAATATCTTTTTGAAATTTTATTTGCTTGCGGCGGCTACAGTTTCTCCTTTAATGTATAGAACTTTGGTTGTAGTTTTTGCATTAGAATTAATGCTAATGCTTTTGCTAAAAGGAAGTGCAGCACCTGTAGGGTTGTAAGTTACTTTAATCACTCCTGAATCACCTTTTTTTACCGGAGTTTGTGTATACTCAGGAACGGTACAGCCACAGGTGGTTTCAACTTTAGTAATAATCAGGGGCTGATCTCCAATGTTGGTGAATTTGAATTCAACTGTTGCCGGTTTGTTCAACGGGATTTTTCCAAAATCATAGGTTTCCTTGTCAAACTTAAATTCGGCCGGTTTTGCCTGCGCATTTGCTGCAACACTAATACCTAAGATTAACGTAAATAACAGAATTAGTTTTTTCATTTCAATGTTGTTTTAGAACAAATTTAATGTTTTCATTTATAAAACAAAAAGTATTCCATTATATAAATTAGCCAACACTTTTAAGTCTAACTTTAGATTTTGTGTATCTTTGCCGCATAACCGATTTGCTTATGATGCCAGATAGTAAACTTACCACAAATCCAATAGACGCTTCGGAGCTAAGTTTTGATGACTTCAAAACTATTGTTATAAACGACTATAAAATAGCGTTTGAGAGTAGACAGGCTAGTTTATTGGGCCGAAAGGAAGTGTTGACCGGAAAAGCTAAGTTTGGAATTTTTGGCGATGGTAAGGAACTTCCTCAGATTGCGATGGCAAAAGCCTTTAAAAATGGCGATTGGCGCTCGGGATATTACAGAGATCAGACCTTTGCCTTTGCAGCAGGTATTTGTACCATTAAGGAGTTTTTTGCTCAATTATATGCCAATCCTGACGTGGAGGCCGATCCTGCCTCAGCTGGCAGACAGATGAATTGCCATTTTGCAACCCGCTCTATCAACGAAGATGGTAGCTGGAAAGACCTGACGGTAATGAAAAACTGTTCGTCGGACATTGCGCCAACAGGCGGCCAAATGGCCAGACTGGTAGGTCTGGCTTATGCTTCTAAATTATACAGGCAAAACCCTGAACTAGAATATTTGAAGAATTTTTCGGTAAATGGTAACGAAGTGGCTTTTGGTACGATAGGAAATGCTTCGACTTCAGAAGGGGTTTTTTTTGAAGCCATTAATGCTGCAGGTGTTTTGCAAGTGCCTATGGCGATGTCTGTTTGGGACGATGGCTATGGAATTTCTGTTCCTGCCAAGTACCAAACTACCAAGGAGGATATTTCCGAAATATTAAAGGGCTTTCAGCGTGATGAAAATGGTGCCGGCTATGAAATATTTAAAGTAAGAGGTTGGGATTATCCGGCATTGTGTGAAACTTATCAGCGTGCAATAGATATTTGCAGGGATGAACATGTTCCTGTATTGATTCATGTAACCGAGGTGACACAACCGCAAGGGCATTCTACTTCAGGTTCACACGAACGCTATAAAGATAAATCCCGTTTAGAGTGGGAAAAGGAATACGATTGTATCCTTCAGATGCGTAAATGGATGCTTGAATCGGCCATTATTGCAGAAGAAGAAATAGTTGAGTTGGAAACCACAGCCAAAAAGTTGGTGCGTGAGACACAAAAAGAAGCCTGGAATGAATTTCTGGCTTCTATAAAAATTGAGAAAGATCAGGTAATTGCGCTGATTAATAGTATGGCCAATGGTGATCCTGCTTTATTAAAGATCACAGCGCTATTGGGCAATACACCGGATGCGCAAAGAAGAGAGGTTATTTCTTCGGCCAGAAAGGCTTTGCGTTTGACGGTAAAGGATACCTCGACCGCAAGAAATAGTCTGTTGAGTTGGTACAACGAGCAAACTGGATTAAATCAGGAAAGATACAACTCAAAATTGTTTACCGAGGGTGCCGAAAGCCCTTTTTTAGTAAACGAAATTAACCCTGTATTTAACGAGGAAAGCAAAATGGTAGATGGGCGCGAGTTGCTGAATGCCTGCTTTGACTCAAACTTTGCACGCGATCAGCGTTTGGTTGCTTTTGGTGAAGATCTAGGTGCTATTGGAGATGTAAATCAGGGTTTTGCGGGTTTGCAGGCCAAATATGGCGACCTGAGAATTACAGATACCGGCATCAGAGAAATGACTATAGTAGGACAAGGAATAGGCCTGGCCTTGCGTGGTTTACGTCCAATTGCGGAAATCCAATATCTGGATTACCTGCTGTTTGCTTTAAACGTTTTAAGCGACGATCTGGCTAGCTTATCGTACCGGACTAAAGCGGGCCAAAAAGCCCCTGTTATTATCCGGACACGTGGACATAGATTGGAGGGCGTATGGCACTCGGGCTCGCCAATTGGAATGATATTGGGCTCATTAAGAGGTATGCACATTTGTGTGCCCCGCAACATGACACAGGCCGCCGGGATGTACAATACTTTATTCAGATCTGATGAACCTGCATTGGTGATCGAGTGCCTGAATGGCTATCGCCTGAAAGAAAAGCTACCAGAAAATGTAGGCGAATATACCGTTCCATTAGGAAAAGCAGAGGTGATTAAAGAAGGAGCAGACATTACCGTGGTGTCGTATGGTTCGACTTTAAGGATTGTTGAAGAAGCCGCTGAGGAGCTTGAGCAAATGGGAATTTCAATTGAAATTGTTGACCCGCAAACTTTATTGCCTTTTGATACAGAGCAGATTTGTGCCCGTTCATTAGCCAAAACAAATAAGTTACTGGTGGTTGACGAGGATGTACCTGGTGGGGGCACTGCGTTCTTATTGCAACAAATTGTGGAAGAGCAACAAGGGTATTATCACCTGGATGGGCAACCTAAAACATTGAGTGCTAAGGCACATCGGCCACCTTATGGTTCTGATGGCGATTATTTTAGTAAACCTTCTGTTGACGACGTTATTGAGGCGGTTTACCATATGATGAATGAAAGTAATCCCGGTAAATATCCGGCGATTTTTTAGATCTTCTCTGTAGGGAGATCCCGGCAACGGCCGGGATGACGATCGGGAAATAATATGGCAATAAACAAAACAAGCAGGCTATAACCTGCTTGTTTTGTTTCTGAGTAAATGATCTGCGAGCACTAATGCCGCCATCGCTTCTACAATAACTACTGCTCTGGGCACTACACATGGATCATGCCGGCCCTTGCCTTTTATTTCGGCAGCCTCGCCTGCTGCATTGATGGTTTGCTGGTTGTGCATAATTGTAGCCACCGGTTTGAAGGCTACGGTAAAGTTAATCTCCATTCCATTTGAAATACCACCTTGAATACCACCCGAGAAATTGGTTAGTGTTTTAGGCTGTCCCTCATTGGCCAGAAAAATATCATTGTGTTCTGATCCTCTCATTTCACTACCACTAAAACCCGATCCATATTCAAAGCCATGTACCGCATTAATGCTCAACATTGCTTTACCCAGGTCGGCGTGTAGCTTATCAAATACAGGTTCTCCCAATCCAACAGGACAGTTTTTGATGATACAACTTACTTTTCCACCAACGGTGTC
Source organism: Pedobacter schmidteae (assembly GCF_900564155.1). NCBI lineage: Bacteria > Pseudomonadati > Bacteroidota > Sphingobacteriia > Sphingobacteriales > Sphingobacteriaceae > Pedobacter > Pedobacter schmidteae. The sequence goes on along the minus strand of NZ_LS999839.1, from coordinate 5,417,195 downwards.
GCCGTCTTTTCTTACGCCATCAATAAATTCAATCATTTGATGAGCGGTAGCAGGATCTGCACATCTGACAATATTGTCTTCTCTGACACTCAATAATGCCGATACGTCGTCGTGTGCTAAATTAGGTGCCTGTATTTGTCCGACTGCAGAAACATGTGCAAAAATTTCGATACCATGATGTTTGAGCAGCAATTTTGCAATTGCTCCGGCAGCTACACGTGCGGCTGTTTCCCTGGCCGAAGAACGCCCGCCGCCCCGGTGATCACGGATACCATATTTAGCATCATAGGTATAATCGGCATGTGAAGGACGGTACACATCGGTATTGTGACTATAATCTTTACTGCGTTGGTCTTCATTCGGAATCAACATGGCAATGGGGGTGCCTGTGCTTTTACCTTCAAAGGTGCCCGATAAGATTTGTACCGTATCACTCTCTTTACGTTGCGTAGTAATTTTTGATTGTCCAGGTCTGCGTTTATCTAATTCCGACTGAATAAAGTCGAGATCGATGGGTAACTGTGCCGGACAACCATCTAAAATTACACCTATGGCTACTCCATGTGATTCGCCGAAGGTACTAATGCGAAATAACTGACCAAATGTATTGCCTGCCATTTTATTTAGATGTTAGCTTTGGGTTTAGCACATTGAAGTTTTATCTCCATGCACTAAACCCAAATCTGGTGAATTTATTTGTTATTTATTAGATCTCAGTTACGGTAAAACCCGCTTTTTCCAGATCTTTCCAAAAATCAGGGTATGATTTCTCTACAACCTGGTAATCTTCCATTTCCACCTCATCGATAAACAAGCTTAGCGGGGCAAAAGCCATAGCCATGCGATGGTCATCGTAGGTGTTGAATTGTACCTTTTTAGGGAAACTCAGGTTTTCGCAATTTAAGGTATACACTTCATTGTCTTCTATCAGCAGCACACCTATTTTGGCAAGTTCCTGTTGTAAGGCCAACACTCGGTTGGTTTCCTTTATTTTTAAGGTCTCCAATCCGGTAAAAGAAAGATTTAATCCCCTGGCAGCAGCACATACAATAATTGTTTGTGCCAGATCAGGGCAGTCTTTTAAATTTAACACATCCTTGATGGCTACTGCAGTACCCGATTTTAAGGCAATGCCATTGGCAGTTTGCGATGTACGTACACCGAAAGGTACCATGATTTCCCTGATTTTACTGTCGCCCTGTAAGCTCTTTTCTTTCAAATGAGGTAAGGCAATACTTCCGTGATCGGCAAGGGCAACAATACTGTACCAGTAAGAGGCAGCGCTCCAGTCGGGCTCAACAATTAAATTGACCGGTTTGAACGACTGTTTATCGATATGGATAGTTTGTCCTCCCCATTTATGGCTGATGCCTGCTTCTTCCAGCATAGTCAAGGTCATTTCCAGGTAAGGACGTGAGGTCAGGTCCCCTTCAATTTCCAGAGACAGGCCCATGGGAAGGGAGGGGGCAATCATTAACAGTGCTGATAAATACTGACTGCTGATGTTTCCGGGTATTTTTACCGTCCTGCTGCTTTGTACAAAGTGTTTGCTGATGTCGAGCGGAGGAAAACCTTCCTGTCCGCCATACCTGATTTCGGCTCCAAGTTCCCGCAAGGCCTCTACCAACAGTTTTATCGGGCGTTCTTTCATCCTACCCGAGCCGGTAAGGTGAAACATACCTTTGGTAATGGTTAGGTAAGCTGTAAGAAAACGCATGGCTGTGCCGGCGTGGCCCACATCCACAGAGAAAAAGGTATCCGGATCATTCTCTTTCCGTATGGCCTTAAGGATGTTGTTCAGCGTTACGGTGTCTACGGCATCAGAAAGGTTGTCAACATTAATCAGTCCTTCAGACAGAGCACTGATGATCAGTGCCCTGTTGCTTTCGCTTTTTGAACCCGTAAGGGCTATTTCAGCATTTATATCTTTAATCCCTTTAAAAGAAACAATTGCGTTTTTGCTCATTGTTAAGATTTAACTTCTGTATGGGCTTCTGCTGCAATACCTTTTTCGGCTTTACCAGCGTTCATGATCTCAGTTTGTTTACGGATAGACTCGCCATGGACTAGCTCAAGGAATTTTTCCGTAAAGTTCAAGTCTAATTTTAGTGCTTTTGCAAATGAAGTTCCTTTTTTAATGATGGCATCCCAACGGTTTACCTGTAAAATAGTTACTTGATTATCGCGTTTAAACTCGCCTATTTTACCAACAATGGCCATACGCTCACCTAATTTTTGCAATAAAATATCGTCTATTTTATCAATTTGTTTACGTAGTTCTGCAAGCTGATCGGTAAAGGCTTCATTTTTTGATTCCGGCTCACGAACAGTTAAACGCTCGGCCAGTTCGCCCAGTGCGGCAGGAGTAACCTGTTGTTTGGCGTCTGTCCAGGCAACAGAAGGATCTACATGCGATTCGATCATTAAACCTTGCATATCCAGATCCAATGCTTTTTGAGAAATGTAAGGGATCAGTTCGCGGTTACCACAAATGTGACTTGGATCGTTGATGATTGGCAAATCAGGCAATAAGGTTTTCAGTTGGATAGCCAATTCCCACATCGGTTCGTTACGGAATGAGCTTTTCTCGAATGAAGAGAACCCGCGGTGGATAGCACCTAATTTAGTGATGCCTGCACGGTTGATGCGCTCTAATGCTCCTGCCCATAATTGCAGATCAGGGTTTACCGGGTTTTTAACCAATACCGGAATGTCTACACCTTGTAAAGCATCGGCAATTTCCTGTACAGTGAAAGGGTTAACTGTCGACCTTGCACCGATCCATAAGATATCCACACCTGCAGCCAGTGCCTCTTCAACATGTTTTGCGTTGGCTACTTCAACAGCTGTAGGCAAACCTGTTTCAGCTTTAGCTCTTTTTAACCACTCTAATCCTATGCTGCCAATTCCTTCAAACTCTCCTGGACGGGTACGTGGCTTCCAGATACCTGCTCTTAATACGGATACTTTTCCGGTTGCAGCCAACAAATGGGCTGTAGTTAATAATTGTTCTTCAGTTTCGGCACTGCAAGGGCCGGAAATGATTAAAGGTTCGTTTTTAATGTCAAGCCAGGTGTTTAGCGGCTGAATGTTCAATTGTAGTTTCATTTTTTGGGGTTTAAATTGTTGTTTTTATTTTACGAAGGAGGTTTACCAGAGATTATACTTGATCATTCTTTTGGTATTCGCCCATGATATTAAAGTTTACAGTATATTTTAATGCCTGACGTACGGCCTTGTCATAGTTTTCCATGTTTTTCCATTCCATGTCCACATAGAAATAATAATCATTACGTTTACCTAAAACAGGCATACTCTGGATTTTAGTTAAGTTTACCTGTTGTTCGGCAAAAATGTTTAATACTTTAGACAGTGCACCAACATGATTGCCTACCTGGAAGCAAATGGATGCTTTGTTGATATCCTTCAATTCCTCTGTTTTATCTAGTTTTAAAATCAGAAAACGGGTAAAGTTCTTTTTATTCGATTCGATTCTGCGCTCAATGATGTTTAACCCATATAGTTCGGCAGCAAGTGTATTGGCAATTGCAACCGTGTCAGTGAGCTGTTCTTCTTTGATTTTTTTTGCGCAGGCAGCAGTATCGTTACCTTCAATTACCTGAATGTGTGGGAAATCGTAAAAGAAATCTACACATTGACGAATAGCAATGGGGTGGGAGGTAGCAAACTTAACATCTTCAAATTTAACGCCTGGTAAAGCCATCAGGTGCAGTTGGATGGGTAAGTACACTTCTCCTACAACAGCGAAGTTGTATTCGCGAATTAACGTGTAGTTGGGTAGCAAGCTGCCGGCAATGGAGTTTTCAATAGCCATAACCACAAAATCAGCTTCTTTTTTTTCTAAACTTTCGCAAGTCTGCTTAAAGGAATTGCACTCGATAGTTTGAATGTCTTTCCCGAAAAATTTGAAGGCTGCTTCTTCGTGAAAAGATGCCTTTATGCCTTGAATTGCTACTCTTGTTCCTTTTTTCATTGGAATATAATTTGTTTTTTAATGGTTATGAAGCTATCATGAGTTTATGTTCATTGTGTTTTGTGAGTGAAAACTCATGATGGTTTCATAGGGTTATTTTCCTTTTTTCTGGTTGTTTTAAAGCAAAAAAAAAGTCCCGGCGTTCGGCCGGGACTTTAGTATACATTTATCGTGTTGATATCAGTGCATATTAGTCCCGGCTCTTACTAAAATAGTAAAAGTAACCAAACCAATATGTAGTGATATTTCTCATGTTTTTCTTTATCGTTTTTTTATTTGTGAGGAGGCTTGCACACGTGCAGGTCTCATCTGTTTTTTATTTTTTTGATCGGACTTGTAAACAAGTCTTTTCTGTATTTTGTTTTGCCAAATGTACTAACAAAATTTTATTTGTCAATAGCTAAATAAAAAAAATATTTTTTTGTGGTATAGGTACGCTATCGTGACACTCAAAACTTTAGATATTGATGTTAACCTGTAATGGAATTAAAGTAAGCGAAACTTTCTAAAATGTCACTTTCCGAAACTCTACAGTTGTAATCACATTTTCCTATACTGCTCAATAATGAAAACATAATTTGCCCATTTTCATTCTTCTTGTCGCTTTGCATAAATTCCATGAGCTGCGGAAAGCTTTCGGCTTTAATGTGGTAAGCAGGATATAATTTACTAATATAAGTGGTAATGTCTTTTAGATCTGCCTCCGTCAAAGTGTTGTTTTTCGTCGAAAGATAAGCTTCACAAAGCATACCAATAGCAATAGCTTCACCATGCGTCAATGGTTTTTCATCATGAATCAGTGCATAGGTTTCTACCGCATGCCCAATGGTATGACCAAAGTTTAATATTTTTCTCAAACCTTTTTCATGTGGGTCTTCGGTTACCACCTCATTTTTTATCTCCACCGAACGATAAATGGCTTGCGGTTCAATCTGTAAATAATTGGAGTCTTTTAGTTCAGTATAGTAGTTACGATCGGCAATTAAACCATGTTTGATCATTTCGGCAAAGCCTGATAAGGATTCGCGTGCAGGCAGGGTTTTTAAAAATGTGGTTTCTATAAAAACCGATTGCGGAAGGGTAAAGGTACCCACCATGTTCTTCACATTATCCACATCAATTCCGGTTTTCCCCCCTACGGAGGCGTCAACCTGCGACAATAAGGTGGTAGGAATATTGATGAAATCGATACCTCTTTTATAGGTACTGGCTACAAAACCGCCCATATCGGTAACTACGCCGCCACCAAGATTAATCATTAAACACTTGCGGTCGGCACCAAAATCCAATAAAGTTTTCCAGATGCCAATGCAGAAATCAATGTTTTTGTTTTCTTCACCCGGATCAGTTTCTATCAGGTCAAAGCCATTAAAATCGTCCAGCATTTCCTGAAACAAGGGTAAGCATGCTGTGGAAGTATTGCTGTCGGCAAAGACAAATATTTTGCTGTATTTTCCCGATTCTATAATCTCAGTTAAAGGGGCAAGTTGGCTTTCGAAATGAATGGTATGGCCGGCACTATCTAGTTTGTTCATTAAATTACGGTTATTTTTTGTGCCATAAAATCAATTACATCGCCTACACGAACTTTTAGTCTTTTACGGTAGTCAATTTTTCCATTGTACTTTACCAGTCCGTCTTCAACAACAGTCTGCGCCTCGCCACCACTTTGGACAAGTCCGGTAGCTTTTAACAATTGAATAAGGGGAATGAATTCGCCTTCTAATTTAAATTTTATCATCGCAACGCAAACTTACAATTAATTATAAAGTGTTTTACCACCAATAGCATTGGAATTTATACTTTTGCATGCAAAATGACTAACTGACATTCATAAATGGAAATATCCCCGAAGAAAGCCCTGAATTTCGACAATACCGAAATTGCTTTCCGTAACAAATCAAATGGAGAACTAAATGCCGCATATTGGCTGTTCAAAATCATCAGCAGCAACTTTTTGACGAAAGTGGGACCGCCGGTAACCAACTTTTTCCTGAATATTGGCTTGCCCATAAAAGGAGCCATTAAGGCCACCATCTTTAAACAATTTTGTGGTGGTGAAACCATAGCAGAATGTGAGCATACGATTGCCCAACTTGCTTTAGGCAATGTGGGTACCATTTTGGATTATTCTGTTGAAGGAGAGGATGAAGAAGCTGTGTTTGATTATACCTGCGCCGAAATTATCAGAACAATTGAACGTGCTGCGGGCGACAAGCGCATTCCGATTACTGTATTTAAAGTTACCGGAATTGGTCGTTTTGGCCTGCTGGAAAAACTGGATGCTAAACAACAATTGAATACTGCGGAACTCGTTGAATTTGAGAAGGTAAAGCAGCGTTGTGAGAAAATATGCAGGACCGCTTTTGAGAGAGATGTACCCATCATGATTGATGCGGAGGAAACATGGATACAGGATACTATTGATGAGTTGGCTGTAGACATGATGCGTTTATTTAACCGCGAAAAAATTATTGTTTATAATACTTATCAGATGTATCGTCATGATAAGCTTGCTGATATGAAGGCCGATCACCTGATCGCGAAAGCTTCGGGCTTTATTTTAGGTGTGAAAATGGTTCGCGGTGCTTACATGGAAAAGGAACGTAAACGGGCAGCGGAAATGGGATATCCATCGCCAATACAACCCGATAAAGCTGCCTCGGATAGAGATTATGACGAGTCGCTACGTTATTGTATGGCCAATATTAATGATATTGCTATTGTTTGTGGTACGCACAACGAGGAGAGCTGCCGCATCCTTGCCCAGCTTTTGGACCAATATAACATACACCATAACCATCCGCATGTTTATTTTGCACAATTACTGGGGATGAGTGATAATTTAAGTTTTAACCTATCAGATGCGGGTTATAATGTGACTAAATATGTGCCTTATGGCCCAATAGAAGCAGTGATGCCTTACTTGTTTAGAAGGGCACAGGAAAATACATCTGTGGCCGGCCAGACTGGCAGGGAGTTGGGACTGATCAGTAAAGAGAAAAACAGACGTAAACTTTAAGCGGAAAAGTTTAAGGTTTCATGAAAAAGGTAGCTTTTGCATATGCAAAAGCTACCTTTTTATTTAAGATGAATATGGTTGGCTGATCAGGCCAGATCAAACCGGTCAAGATTCATTACTTTATTCCATGTTGAGATAAAATCGGTGACAAACTTTTGTTGTGCATCTGCACTGCCATAAACTTCGGCAATGGCCCTTAACTCTGCATTGGAACCAAATACCAGATCGGAGCGGGTGGCCGTCCATTTCTTTTGTCCATTTATGCGGTCGGTCCCTTCGTAAAGCTCCCGGTCGTCAGTTACTGCTTTCCAGGTGGTATTCATATCGAGCAGGTTTATAAAGAAGTCGTTGGTGAGCAAGCCTGGTCGCGATGTAAACACACCATGACCGGAGCCATCATAATTTGTATTCAATACCCGTAAGCCACCAAGAAGCACTGTGAGTTCCGGACCGGTTAAGGTAAGCAATTGGGCCTTATCTATTAGCAGGGCTTCGGTAGATGCATCTGATTTGGACCTGCGGTAATTGCGGAAGCCGTCGGCCCGGGGTTCCAGATAGCCAACTGATTCTACATCGGTTTGTTCCTGCGAAGCATCGGTACGGCCGGGAGTGAAAGGAACAATGGTATGATGCCCTGCATCTTTTGCGGCTTTTTCAACACCTGCACAACCTGCAAGTACAATCAAATCCGCGATGGAAACTTTTTTGCCATTTTGCTGTGTGCCGTTAAATTCATTCCGGATATTTTCCAATACGTCCAATACTTTTTGTAATTGCGATGAATTGTTTACCTGCCAGTATTTTTGAGGGGCCAGGCGAATGCGTGCACCATTGGCGCCACCACGTTTGTCTGAACCCCTGAAAGTTGAGGCCGAAGCCCAGGCGGTAGATACCAGTTCAGATATGGTCAATCCGGATTCCAGAACTTTGGACTTCAGGGATGCAATGTCATTGGCATCAATAAGTACATGATCGACTGCCGGAACAGGGTCTTGCCAGATAAGTTCTTCCTGCGGAACATCCGGGCCCAGATAACGTGAGCGAGGTCCCATATCGCGGTGAGTTAATTTGAACCATGCCCGGGCAAAAGCATCCGCAAAAGCATCTGGGTTTTCCAGAAAGCGTCTTGATATTTTTTCATATGCCGGATCAAATCTTAGGGAAAGATCGGTGGTAAGCATAGTTGGCAAATGTTTCTTTGTCGCATCATAGGCGTCGGGAATAATGGGTTCTGCATCAATGGCAACCCATTGGTGTGCACCGGCAGGGCTTTTAGATAATTTCCACTCATAGCCAAACAGGTTTTCGAAGAAATTGTTGCTCCATTGTGTTGGTGTTTTTGTCCATATCACTTCAAGCCCGCTGGTAATGGTATCGGCACCCTTACCCGTGCCATAATTGTTTTTCCAGCCAAGGCCCTGCATGTTCAGGTCTGTACCTTCGGGCTCTTTACCCACATGAGATGAAGGCGCGGCACCATGGGTTTTTCCAAAACTATGTCCACCGGCTATCAAGGCAACAGTTTCTTCATCATCCATTGCCATACGGCCGAATGTATCTCTGATGTCTTTGGCAGCTGCGATGGGATCAGGATTGCCATCTGGACCTTCGGGGTTCACATATATGAGCCCCATCTGGACAGCAGCGAGGGGTTTTTCGAGGTTGCGGCTGTGGACATCGCCATCTGCATTATCGTCAGACACCACTACACCTTCTTTTTCTACTCCCTCCGAGCCATGAGCATAACGGATATCACCACCCAACCAGGTGTTTTCAGATCCCCAATACACATCTTCCTGTGGTTCCCACACATCTTCACGTCCACCAGCAAAGCCGAAAGTTTTGAAACCCATTGATTCCAGTGCAATGTTGCCGGTAAGAATCAGTAAATCTGCCCATGATATTTTATTGCCATATTTTTGTTTGATAGGCCAAAGTAGCCGACGTGCTTTGTCGAGACTTACATTGTCGGGCCAGCTGTTTAATGGAGCAAAGCGTTGTTGTCCTGCGCCTGCACCACCACGGCCATCACCCACACGATATGTACCTGCACTATGCCAGGCCATACGAATAAATAATCCGCCATAATGACCAAAATCTGCCGGCCACCAGTCCTGAGAATCTGTCATCAACGCATGAAGGTCTTTCTTTAAACTCTCCAGGTTCAGACTTTTAAAAGCTTCGGCATAGTTAAAATCTGCACCCATAGGGTTTGACAGAGAGGAGTGCTGTCGCAGGATATTTAATTTTAACTGATTAGGCCACCAATCGCGGTTTCGCGTACCGCCACCACCTGTATTCTGTTTCATGCTGCCATTATGAAATGGACATTTGCTGATGTCGTTAGAATTGTTCTCCATAAATTTATAACAATGCTTTTTTATTTGTTTTGAGCATTGTTATAAATTTATGGATAATAGCCGCAGGAAGCAAACTGCAAATATCTATATAGTTATAGAGCTTATCTATTTTGTGGTGTTATTGTTATAAGATATGATGATCTTTCAGTACCTGTTCGAGGTGTTTAGGATGTTTAGTCATAAGTAATGTATGTAGTCCGGCTTTTTTGGCACCTTCGATGTGCTGAGGGCTATCGTCAATAAACAGTGTTTCAGCCGGATTTAATCCATTTTCCTGAATCACCTGTTCAAATATCTCTACATTAGGTTTGCGTAAAAACATTTGTTGCGAATAATAGGCTTTTTCAAACAGACTACTGTTATCTGGCAGATTGAATTCCTTTTTCAGATAATCTACAATGTAGTTGTAATGTGTTTCATTGTTGTTGCTGAGCAGGAAAGTACGGTATTTTTCTTTAACCTTAAGTAGCACTTCATGAATGCCCGGCGGAACCCCGATTAATAAGCTGTTCCAGGCTGCATCAATTTCCTCATCGCTCAGATTTTCATTTTCGGCCGCTTCACGTATGCCTGTTCTGAACTGAGCAGGCGAGATAGCCGCTGTTTCAAAGTCATTAAATAGCTGGTGATGGCTTTTATGGGCAAAAAAATCGGTGCTGTTTTTAATACCAAGCTGTAATAAAGCAGCCTGTGTTTTTTTGAAGTCTATTTCGAAAATAACGTTTCCGTAGTCAAATATAATATTCTTAATATGTTTCATGTTTTTTGCTGATGAAGCAAGCAAATATAAATCATATCTATATATAATGAGCAAGTAATGGAGAATATGGTGGGAAAGGAGTAGGTCTGTTACATGGAGAAATAAATTACCTAACTTTGGGATGAGTAAAACAACCAGAACAGGTATGAAATTGTACAAATTTGAAGTATTTACGTCAGCTATTGAAAAGAATATAAGGGAAGGAGTGTACAAGGCAGGACAAAAACTGCCCACCGTTCGTGAATTGAAAAAACAGTATCAACTAAGTAGCAGTACAATTCAAAGTGGATATGAATACCTGGTGATTTTAGGTTTGGTTGAAAGTATTCCTAAATCGGGCTATTATGTAATTACTCCACGTCGGATAATTGCTAAAAACAATGAACCAAAGCGTCTGCCAGCTGTAAGAGATGCTGTATTTGAGCATAATCTGGTATCTACAACTACTTCCAGGAAAGGAAAAAGAAATTCTGAATTTAATGTGGCGGCTCCAGGTGATTTGTTGATTCCTCAAAAGCTGCTGTTACGTACTATGCAACAGGTGATAAGAGAGCAGGGGGCGGGGCTACTCAGGTACTATCCTTTAAACGGTTTGGCAACGTTAAGAACTAACATTATCACAAGGGCAGCCGGATATCATACGCGTCTCAATTTTGATGAACTCATGATTACTGATGGTGCTTTACAGGCACTTTATATTGCTTTGGCCACGGTGTGTGCGAGTGGAGACGTTATTGCTGTTGAAAGCCCCTGTGTATTCTCAATTTTGCATGTTGTAAGCATGTTGAATTTAATGGTGATAGAGGTTCCGGTAGATCCTGGCGTTGGCTTTGATGTGGATTTTTTTAGCAATGCGTGTCTCAAAAACAAGGTTAAAGCAGTTTTGGTTACGCCCAATTATCACAATCCAACAGGGATATTGCTAAGTGATGAAAATAAAAAGGCCTTATTAAGGATTGCCCAGCAGCACGATATTGCGGTGATTGAAAACGATATTTATGGAGATCTGAGCTTTAGTGGACACAGGCCGTCTACAATTAAAAGCTTTGACGATAGTGGGCTGGTGATGACCTACTCGTCCTATGCGAAGACATTAGCGCCCGGGATTCGTCTCGGATGGCTTTCGGCTGGTCGGTTTATTTCACGGGCCGAACAAATTAGGTTTTCACTTGGTAGTACTGTATCTCCTATTTACCAGGAAACAGTTAGTCGTCTGTTATCGTCCAGCAGTTACGATCGGCATATTCGTTCTTTCAGGATACAGCTTGCCAAAAATGCGCAATTTACAATCAACCTGTTATCTGAGAATTTTCCGAAAAGAACATCGATTTTAAACCCCTCAGGTGGATATCATATATGGGTGAAAATGCCGGATGATACGAATATGGACCAGTTTTATCTGCAATGCGAGCAGATTGGTGTCAGGTTTACGCCAGGTTATACCTTTTCCTTCTCCAATTCCTTTAACAAATACTTTAGGGTTGTTTTTGCAGATGCCTATTCACCAAAAAGAATTGAAGCCATTAAACTTGCCGGACAACAGTTAGGCTAGGATCTGTACCGGTCGTTCTTTTCTATTGTGTACCTCTATTGATTTTTATAAGCCACTAACTTTGTTGGCAAATCAATTGAAAACAGATATGAAGGTGATTACCAAATTTACAGTAGGTACAGAACAAGGTATTGAGGCGCTAATGTTCCTTGCAAAAGCAATACTATCGGAAAAATTATCCAACCTGTTAAACGCTGATGAGCTTGATAGACATCTGGAAGCGCATTATAGTAAAAATAAATTAATAGCGGAGCTGAACAGCATGTCTAACCAATGGCTGGTGGTGTATGCCGATGATCAACCTGTCGGTTATGCATGCATTACCTCTAACGGCAAACGGCCTGAAGTACAAGGACTACAACGAATGATGAGGATTGCCGATTTCGGAATCCTGAAGAAGTTTAGTAATGATGCCATCAAACAGTCGCTATTTGATAAATGCCTGGCTGTTTGTCGACCTTACGAGGCTATCTGGATAAATGAATATTCGGAAAATCCTTTGCTTGGTTTTTTTCAGGATAAGGGATTTGTAAAACGAGAAGGAAGGTTTCAGCTAGACGAACTCCCTATGGCTTCTGTTCTGTTGGTAAAGAAGCAAAACCCATAGTAGTTAGGGATAGACAAAATTCTAGTTACCCCATATTCGCCAAAATATTAATCCATTTACAGCGATAATGAATGCTAAAAATAGAAAGAGTTCAAAGCTTGTTTCTGGAAATTTGCTGGCTTGAGCGAGAAAAGCAGCACTCAAAAATATGATTAGTAGCCCCAGGGTGATGCTGAGAATCATCTTCCCGGTTTTTTTAGATGAGATATCAGCTTGTTTCGGAATTGCGAACTGCATTGCCTGAACATTATTTTTGGGTCCCTCCAGTACCTCCATATCCAGATCAAGGTGTTTGGCCAATAAGTTTAGGTTATATGCCCTGGGTAATACTTCGGCCTTTTCAATACGCTGTACTGAACGAAGATTGAGCTGTGTAAGGTCTGCCAGTTGTTGTTGGGAATAGCCTTTTCTTATCCTGGCATCTTTAATCGACTTAGCAATCTTATCTTTTTCGGTATTATTCATCGCAATTACGATACGGCATTTTACGGCGTATGTAAATGTCGTAATCCTAAATGATTTTAGGGATATACTTTTACAGAAAAAAATATGACTGCTATTGTTATTGAATTGTTATTGTCCTGGTTGCTGCTGAAATATACACTTGGCCAAAGCCTGAATGCACTAAACTGGTATCCCAATGATGGTAAAGGAGTAGGCCATGTGCTATTCGGATTTTTGCTGCCGCTTATTTACTTATCCCTTCTTTATTTTAGCATATCTCTATGGGTACAAAACCCATACAAGCTCAATCCAGGTTATTCTTTTTCCCTCTTTTTGAAAAGTTCGATTTTTGTACTCAAAGGTGTGGTTTTTGAAGAGCTGCTTTTTCGTGGAGCATTGTTTTATCTGATTGCCCGTAATTCAGGCCCGAATAAAGCTATTGTTTTTTCTGCCATTGCTTTCGGAATTTATCATTGGTTTTCTTACGGTATATTAGGACAGCCTTTTCAAATGCTGATGGTGTTTGTTTCTACGGGAATTATGGGGTATTTGCTGGCCTTGTCATTTGTGAAAACCGGTTCTATTCTTATGCCATTTGCGCTACACCTGGGATACAATTTTACGGCGATGGTTTTATTTTCCAACGAGAAAAATATTGGTTTGCAGCTAATGATAAAAACATATGCAACAGATCCGGTTAAACCAGAAGGCGTGTTGCCGCTGCTAATGGTGTTGCTTTACTATACCGGATTTCCGGTCTTGTGTTTTATTTATTTAAGGTCGTTAAAACAGGCGAAAGGTTTAGCGAACTGCTAGGATAGCTACGCTCAAAAAACAGATTATCGTTTAAATAATGAAGCTACCTTTTTGCAAATGGCAACAATGACAACTATAGCTAATCCGGCAATTATTCCAATCGCAAATTCTTTAATGATTGGTGGTATTGTCGGAAATAAATGATGTAAGTATTCAATATTATGGACAAAAATTCCACCAGAAACCAGGATCAAAGCAATTGTTCCCACAACGCTTAAAATTTGGATAATAATTGGGAGTGATTTTATCAATAAAAGACCTAAAGCTGCCAGGAATCCTTTCTCATTGGATTTTTTTACCAATTTGTAGCCCATGTCGTCCAAGCGTACAATAACTGCGACTATACCATAAACACCGACGGTGGCCAGTAGCGCAACAACCGAAACGGTCAGGATCTGTATAGATAGACTTCTATCTAACACTGTTCCCAAAGCAATGATTACGATCTCTACTGAGAGAATAAAATCGGTGGTTATTGCTGATTTTATTTTTGTTCTTTCAGCATCATCGTTATTCTTTTCTGTTTCGGTAGTTACCTCATGTCCTCCCTTTGAACGATGGAAAAAGTATTCCACTATCTTTTCCACACCTTCGTAGGCCAGATAGAAACCTCCTAATACCAATATGACTTTAATTGCGATTGGAAAGAAGACATTTAACAATAGGGCAACGGGAACAATAATAATTTTATTAAGGAAGGAGCCTTTGGTAATTGCCCAAAGCACAGGTAGTTCACGTGAAGAAAGGAAACCGGTAGCTTTCTCGGCATTGACGGCTAAATCGTCGCCCAAAATCCCTGCAGTTTTTTTTGTCGCGATTTTTGATGCCATCGCAACATCGTCCATTAAAGCACCTATATCATCTAAAATCGCAAAAATACCTGAAGCCATGTTTATTTATTAATTGGGCTGCAAAATATAAATAGGATCTTGAATTACGATAAAAAACATCTAAAATCTTAAAAAAGTGATCTGATTTGATAAAAATAAGATTGGAAGGAGTGTATAGATCTCCATCGGAACTAAAGCATTTTTTTTCCTATAAAGGGACTTTTTCCTAGTAAAAAATTAATAGCGCGTTCAATATTCCGATTTCTACTTTCCTCTGTTTTTAAAGAAGAGATATACCTCACCATTTCCTTTTGTGAGGAAGGTGGGAGACTGTCAAACCTGGATTTTGCTTGCAGATTATTATTCAATGCTTCTATTAATTGGGGGTGTGGTTTTATGGTTCTGTCCGATGGGTCAAATACAATTGTCACCTCAATGGTCTCTCCAACACGTTTGGGCGAATTTTTAAGCATCTCCGTGTTAATGTACAGTCGCCAAAGGCCACTGTACCTCAATAAGGTTTGTTGATAAGGGAGCTTATTTACTGTACCGGCAACCGGAATATGTCCTTTGTTTTTACCCGCCTGTGTAAAAATTTCTGTCAGAATATTTTCTGGCACCTGGACGTATGGATTAATTCCTATAATTTCTATGGTTGCATGGAAGGCGTAGCTTTTCATTTTTTTAGGTGCTCTCTATCTCTTTCAAGCTATTCATTTTCTTGTAGGCCAGGAACCCCTTAATATCTTCAAAGTGTTCGCGGACACGTTTATTACCAAATTCAAATACTTTTTGAGCCAGTCCGTCCAGGAAATCCCGATCGTGAGATACCAGAATCAAGGTGCCGTCAAAATCTTGCAAAGCTCCTTTAATGATGTCTTTGGTCTTCATATCCAGGTGGTTGGTAGGCTCATCGAGGATCAATACATTTACAGGTTCAAGTAACAACTTAATCATCGCCAAACGCGTTTTTTCTCCACCAGAAAGTACCTTAACCTTTTTGGTTGTATCGTCGCCGCTAAACATAAAGGCACCTAAAAGGTCTTTGATTTTTATTGTTCCATCGCTTAATGGAATTTGATCAATGGTCTCAAATACCGTTAAATTCTCGTCTAGTAATGCTGCCTGATTTTGAGCAAAGTAGCCAATTTTTGCATTATGGCCCACTTTTAAGCTACCCTCGAAATCAATCTCATTCATAATTGATTTTATCATGGTCGACTTGCCTTCTCCGTTTTTACCTACAAAAGCAACTTTTTCTCCGCGCTCAATTACTAAGGATGCTTTTTCAAAGACCACATGGTCGCCATATTTTTTAGTTAGCTCTTCAACAATTACCGGATATTGACCTGAACGTGGTGATGGTGGAAATTTTAAACGTAGTGCCGAGGTATCCACTTCATCGATCTCAATAATTTCAAGTTTTTCCAGCATTTTTACCCGGGATTGCACTTGTAATGTTTTTGAGTATGTTCCTCTGAAACGATCTATAAATTCCTGGTTATCGGCAATAAAACGTTGTTGTTCTTCGTATGCTTTTAACTGGTGTACACGACGGTCGGCACGTAACTGCAGGTAGTGACTGTATTTGGCCTTATAATCGTATATCCGGCCCATGGTAACCTCAATTGTACGATTGGTAATGTTATCTATAAAGGTACGATCGTGTGATATGACCATTACTGCCTTTGCCGAGTTGATCAGGAAATCTTCCAGCCATTGGATGCTTTCAATATCCATGTGGTTGGTAGGCTCATCCAATAAAATCAGATCAGGTTTCTTTAATAAAATCTTGGCGAGCTCAATCCGCATGCGCCATCCACCCGAAAATTCAGAGGTTTGCCGACTAAAGTCCTTGCGTTCAAAGCCTAATCCCTTTAATACCTTTTCTACCTCTGCATCGTAATTAATTTCTTCTACCGAGTAAAATTTCTCACTCAATTCAGATACCCGCTCAATTAATTTCATGTAATCGTCGCTTTCGTAGTCGGTTCTAACGGTGAGTTGCTCATTCAGTTCATCCAACTCTTTTTGCATCTGATGCACCTCTTGAAAGGCTTTTGAGGTCTCTTCAAAAACGGTAACATTGTCCTGGGTAAGCAGATGCTGTGGTAAATAAGCAATTACAGCATCCTTTGGCCCGGTTACATTACCCGAGGTCGGTTTAGTGGCATCGGCAATTATTTTTAGGATGGTAGATTTTCCGGCACCATTTTTACCCATCAAGGCTATTTTATCATTTTCATTAATTGAAAAGGTTACATCACTAAATAGGGTAGTCCCGCCAAATGAAACGGAGATATTATTTACATTAATCACGAAATGAGGATATTAAAATGAGCGGCAAAGATAGTGGATTTTGATACACAAAGGAGTATATTTCAGATGAGTTTTTGTTTTGCGTCTATTTACACCATTTTTCAAGTTTATCCATCAAATCTTCCAGGCGGATGGGTTTAGCAATGTAATCGTTCATCCCCGCATCTAAACAATCTTGTTCATCAGCTTTTAGGGCATTGGCTGTTAACGCAATAATAACTGGCTGTTTTATTTGTTTTTTTCTGATCAGCCGGGTGGCTACCAAGCCATCCATCACCGGCATCTGCATGTCCATTAAGACAATGTCATAATCTTTTTCATTAACAGCCTCAATGGCCTCTTCTCCATTTTTTACCACGTGGGGTTTATAGCCCAATCGATTAAGAATATTAACGATTACTAGTTGGTTTATGATCTTATCTTCTGCTATCAGTAATGTGCATGGGTAATTTGCTGAAAAATCAGCAGACAATTTGTTGTGAAAAATCCGTTCCTCTACTTCTGCATGCCTACTTATCTGCAGTGCATTTGAAACTTGTTTACTAAGCACATGTTTGCGGATAGGCTTGGTCATGATCGAATAAAACAGACCACGTTGACTCTCTTCAAACTCTTCGCCAATAGAACTGAGTAAAAGAATTGGAATAAATGGATAGCGCAGCTTAATCAACTTGGCCAACATTACTCCATCCATTCCAGGCATTTGCATATCTGTAATGACTAAGTCAATAGCTGGATCAAGCGATAGCATTGATAATGCCTGTTTAGCCGAACTGGCAGATATAGGTTGTAAGTCCCAGTATCCAAGCTGTTTATTTAAAATGGTCAGGTTTGTCGCATTATCATCAACAACCATTACCTTTTTGCCTGCATGTTCGGTCATGCTGTAATTGGCGTAAGGCAACAGTAATTTAGTTCCGATTTGGGTAAGCATCATAAATGAGAAGGTCGATCCCTGATTCAGCTTGCTTTTTACATTAATTTCGCCACCCATAAGTTTGACAAGTTTCTCCGAGATGGCGAGGCCCAGGCCGGTACCACCATATTTACGGGTTGTAGAAGAATCAACCTGCGAAAACGAGTTAAACAAATTACCTAATTTATCAGCCGCTATTCCAATACCGGTATCACGTACTGCAAATTTCAGTTCGAATTGTCCACTTTGTAAAATATTCCCGACAGAAACCTCTACGAAAACCTCACCCTGCTCGGTAAATTTCATCGCGTTTCCAACCAAATTAATCAATACTTGTCTCAGCCGTAGCTCATCGCCAACAATTTGCGCAGGAACATCTTCCTCAATATGATACAATAAATCCAGCCGAAGTTCAGCAGATTTGACCGCGAATATATCAAGCACATCTTCAATACACTTACGCAAATTAAAGTCTTCAGACTCCAATTCCATATTGCCGGATTCTATTTTAGAGAAGTCGAGTATATCGTTGATCACATTAATCAATGCTTCGCCGGAATTGGTAATCACGTCGGCAAACATGTATTGCTCTTTATTCAAGTCAGTTTCCTTTAAAAGCATCGCCATCCCCATTACCCCATTCATCGGCGTGCGGATTTCATGGCTCATGTTGGCCAGAAAGATGCTTTTGGCCTGATTGGCCCGGTCGGCTTCAGCTCTGGCTTTTTCCAATTCTAAATTAGATATCTTCAGTTTCTGGTTGGCCTTTTCCAGTATCTCTTCATTCTGTTTTCTAACCGATGAGAGCTGAGCTTCTTTTTGTAACTCGGCCATTGCCAGGGTTTGGGCGACTTGTCTTTCATTGGATTTTCTTAGTAAATAGGCCCATAATCCGCAGATAAAAAAGATCATGGCAGACAGCAGTATATGAATTACAAAAGTTTGCAAATCAAAATAATCTAACTGTGTGAAATAGATTCCGTTTACCCCACTGTTTTGCAAATAACCAAATCCTGCATGATGAACCATCACCACAATCAGCATGGGTATCTGTAGTTTCCATTTCTCGTAGGTGATGAGCAGCGTGCTGCCAATAAAGGCAAAGAAATGCATTTCGAATAGACCATGCATCTGGTAAATAAACTGCGCCATAAAAATGCCCAGCGCTGAGCTTAAAACGTATTGATAAAGATCGGATGAGGGCAAAAAATATTTCACGGAATAATAAGCCAGCAAAGAAAGACCGCCTATTCCAAATGCAATTAACCAGGTATCATAAAATTGCGCAAAGATCAACCCAACTATAAAGTATCCCCATAAAAAATAATTCATTAAACGATCCGTTCTTTCCTTAACGCCCAGGAAAAGTAAACGGTTTTGGCTATCAGAATTAGTGCTATGATTGTTCGAAACCATTATTTAAATCAGTTCAAAGATTAATTATTATTTGCAGTCTGGCAAAGTACAACCGTAGGATTTTAGTGCTGCATCACTGAAAACCAAATCAGTTTGTTTTTTTAACAAACCATTCAGTGCTATTTTTGCGAAGCTGGTTTTTTCATCTGTACAGTAACGAGTGGTGTTATAGTTGCCTCTGTAATATAAATGTTGATCCTGATCCAGTAAAACTGCCTGAGGAGTAGAATACACACCGCATGCTGTGGCAAGGGTTTTATCAAATAGAATGGGGATTTGAAGACCAAATTTATTTTGTATGTTTTCTGAAGTAAAAGATTTTGGACTCAATACCACGACTTTAAAATCAACACGATGGCCATATTCTTTAACCAGTGATTTAAAATGCTTCATGTTAAATCGTGAACAGGGGCAGTCGGGGTTAAAGAAATGGAGAAAAATTGGTTTACTATGGTTATTGCTCAAAGCTTTGTTAACGATCAAAGTTCCAGTCTCCGTTGATTTATAGTCTTTTGGAACAGGAGTTGGCAATTGGTAGATGATGTCGTTGTACCAAAATAGATATCCGATGGCAGAAAATAAAAATATCAGCCAAAAAAACACGAGCGCTTTTTTCATATTAATTATAAAATAATATTAAGTTGTGTTTGTTAGACTAATAACGTCATTTATTATATTAATCGGAAGGAAAGATAAAATATATTTGATGTTTTAACATGGAAACCGCGTTTTAAGTGTTTCAAATACTAAAAAGGGCTTTAATGAAAAAAAGCCTAATCAGTTAAGATTAAGCTTTTTGTTTTGTGGGCCCCAACTGGGTGCTTCTCGAACCATTTCTTGTCTGATTTAGGTTTAATTGCTGGTTTGGCAAAAAAAACACAAAGGTATTTAAAATGTAATTCGAGTGCTTTTTATAATTCTAATAAGTTTTAAGCACGCTAAACCTTAAATAACCATTCTCAATTTTTTGTATCTGTTTATTGTCATCAAAAACGGTTAAATTAAACTTAGCTTCTAATAGATAGTCAGATTTCCTTTTGTGGATGCTTATAATTTCAAACTTAGAATCTTTTTGATCCGTTTGAGTAACCGAAGCAGGTTTACCTAAATCTGATTGACCATAGGATTTAAAGTCACCATTCTCATTAATTAACCTAATTGCAATCCCAGATATTGAATTGTTTCTCCAGAAATCTGTTGCATATTTATACATTGGGGGAAAAAAAATACCCGTCTTGTTTTTTGGTTATTTTACCCAACCGCCATTATTCTCACTTCCAAACTCTGTTTCTTCTTTGTTGTATACTTTTATAAATGACAAGATCATAAAGGACTTAATCAAAACTATAAAAAAGTAACTACCAAAAAAATAGAGATAGGATAAAGTTACATTAATAGGCAGCTACTTTATGTGCCTCCCACAACACCTATTGGAGAGATCAATTTAAAGTTTGATATTAGTATCGTATGATTGGACAGTTTACGAGTTATATAAAAGATAAGAGTAAGATTAACATTGAAAGTGTTCTTTCTGATTGGAATTGGATTCTGCCTAAGCAGTTAGAAGTGTTATATATCACTTTGTTTGGAGACATTTTCTTTACTGATAATGAAGGAGGTGTCAACTGGCTTGATACCGGCTCTTTCAACCTAAATAAGGTAGCAGAATCGTTAGAAAAGTTTCATCGGTTATTACTGGATGAAGAAAACGTTAATACTTGGTTGCTTCCACATCTTTGCGAGGAGTTGATAACGAGCGGGCAAAAATTAGAACAGGAACAGGTTTATAGCTTCAAGCTGATGCCTGCGCTAGGCGGAGAGTATGTGGTAGATAACATTAAGCCTACCGATATCTATGTCCACTTCAGTATATCGGGACAGATCGGAGAACAGATAAAAGACATTCCAGATGGCACTCGAATTAACTTTAAGCTTACAGAATAAGATAGAAACAGAAAAGTAAAAAAGTTGAATAAACGAAAGCCGTTCTTCTTATCGAAAAACGGCTTTTTTAATTAGTGGGCCATGATGGGCTCGAACCATCGACCAAAAGATTATGAGTCTTCTACTCTAACCAACTGAGCTAATGGCCCCGGTACTGTTTCTGCCTTAGCAGGGCGCAATATTAACGCTTTTTCCTGATATCACAAAATTTCTTCCGTATATTTTATTCGGGTTTTTCTTTCTGTTTGATATACTGTGTGTTGAATTTTTAGCTTAATTGGTATCATAGCTATTATCTACAAAAAATGGTTGCGACAAATATTTGTCGCAACCATTTTTTATTCGCTGTAAGCAAAATAAAATTGTCCGGGTACTTTTATTTGATGGATAAAAGGAAACCGATGGTAAAATTGGCATCCCAATCAAATACAAACGTATCGCATTTGGTAGCGTCTTTAATTGCCTTGTATATGTTTACACCACTTTTTACTTTTATTTTATCTGTGCCGTATTTTTCCGGATCATTTAACACCGTGAAGCGCTCTTCGCCTGCTCTGGTTTGTTTGGCCAGTTCATAAGGAACTCCTCCAATAATGAAGCATATATCACGATTTGCTGCAGGGATCTTTTCAGCAATAGCTTTAACTTCAGCATAAACTGCATCATCCTTCATATCCTTTTCGTAATATTTGGCCCCAGGAGCTTCTACTGATTGTACATCACCTTTCATCCAGGATATTTTTGTATTTCCCGAACCAATATCCACTACAAAAGAGTTATCATAATAGCTTTTAGGTAATACACATTTTAGGGCTAGTTTTCCTTCTTGCTCGGCAGTAACCAGGTTAACGATGTAACCCATCTTTTTTAGCTCAGATGAAATGATTGCCGTTTTAGGTTCTTTTTGTGCTCCGGAGCTAATTACAAAATGAATATTTTTTGATTTTACACCTTTATCAAACATGGCGCCGATATAATCTTTTAAGCCTGTGCGGATGTCTGCAGTGTTGGCCATACCTTCATAAACGAAAGATTTACCAAAGTCTTTGGAGATAATTTCCCAACGTTTTTCTTTATCTATATTTACCACAAATGAATTAAAACCCGAGGCGCCAACTTCTACCACGCCTTTGTATTCACCGTCTACCGGTTTTTCGGGGGTATAATTAAATGTTCTTTTATCATCATTGCTAACCGTTGGCGGTGTTCCCTGTTGTACGGTCGCTGTGGTATCCGTTCCAAATGTATTGCCTTGCGCAGCATCAAATTTGCCGCTTTGCATTGCCCAATAGCCTACACCAATAATAGGGAGGGCGATAATGATGGCTTTTATTGGCCAGCGTAATCTGGCCCATGTTGATTGTTCTTCCATTTTTTATAATAGGTTGAGGGTTTATAATTTAATCTAAAAGGCTAAAACCTTTATCTACTTTTTCATTCGGTTTTAGTTCATACGACGAATCTGCCATCTGGCTAACATTAAGCATTTTCAAGTTGCGTTCATCTACCTTGTGGATAAATTCTTCCAACTCGCTTTGCGAAGGAGCGCTGCCAACGGTGATGTTGTTGTTCTGATCAAGGAAATCAAGATTGGAACGAATAGATGCAATGTTCTGACTTATGGCACCAGTAGCTGCGTTCATGGCTTCCTGAAATACCCATCCATCCTTAATATTAAATACTTCTGCCAGTCCATCCGTAGCATTTTTCATTTTCTGAGTGGCCTCCAGTTTTTTAGAAATGATAGAAATGCTGCTGTCTAACGTACTTACGTAAATACGCGCAGCACTTTCATTGTCTTTTAATACTTCCAGTACCTTGGCAAACTGATTTGCATATTGCACGTAACTTCTGGCATTTTGCTCCTCGGCTTCTCCTTCTTTCCCTAGCAGGAAGGCTTTGGTACGCGTTTCCTTGGCATCCCGTCCATATTCGTTAGCTTTTTCACTGTTGTTACCTGCCGCTTCCTGTTTGGCTTTTTCATCCAGATTGGCTGCTTCAACGGTAAAACGTTTTGCATAAGTATATTTTTCTTCCGCTGTTTTTTGTGCAGTTTCTCCACTTTGAATCATATCTATGCGAACCCCATCAACATTGGCAATTTTTTCTTTCACTCTTTTTAAAGTGTCTTTGGCATCTTTTGATAGCAACTGCAGGGTTTCAATAGGATTGCCACGAATAATGGCTTTTTCACCTTTAAACAAAAGAAGCGTGCCCAGCCTATGCAGCAGACTAATGATTTTGGGCGCCAATAACAATAAAACAATCAGGATAATACTAAAAATAACCAGCAGAATGCTTTTACCGGCATATTCCAGCATAATGGGCAGGAATTTAAAGAATGCAAAAGCACCACCCAATATCAGGGCCCAGAAAAAAATGCTGGAGATGGTCTTTTTAGCTTCAGGTGTTTGAAGCTGGCTTGGCAAATGATCGCCCAGTACCTGGAAAATAGGAAGCTGGCTTTTTAATTCTGCAGGAATGTTTACATATTGACTTTTGTTTTCCATAAGGTAAGCAGGTTAATTTTTATTTTATGAGTTGATATTGTTTTCAATCATTGTTAACGCATTTTTGATGTCTGTAATAACTTCAGTTACAGCTGTGTTTCCAATGGCTATTTTATGTGATATGCTTTCCAGTTCGGGGGCATATTTGCTATTTATTTCTTTTAAATCCTTTTGTTTCAGGCTTAGTCTTTCGCGCAATTGATTGATATTGTTTTCTATCTGGGAAATTTCATCACTCAGACTGGCTTTTTCTTTAACCAGGTTCTGTTCAATATTTTGCTTTTGTAGCTGTTTGTCTTCGGTTTCTTTGTCAATAATCTCTTTAAGTCCGGTAGCATATTTTTTTCCGGTAAGCAGCAGCTTATCTTTGGTTAAGGTTTTATCCACATACCTTAATGAAGTATAAGCCGCTTTTATCGAATTCACATCTACAGTACCCATTTCCGCGGCGGCATTCCACACTTCAAAAAAATCAATACCAGGCTCGTTAATCTTTTCCAGAATTTCGAGTACTTTAATTTTCATTTGTTTGACATCTGTTACCGGCAAATCTGATGTGTTTTGCGTTAGATTGGTCTGCGGATTTTTTGTTACATTTTCAGTCGTTTTAGCTTCGGCAGACTGATTTATAGCTTGGGCCGACTGTACGGAAGAGGCGTCTTCGGTACTGTCTTCAAAGATTAATTTTTTCAGGCTCTTTAAAATTCCAAAAGATCGGTTTACAGGTTCTTCGCTCATTATTAAATATTATCTGTAGCTAAAATAACAAAAAACACCTACAATAAGCCTTCCGCTTTTCTATGTGCTAAAGTATTTTTTTAAGAGATCTTCCAATTCCTTAGGGAAAAGCGGCTTTCTTAATAATTTAATAACGTGAAAGCTGGCTTCAGCTTTTTTGATATCCCCATAGTCTAGTGTGGAGGAGAGCATAGCAATCAAGCACTTTTCAGTTAGTTTTTTTGGCATTTTTTTATAAAGTTCCAAAAAATCAAAGCCGTCCATATCTGGCATTTGTATATCCAATAAAATGAGGTCAGGTAATTTTCCGGCGTCATTTAAGGTCTTTCTCAGATAAGCAAGGCCTTCTTCTCCTGATTGACACGTAATAATCTCGTCAAACAGGTTTGATATTTTGATGATTTTTGAATTGATTTTTAAATCAACCAGATTATCATCTATTAATAAAACTGTTTTTTGGTTATCTAACATTAGGGATGGTTATTTTAAAGGTAGTACCTTCAGCCGGATCAGAGCTTACGGCAATTTTCCCATTAATCTTATCTAGTGCTTCTTTAACAATAAATAATCCTAATCCGCTACCATGGTTCACTTTACTTTTGAAAAATTGGGTAAATATCTTTTCTAAGTGTTCGTTCAGAATGCCCATGCCATTGTCGGTAATTGATATTTCTACCTGTTCCCTTTTAACCTCAATATTGATGTTTACTTTTTTGTTTACTTCTGTTTCTTTTTGATATTTTATGGCATTTGAAATCAGGTTACCCAGTATAACTTCTATTCTGAAAGCATCACCGCAAAAAACTTCTTTCTGATCTATATTAACTGTAAACGTAGTCTCCTTGTCTGCATAGGTATATAATTCTATCAAACCAGGTATTAACTCATTAAAATCGACAGGCGTATTTTCAGAAACTGTTTTATTATTTTTATAGTACTGAAGTGTTTTCTGAATATAGTAATCCAGTTTGTTGGAACAAGTTTCTATCAGACCCCAGTATTCGCCACTGGAGTTAAAAAGACCTTCCATTTTTACCAGATTTACGATACCCATGGCCGATACCAATGGCGCCCTCAGTTCATGAGAGATACTATAGATGAACCGATTTAACTCGTCATTTGTTTTTTCCAGTTCTGCTACTTTATTTCTAAGGTCAATTTTAGCCCTGTATGCGTCATATGCATTTTTAATGGAATTATGTAACTCCAGATCATTCCATGGCTTGGTAATATAACGGTAAATATCTCCATGGTTTATCGCATCAGCAAGCGCTTCAATATCTGTATAACCGGTCAGCAATATCCTGATTGGATCAGGGTAGGTGTCGGTAATACTTTTAAAGAATTCCACGCCAGTTGTACCTGGCATTTTCTGGTCGGCCAGAATTACCTGTATAGAAACGTTTTGCAGTACCTTTAACCCCTCGGCAGCTGATATGGCAGTGTAAATTTCATACTGTCGCCTAAAGCTTGCCTTAAAAGCCTGAAGATTGTTCTCCTCATCATCAATATATAGAACTCTTACATTGGGTGCACTCATAGTACGCGTTTGCTTATTGTGTTGTATTTACAGGTAAGGTAATGATGAATTCTGTACCTTGATCTACTTCGGAGAGAACATCAATATGACCTTTATGTTTCTCAATTATACTAAAAACAATTGATAAACCTAGACCTGTTCCTTCGCCAACTTCTTTTGTAGTGAAAAAAGGTTCAAATATTTTATGTTTAACCTCATCAGTCATACCGGTACCGGTATCCTTGATACTGATGATCACATTGTCGTTTTCATAGTGCGTACCAATCGTCAAAAACTCTTCTTCTCTGTCTTTTCCATTCGATTTTATGGCTTGTACGGCGTTGGATATCAGGTTCATGAATACCTGATTTATCTTTCCAGGCAAACACTCTACCTTAGGTAAGTTTCCGAAGTTCTTAATCACTTTTAGGTTGTCAGGAAGGGAGTTTCTCACCAATACCAAAGTCGAATGTAAGCCTTCATTAAGGTCAACAGGTTTCAGATCATCTTCATCAAGTCGACTGAAATTTCTTAAACTTCTAATGATCTCGGCAGTTCTTTTTGCCCCGTCCGTAATACCAACCAGTAATGATTCAATTTCATTGTTGATGAAATCCAGATCGATTTGCTTTTTAAAGGCGTCTATTTCCTTTAACTGTTCTTCTACCTGAGGTGATGAAAAGTCGACATTTTCATATCTGGAAATTACCTCCTTCAAATCGTCTATATCTAATTGTAAAGGCTTAATGTTGGAAGTGACAAAATTGATAGGGTTATTGATTTCGTGGGCAATACCCGCCGTCAATTGTCCCAATGCAGCCATCTTTTCTGCATCTACCAATTGCGACTGTGCTTCTTTCAGGTTGCTTAGTGCATCGTTCAGGTTATTGTTGGTTTCCTGAAGCGCTTCAGTCCGTTCATTTACTTTTTTCTCCAATTCTATGTTTTGTTGCAATATCAATTGCTCATTCTCTTTAGAAATCAATAAAGCCCGTTTTTGAGCGATTTCATTTTCTTTTTTAAAGAAATTTATCCTGTCGGCAAGGGCAAAAGAAAGTAGCATTACCTCAATAACCGACGTAAATTGTACGGCATAAGTGGTGTAATTATTGTATGGGAGTATCTCGTAATCTTTTAAAATGAAAACCAGCATCCCAAAAAATAAGAAAGACCAGGAAGCCAGATAATACCCGGCCGGCTTAAATTTCTTGTGAAAGAAGGATTGATATGCTGTATAAGTTCCAATGATAGAACCCGCCAAAATCAGAATTTGCATAGCAATAAATGAGAATTGCTTAAAGCCTACCAACAATAACAGTGTATTAATAATGGATAATGTAAGCAGTATATTGATGATTTTGTGGTTCTTAGGTGCATTTACCTTTGTATTGAGGAAAGACTGGGTAAACATAATGGAGGCCACAAGGCCCAAATTGGCAAACAAACACACAGAGATGTTGTTTAACCAACCATCGCTCACCAGCAAATATTTTGTGAAATACCCTTGTAGCGCTGTTTGAGTAGCCCAGGTAAAAAAGATGCAGAATATATAATTCAGATAACTGCTGTCTTTAATGCTGAAATATAAGAACAGATTATAGGTGAACATGATGATCATGACCCCTGCATACATTCCGAAAAATATATCGCGTTGCGCAAAAATATTATCAAATTCGTATTTAGGAGCCAAAAAAACAGGTGCAATTACAATTTCGTCCGAATATAATTTAAGAATGATATCGGGTTGCTGTGCCACTACTGCCTGCGGAATAAGATGGCTTTTGGTGTTACCAGGATATTCCAGATCAGCAATGGTACTGTATGGCTTGCTCAAGATTTTATAAAGCACCTGGTTATCTTTTACAAAATAGATATCTGAGATTTTCATCCTGGCCTGATCTATCATGATACTCACATTGGGTATCTCCGAAAGATTCATGGAGGTCGTTTTGAGCCATACAGCTTTACTAACCTCGGCAAAATTGATAAATGGTGCATTTAGAGGCCTAAATTTGTCCTGTGCTTTAAGGACCCAATCAATAGAAGCACTATCCGGAAAGTCAACTAAAATCGCAGACTTTTGGGTAATGTTAACTAATGAGTCCTTGCCTCCATCCGGAGCGGCTGCTCTTGAAAAAAAAGAATAAGTTAAACAGAGGAAAAAGAACAATAGTTTCTTATAAAACTCTTTTGTCATATCACAATATCAATATGCATGTCTATAAATCCATCGTTTGTCTTATTTGGCAAAACAATGGTCTGCTTAGGGTCCTTTCTTAAGGCCATAACAAAGTCGTGAGATTCCTGGGTCGCAGTAGGTAGCGTATCCAATTCATCATTTAGCACTACTGTTGCAGTCAAGTCTTCTTTTGGGTAATAAAACTTACCGTTTATACCAATCTCTTTTACTACCCTGAAGCCTCCTCTAACAGCATTTCTATAAGTCGCGGGGGCAGTCAGACCAAATAGCGACTGCAGGCCGATCAAGCTGGAAAGCGCTACTGTAATTTGACTGAGTACCCAGCTGCCTACACCTAAACCGGCAATTTCCCAGGAATTCCATACCCCGCAAAGCTCGCCGGTTCCATTGGCAACGCGGTCGGCCACCATATCATATATCCTGTTGTCCATATCTCCAACAGCTGTCTCAATTGGGAGTGGGATTACGCCATCGGCAACATGTACCCGGCTTCCTGCAAGGGCTTTCCCATTTTCTTCGGCACTTACCAGTACCACATACACTCCCGGGTTAAGCACCCAGTCTATATTTGCCGAGGTAATTTTTGTAATTCCAAATATTTCCAACACATGGGTATGCCCTTCAATAAATTTCATGCAGCCCTCGCGGTTATCTACGGCCCTAAAAGCTTTAAAATAAAGCTTATTGATGTGCGTTTTATGCTCTTCCAATGGATAAAGTTTTATTTAAAGTTTTTCTAATTGTACGTTGCGGTGATGATTCTGCCTTAAATATTCTAAACATGAATACTTCTGCAATATTATCAGTTATTTTAAACAAATGCTTTAATTTTTCATGTAAATTAAAAATTTGTGTTCTGCTCTCTTCCGGAAGATCGCTCAACTGGTTTGCATTGTTCTTGTAAAAGAAAATTAACGGAACATTTACGGGATGAATTTGATAGCCTAATGCGGTAGCTGCCAGCCACAGTTTTTCAACTGCCATACCTCCTTTTAAATAGTCGAGAGGGCTGTGCTGTGGTAAAGTAATTAGGCCAATTGCGGGGGATGATTGGAATTGCTTTAAAGCAAGGTATTTAAAGGCATTGCCGCCTTTTATTTTTTTTAGGAATTCAACTGCTCTTTCGTCTTTCATCAATCTCAGACCAATCTGATCCTGATTGCTCAGATCAAGGGTATTTATGCCAATGCCGTCTTCAGTCTCCATTATCTGTTCCTGATTCCAGCGCATTTCTTTTCTGATAAAATCTTCATGTGCCGAAGGAATAAACATACGCAATAGATCTGCTTGTCCCGAAATATCTCCTAAGACGGTTTTGTCTGCAGCTTCCGTAACCCAGTGCAGACCAATTTCATCAGCAGAAATCAAGGCTTTTAACTGATCCATATCAGCCTGGCTGATATCCTGAGACAGACCAAATTTTCTGTTGGTATGTCTGTTCCTGATTTGGGAAGCCAGATTTTTCTCACTATCGCTGGCCACATGATTTTCAGCAAAACTGAAAGATGCAATGTGATTAGGGAACAGCTCTGGCGTAAATTTCCAATTTACACTTAAGCCATTTACGGATGCTTCCAACAGCAGGTTTTGTATTGAAGCACCTAAAGAAGCATATGAGGAGAGGTAGTCAGGATCCAGATAAGCGCCTGCTACATGCCGGTTTAAAAACAAGTGTAAGGTATTGCGCTCATAATGCCAATGCCATGGTTGGTTATTGCCACCGGAAGGCGCTTTACCTGCCGAGGCAATCAGTTTGGCAATCATTTCTTCCGAAAGTGCATGCCCATTAACCAGTTCAGGGATCTGATGAGTAGAAAAATATTGTTTAATTTCTTCACCGCTCAGTTGGGTAATACGCAATTCATCTGATACTACTTTTTCAGGTTTTTCATCTGCAATTAATTCATCCATGTCGATGAAAAACCGGCCTGACAATTTTAAATTTCCTAAAAGGATTTTTCTCGACAGATCTGCGGTAATCCCTCCGCCATAGGTTACTGCGCTGGCTAGCTGAGGCCAGGTAGATATAGTACTCATGATTTCTACTGCAGAAGCTTTCATTCTAGGCGACAGGGTTTCAATGCCTGTAACGGGGGCTATGTAAGGTACCTTCTCATCCAAAGTTTTAAGCGACTTAAAGGCACTCATATCGATGTGATCAACATAGCCATGCAGCACTGGTCTTTCCGGTTCCAGATCAAAACGCTCAATATCAATGGTGCACCTATCGCTGCCTTCCATTAAAACGGGAATGCCCAGGGCCTTTGCCTTTTGCCGGGCACTGATCTTTACATCAAAACTATCGCATTCATCAATCAATAGATCTAATGTTCCGTTTTTGGTTAAAAAGTCGTCCATATTGTCATCGGTAATACCTTCGTGAAAACATACTACATTTAAAAAAGGATCAAGCTCTGCAATTTCCCTTGCTACAATAACTGTTTTTTGCAAGGTTATATTATGTATGCCCGTACGGATGCGATTTAAATTTGAAAGGTCAAGCTCATCAAAGTCTGCAATGCGCAGTTCTCCAAAACCTCTTTCAATAGCCAGTGTCAGGGAAACAGATTGCCCAACAGACAAACCCATTACACCAATTTTTTTTTGTGAAAGCGCTATTTGTTCTTCGTTGGTTATTTTATGTTTGTTTCTGTTGGTACGTACAATGGTAAATTCTGCTTCATCCAAAATATGTACTAACTTTTCAGACCATGGATAATAAACCCATATGCCGTAGTCTTTCAGTGGTGTTAAACCACGATGGTTTTCGGCAGCTTTCTTTAATTCTGTAGGGGGGATGCCTGGCTTCAAACATTTGATCAGCTCTTCTATTTGTGATGCAATGCTGTCAAAGACTTGTATATAAGGTTTTTTTGCTAAAATTTGACCAAGATTTTGTTTTTCGGTATTGTTTTTGGTATTAAATAATACAGGCTTGTAGAGTGTATTTAATTGTTTCGTATTGTTAATTAGTGCTTCAAAATCTAAATTCGGATGAGCTGGAGACTGCATTTTTTTAATGTATGTATGCTATAAAAATAAAAAAAAATAGGTAAATTAATGAAAGAACTAAAAATAGGCTTTTAAGAGTAATAATAAAAAAGTATTTTTAACTTTTATTTCCAGACAAATGAATGTGAATATCCTTTATGTTGACGACGAACCTCACAATTTAAGTGCTTTTAAAGCCACTTATAGGAGGTTGTATAATATTTTTACGGCTGAATCTGCTGATGAAGGCAGAGTTATTTTAGATAAGGAAGAAATTCATGTCATCATTACCGACCAGAGAATGCCGAAAACCACTGGTGTGGAATTTTTGGCTTCCATATTAGAGAAACATCCTGATCCGATCAGGATGATCCTGACTGGATATACGGATATCGATGCAGTAATTGATGCCATTAATAAGGGGCAGGTGTATCGCTATATCCAGAAACCCTGGATGGAAGCCGATTTGAAAATCAATATTGAAAAAGCATATGAAATTTATATGCTTAGAAAAGAAAACCGGGACCTCACTGCGAAATTATTATTAGCAAATCAGCAACTTGAATTTTTATTAAGGCAAAATCTGTTATCTTAGTTATCCTATAAGGATAACTAAGATTTATGTACAGATGGGTTTTAATGATATGGGCGCTCTTTGTCTTCCCATTGATAAATGCGGAAGCCCAGAATACTTCAAATAAAGGCACTGAGTTCTGGATAGCTTATACAGGGCATATCGATGGTGCTACATCCAAGATGTATTTGTACGTCACTTCCGACGTAAATACAATAGCTGAAGTAAGAATTGGTGGAGTCAATATTCCTGGTTCGCCTTTTACAATTTCGGCTAATGCTGTTCAGGCAATAGCTATTGATCCGTCGGTTATATCCAACGTGTATATAGGTTCATCAGATGTGGTCGAAACTGGTCATGCCATTCAAGTCATCGCTGAAAAACCTGTAGTAGTTTATGCACATATTTTTAAAGCTGCCCGATCGGCCGCTACGCTGGTTTTGCCGGCAAAGGTATTGGGCAGAGAATATTATACGACCAGCTATATACAAAACAAGCAGACGGGACAAAATGCAGGCCCTTCTCGTTCAGAATTTACCATAATAGCTGTTGAAGACAATACCCTTGTCGAGATTACTCCAAAGGCCAGCGAGCTGAATGGAAACCATGCAGCAGGACAAACATTTACCAAATCACTTCAAAAAGGTGATATCTATCAGTACCAGTCTGATGATGACCTTTCCGGTTCACATATTGTGTCTGTTGCCGGTGCCAATGGGATATGCAAGCCTATCGCTGTTTTTTCGGGAAGTACATGGGTAGGTTTTTGCAATAGCTCCACTACTTCAGGTTCTGGCGGTGATAACCTCTATCAGCAACTTTATCCCGTTACTGCCTGGGGAAAGGAATTTATTACAGCGCCTTTTATTCATAAGCCCTACGATGTGTTCAGAGTGTATTTTAGTAAAGATAATACTACATTAAGCATAAACGGAGCCGCTGTTGCTACTGTGCCATTTAATAAAGGAAGCTATTACGAATTTACATCTGCTGAAGGAAATAGTATTAAGGCATCAGAACCCATCAGTGTGGTGCAATACCAGATCAGCCAGGGCTGTGATCCTTCCAATGTAGGTCTACCCAATAATTCACCGATTCCGCATCCGGGAGATCCGGAAATGACGGTGTTAAATCCTGTGGAACAAACCTTATCTAAAATCACTGTTTATTCGGCTCGTCGAAATCAGACCAATCCACCTACAAATATTACGCAGCATTACATTAATGTAATTATTAAAGATGAGTTTAAAGCTTCTTTTACCATCAACGGATTACCGCCGGAAGGTATATTCAGGCCGATTGGAAATAGTGGATACGCTTATCTTCAGGAGGACGTAACCCTTCGTTCCAATACCAATCCCACTCATACATTAATGGCGGATGGTGGATTTTCAGCTATTGCTTATGGCTATGGAAATGTAGAATCCTACGGTTATCTGGCTGGTGCCGATGCTAAAAATTTATATCAGAATCTGCAGATTTCAGATGCTATAACCCATATCGAGAAGACGGATGTTTGTGTTGGAGAAAGCATAAACTTAACCTTAGTGTTGCCTTATCCTGCCTTGAGTTTAAGCTGGACCATCGATGGAGCAGAAGAAACCGCAATTTCAGCTCCGGTTCCGGTCACTGATTTAATAAATGGTATTACCGTATACAAGTATAACTATAGTCATAGCCTTCCATTTTCCCAACCGGGAGCACATACTGTAAAAGCAAAAGTTGTGAACCCAAATCCATCCGGCTGCGATCCAAATGATGAAATTACACTTGATTTTGAAGTTTTTGATCTGCCTACCGCGAAATTTTCGAGTAATATACAACAAGTATGTGCCGGAACACCGGTTACTTTTACAGATGAAAGTGTTGCTAACGGAAAAAATATCATAAAATGGCATTGGGATTTTGGCGATGGCAGCCCCGAATTGATACAGCGATCGGCTGCTCCATTCGAATACAAATATCAAAATGGGGGCGATTACATAGTTAAATTATGGGTAGAAAGTGAAACGGGATGTGCATCAATGGTTAGCCCGCCAACAGTTATACACGTCAGTAAGTTGCCCGTTGCTGATTTTAAATTTACTACACCTTCCTGCGAAACCAGAACCATCACTTTTACCGATCAGTCGGTACCCAATGAAGGTACCATTACCAAATGGCATTGGAATTTTGGGGATAGTAATGTTGGTACATCTAACCCGAATGTATCTACTGATCAGCATCCTGTGCATACTTTTTCCAGTCCAGGGATATATCAGGTTACTTTGACAGTAGAGACGGACATGGGGTGTAGTAGTAGGGTAAGCGAGAAACAGGTCACTATTAACCGCTTACCGCTCCTTGATTTTGAAACACCAGATGCATGTGTCAGCGATGCTGCGGTGATGTTTAATAACAAATCAGCTAATGCCGATGGCAGCACTGCCGGTCTGACCTATTTGTGGAATTTTGGAGACCCCACTTCCGGTGTGCTGAATACGGCTACGGTGGCCAATGGAACTCATAAGTACCAGGCAACCGGAAATTATATGGTTACACTTACGGTAACTACTGCCGAGGGCTGTAGTATTACGCAGTCGAAACCTTTTCGGGTAAATGGGGCTACACCGTCTGCTTCATTTCAGGTTTTGGATGCCGCTAATTTATGCAGCAATAAAGAATTTCTGGTTAAGGATGCTTCATCTGTAGTTGGTTTCGGCGAAATTACCAGACTAGAATGGTATATAGATGGTGTAAAAGTTGCAGAAAAGCAACATCCGGAAAACAATGCCACGTACCCTTTAAATTATCCGGCCTTTACTGCTCCCTTAATTAAAACTGTCCAGTTAAAGCTAATTGCCTATTCGGGTGACGTAAACGGACCGTGTAAAAATGAAATGGTACAGAGCATTACTTTGCATGCTGCACCTGTTGTGAAATTTGATGCTTTAAGTCCCATTTGTATCAATGCCGGTAAAATCCAGTTGTCAGCCGAAGAAACCGGAAGCGTTCCGGGAAATGGTGTTTTTTCGGGCAAGGCGATTACACCTGAAGGTCTTTTTGATCCTCGCCGCGCCGGTGTAGGAACCTGGGATATAATCTATACCTATACGGCAAATAATGGTTGTGTGGATTTTAAGCAGCAAACGATAACTGTAAATCCTATACCAAATGTGGATATTCCTACCGATATATACGCATTTATTGATGGTACCGTACAAATAAAAGCATCGGTAACAGAGGCGGGCTTAAAATACAAATGGTCGCCAGCCAAAGGTTTAGATAAAGATGATGTATTGAATCCGGTAATTACTGCAGATGATGACAGGGTATATACACTTACGGTCACCTCTGTGCTAAATTGTGATGAAACGGTACAGGTAAGACTCCATGTCTTACGCGAAATTGTTCCTCCAAATGCTTTTAGCCCAAATGGCGATGGTGTAAATGACGTCTGGAAAATAAATCATCTTGAATCCTATCCTAAGGTAACAGTTAATATTTTTAACCGCTATGGAGAAAAAATTTTTTTTAGTCAGGGATATTCAATACCTTTTGATGGAAATTATGAGGGAAAACCTTTGCCGGTAGGCACATATTACTATGTGGTCAATCCAGGAAATGGAAAAAAAACAATAACGGGATCATTAACATTGATCAGATAAAATGAAACGCTTAGTCTGGCTGACACTTTTGCAAGGCCTGTTGGTTTATTGTTGTTTTGGGCAGCAAAAACCGCAGTATACACAGTATATATTTAATAACTACCTGTTAAACCCTGCTATAAGCGGTATAGAAAATTATGCAGATGTAAAGGTGGGGTATCGAAAACAGTGGGCAGGAATTGACAATGCTCCACAAACCTCTTTTGTTACAGCTCACTGGAATCTTGGTGCTGATTATCTCTGGAAAAATGCATTATCACTGCCCGATAAAGGTGACGATCCGATGAGCCGTAATTATATGCAGAACTATACCGCTTCACCGGCGCATCACGGGATGGGTGTTACGGCCGTTTATGATGAGATCGGACCGCTATCCAGGCTTGATGCAAATTTAACTTATGCCTATCACCTCCGGCTCAACAATACATTCAACCTATCGGTAGGGGTGGCCGCCGGGGTAAGCCGGGTGGCCTTAGACATTAATGCGCTAAACTTTGAAGATCAGACCCGTACTGATCCGGCTATTTCAAATGGCATCAGCAGTCAACTTAAACCCGATCTTGGTTTTGGGGTATGGCTTTACAGTGGGCGCCTGTTTGCCGGAGCTTCTGTTCAACAGATTCTGCCACAAAAACTATCGTTTACCAGCGATCCTAATTATACTACAGGTAAAGAAGTACCTCATTTTTTTGTAACTGCGGGCTACCGTTTGTATGTTGATGATGTGATTTCTGCTACACCT
Source organism: Pedobacter schmidteae (assembly GCF_900564155.1). Lineage (NCBI taxonomy): Bacteria > Pseudomonadati > Bacteroidota > Sphingobacteriia > Sphingobacteriales > Sphingobacteriaceae > Pedobacter > Pedobacter schmidteae. Next base: position 5,381,294 of record NZ_LS999839.1, on the reverse strand, counting down.
TCCATAATGGTAAAACAAGTTAGTCCTGCACCCGCTTCGATAGATATCAATCTGAAAATGGCTTTTAAAGACAGGCTATGGGTAGGAGGAAGCTACCGCAAAAATGATTCTTTTTCAGCTTTGGCAGGTGTAAACATTAATAAACTCCTAAACCTTACCTACGCATACGATTTTACTACTTCGGGATTAAATCAGGTAAGTAATGGCAGTCACGAAATCGTACTCGGTTTACAGCTCAATAACGTGTACGAAGTATTTAGTACTACCAGAATGTGGTAATACGCTGGTGATTGCCACAAGAGAAAACTTACAACTCTTTTCTTAATCTGGCTACAGGAATATTCATCTGTTCTCTGTATTTCGCTACTGTTCTGCGTGCAATGTTGTAACCTCTTTCTTTTAGAATTTCGGTTAGTTTTTCATCTGCCAAGGGTTTGCGCTTGTCTTCATTACCTATGCAATCTTCCAGAATTTTCTTTACCTCTTTATTAGATACTTCTTCGCCACTTTCTGTCTGGATGGCCTCTGAGAAGAAGGATTTTAACAGAAAAGTGCCAAATTCTGTTTGCACATATTTAGAGTTGGCTACTCTGGATACAGTAGAAATATCCATGTCAATCTTATCGGCAATATCTTTCAGGATCATTGGGCGCATTTTACGCTCATCACCAGTTAGCAGGTACTCATACTGGTATTGCATAATGGCATTCATGGTTTTAAGCAAAGTTTGTTGTCTTTGCTTAATGGCATCAATAAACCATTTGGCTGAATCGAGTTTTTGTTTTACAAACTGAACTGCCTCTTTTAACTTCTTATCTTTCTGTGCTGCTTTATCATAATGATCAAACATGTCGATATAAGAACGGCTTACGCGCAATTCAGGCGCGTTCTTTGAGTTGAGTGTAAGAATCAGTATGCCATCATTGTTCGATACATGGAAGTCTGGGATAATTTGCAATTGTTTGGTGGTTACCTGATTAGAGTCTCCGGGCTTAGGGTTTAGCCTGAGTATTTCTGCAATAATTTCTTTTAGATCTTCGCTGCTCAGGTTCAGCGATTTTTCCAGTTTATCGTAGTGTTTCCGTGTAAATTCATCCAGGTAATTTTCTACAATAAGGATCGCTTTCTGAATAATCGGATTATTTATATCCTTTCGTTTCAATTGTAAAGTAAGACATTCCTGCAGATCCCTTGCCGCAATTCCTGGTGGATCAAAATGCTGGATTACTTTAAGCATTTCCAAAACATCCTCTTCTTCAACCATTACATTCTGAGAAAAGGCAAGGTCGTCAATCATTGAGGTAACAGGCCTCCTCAAATAGCCGTCATCGTCTAAACTACCGATAATCTGTTTGCCAATAATGAAGTCCTGATCTGATAACGGAACCAGATCCAATTGCTCCTGTAAGCTTTCAAAAAAAGTACTTTCAATAGCAATAGGTGTTTCCTTTTTCTCTTCATCGTCGTCATTGTTATTGTAGGAAGTGCTGTAATCATTGGTGTCGTCATCCTGCAAATAATCGTCAACATTAAATTCGTCGGCGTTTTCTTCTTTCGAACTAGCGTCAAAATCGTCGGGAGAATCATTCAGATCATCATATTCTCCCTTGGGCTCTTCAGCTATCATTAAACTCGGATCTTCAAGTGCCGGGTTTTCTTCCAGTTCTTCTTTTATGCGGGTATCTAAAGCAACTGTTGGCACCTGCAGCAGTTTAATAAACTGAATTTGCTGCGGCGATAATTTCTGAAGTAATTTTTGTTGAAGATGTTGTTTTAGCATAAAATGATGAGCAGGTATTTATGTACCCGCTTCAAAAATACACATTTCAAACAGATAAAAGTAATTACGAAAATATAAATCAAACAGGAAACCCATAAAGCTGCAGGTGTCGTTCGGTAGATGCGGTAAAAATGGCATATTGATATTATGGTTTGTGCTTAAATTAATTTTACCTTAGTAAATTGTTTTTTGCTTTAAGGGAAAAAATCCGCTGTCAGGAGTAGGAAATTGAATTTTAAAGCCTAAACTAATCAAACTATACCAACTATTTAAGCAAATGAAAAACCGCAAATTACAACCTCTATTTTTATTCTTTTGTGCTTGTCTTATGGGATGGGCGGGCAATCTGTATGCTCAAAGTGATTATGTCATTAAGCATGATAATACTAAGGTCATGGGCGAAATTAAGAGCCACGGCTTGTCGAAAGTGAAATTTATCCCTGCCGGAGAAAAGAAAGCTCAAAAGTTTAGGCCCGAACAGCTTAAGGAAGCTTACCAGGCGGGGCATGGTGTACGTAGGTCAATTGTGAGAGAAAAGGGTGGTAAGGCTTCATTTCTGGAGGTGCTGGAAGATGGAAAGGTTAAATTATATGAATATTATCAGCAGGGCAGAACAATGTATGGTCCACCTACGGCAGGTGGAGGAATGGGATTTGTTGGAGGTAGCGCCCCTACAAAAAAATGGTACGCACAGAAGGATGATGGAATAATTGTCGAAGTGAAATCCAACGGCATATGGGGCAGTAGAAAGGGACGGAAAGATAATTTTCTTAGTCTGATACAGGACAATGCACAGGTGGTTAGCCGGTATGAGAAAGAGGATAAGTTTAGTTTTGATTTTGTGCGATCATTGATTGTCGAATATAATGCAGCAAAAGCAAAGGAAATTGGCAGGTAACTTAAATGCACACCAGACCCGAAAGTGCATATTTTGCTGCTGGGGTAAAAAAAATATAAATGCCGAAAAATTGGTATGATTTTTATAAATTAGAATAAACTAAAACAACTATCATGGGATTTGTAAAAGAATTTAAAGAATTTGCCGTTAAAGGCAGTGTAATGGATCTTGCTGTCGGTGTAATTATTGGCGGTGCTTTTGGTAAAATTATAGACAGTGTAGTTAAGGATTTGATTATGCCATTGATTTCGGCGGTAATCGGATCTGTAGATTTTAGCAATTTGTATGTGGTGCTAAAAGGACAGGTGGCCGCAAACCTGGCATTAGAAGAGGCCAGAAAAGTACCTGATACGGTTATTTTTGCCTATGGTAATTTTATTACAGTGGCCATTAACTTCCTTTTACTGGCGTTAGCCGTATTTATGTTAGTGAAAGGCATTAATGCAATGAAACGCAAACAAGAAGCAGAACCTGTTGCTCCACCCGCTCCTTCGCAGGAAGAAGTATTGCTGGCTGAGATTAGAGATTTGCTGAAAACAAAATAACGATATCAAATATCTCTTTGAAAGAGGGTGTCCGAAAAAAAAACGGATACCCTCTTTTTGTTTGTAATATTATTCCATTCAGTTGGTCTAATGATTTTACCGACGAAATGATGCCGTTTACCGACAATAAGTGGTGTCACATGCAGTAGTTATTTGCAAAACCATGCTTGCTACCTACTTTTGATGTAGCAATTGTAGCTGAAAGCTGCTTGCTGAATGAATTGTACTGAACTACTAAAAAGAGATTAATAAAATAAGAAATGGAAGAGGTGAAAAATGAAGTAAGGAGTAACAACACCAACCGGATTTGTGGGGGGCTGATTATTATTGGTGTGGGATTGGTATTTCTTTTAAGAAATTTTGGAGTATACATTCCTGATTGGATTTTTAGCTGGCATACCCTATTGATCATCATCGGACTTTTGATTGGTTATAAAAGGAATTTTAATGGGCCAGGATGGATAATTTTGATTCTTGTAGGTGCGTTTTTTACAGCGAAGGCTGTGATCGGATTCGATATCGCCAGGTATTATTTTCCAATGATATTTATTGCGCTTGGTCTCCTGTTACTTTTTAAACCGAAAAGATCTGCCTTTGATCGCGACAGGCGTTGCAAAGCCAGATGGAAAAGGAGAATGAGACGTAAATATGCCAATATGGGCGACTTTACCATGCCCGGAGAAGATCAGGATAACCCGGCAGCAGCTCCTGTAGATAAAAATGATATTCTGGATTCCATCAGCATTTTTGGCGGAAACCAGCATAAGGTGTATTCCAGAAATTTTAAAGGCGGTGATGTGATCGCTGTTTTTGGAGGCGCCGACATCAATTTAACGCAGGCAGATTTTGATGGGGTGGTTAAATTGGATGTTGTAGCTGTATTTGGAGGCATAAAACTCGTTGTCCCTGCCGGCTGGGAAGTGAAATCGGAGGTGACCGCAATTTTTGGTGGTCTTGATGATAAAAGAACGCTTGGTGTAGTTGAAACGGAGCCCCGAAGAGTATTAATAATTGAAGGTGTGGCGATGTTTGGAGGAGTTGAAATCAGAAACTTTTAAAACTAGAAAAAATGAAATGGTTTGTAGTTAGGTACATATATCAGATAATTACCGGTGAAGGCGATCATGCTTCGCAATTTGATGAACAACTTAGGTTGACAGTAGCGGCCAATTGTGACGAGGCACTTGTAAAGGCCGAAAGACAGTCGGGCGAGTTTCATCAGCCCTTTAGAAATTGCAATGGAGATATGGTGACCTGGAATTTTATTTGTGTGGCCGACTTGTACGAAATTCAGGCGCCTACTGATGGCGCAGAACTTGCTTCCGTATTGCATGAACCTGAGGATGTTGACGCTTTTTTAGAGAATGTAAACCGGCATAAAGCATATTTGCAAAAGTTGCTGCCATTTTCAACCCCCTCAATTCAGCTGTTTTGACAAATAGACCGTTATCTGTCCGTAGGATCAAAAAAATTGCATCTTTTATATTCCTGGGATGGATAGTGGTATTTATATGCCTTTTTTTTACTACACTCAATTTTAGCTTAACCGTATCAATTGCCGACAGCCTTATTACGAACGGCCTGCTTGCAGTGGCTTGCATCATTCTGAGCAATATGCTGGGGTATTATCAGCCAAAAAATGAAACCATCGTTTTTGTGCTGGCACTTACTTTTTTTCAGGCTTTGGTAATTACTTTCATGAGTAAGTTTTTACTGGAACTGTTGTTTGCAGATCAGAAGACTTACCTCAATTTCCTGAATTTTTCGCTTACTGTAAGGTTTTTGATTTTGTTTGTATTTATTGCCTGGTGCGCCCTGGCTAATATTTTATGGTACCGGCTCGAAGAGCAGTCGGCTACCCAGGAACGTTTGTTAGCTGCCCAAAACTTGTCAAAAGAAGCCGAACTCAATAAACTACGCCATCAGTTGCAACCACACTTTTTATTTAATAGTCTGAATTCGGTATACGCCTTAACTATTGTCAATCCTAAAGAAGCAGGAACAATGATTACCAGACTGGCTTCATTTTTAAGGGGGACTTTAAAAAGGGACGATGATGTTTGGGTAAGTGTGGCCGAAGAAATGGAATACATCGGTCTGTATCTTGATATCGAAAAAGTACGCTTTAGCCACCGCCTGAATATTGATTTACAAATTGCCGAAGAAACCTTAAATTTACGTCTGCCAGGAACCATTTTGCAACCTATAGTAGAAAATGCTATAAAGTTTGGCCTTTATAATACCGCAGCAGCGATTACCATTGCGTTGCATGTAAAAATGGAGAAAGGACATCTGGTGATTGTGGTGCAAAACCCATTTGATCCTGAAATGAAAGCAACAGAAGGAACTGGGTTTGGTTTAACCGCTATCAGACGAAGATTGTATCTTTTGTTTGCCGATGAGCGCTTGCTGCAAACAAATGTGGTAGGACATAATATATTTGAAACAACGCTTAAAATACCCCAGCAATATGATAAGAACGATACTGATAGATGATGAACCTCTGGCCAGGGATGTGGTAAAACATTACCTGAGCGCCTTTCCTGAGGTAGAAGTAGTGGCCGAATGCAGCGATGGGTTTGAGGGGATAAAAGCGATTGCCACCCATCAGCCTGATCTTATTTTTCTGGATATTCAGATGCCGAAGATTAGCGGTTTTGAAATGCTTGAACTCGTAGATAAGCATCCGGCTGTAATCTTTACAACCGCTTTTGATGAATATGCAATTAAGGCTTTTGAAGTCAATGCCATCGATTATCTGTTGAAACCAATTGAACAGACAAGATTTGAGCAGGCGATGCAAAAGTTGCCAGGTCGGTTAAATAACGAGGCTGCGATAGCGCAGGAATTGCTGGATGCCGCGGCTTTGAGCCCGGCGCAAAGCAACAGGGTAGTGGTTAAAAAGAATGGGATCATCAAAATTATCGCAGTTACCGACATTCATTATCTGGAAGCTGATGATGATTATGTAAAATTGAGCACAGCTGAAGGGATATTTCATAAAAATAAAACCATGAGTTTTTTTGAAAGGACCTTAGAAAGTGGTCAGTTTATACGTATACACCGGTCTTACATTATTAATCTTGCACAGGTGAGCCGTATTGAGCTGAAAGAAAAAGATAGTTATATTGTATTGCTCAAATCGGATATATGGCTTCCTGTAAGCAAAACGGGCTATGTAAAGTTAAAAGCAGCGCTCGGAATGTAGCCAGATTACTTAAAAAATGAAAACTATACCTAATTGTATTTGCAATTAAATAAAAATCGACCTATATTTGCACCTCTTATTTAAAAATAAAATAGTCAAGATATAATACAGTTATGAAAAGAACATTCCAACCTTCGCAAAGAAAGAGAAGAAACAAACACGGCTTCCGCGAAAGAATGGCTACAGCAAACGGTAGAAGAGTATTAGCTTCACGCCGCGCAAAAGGAAGAAAAAGATTAACGGTTTCAAGCGAAGGTCGCCACAAAGCATAATTTTTGATTGCAGCACCCCAGGTGCTGGCAGATCAGAATATCTGCAAATTTTCAATCAAAAAGATGAACACATTTAATAAAGAAGAACGGTTATGTAGCAGGAAATTATTAGACCTGTTATTTAAAAACGGTTCTTCTTTTTTGTTATATCCATACCGCGTATCTTATTTGTTTGTTCCTGCCGAACATCAGTTTCCTGTTCAGGTGGTTATTAACGTAGCCAAAAAAAGATATAAAAGGGCGGTCGACAGGAATCTGATCAAGCGCCGCAGTCGCGAAGCTTACCGTTTACAAAAGACACAGGAGTTATATACTTTGTTGCCTGCCAGGAAGGAGCTGCTATTGCTTTCCCTGCAATTTGTAGGTAAAAAGATCTATGATTTTTCTTTTCTGGAGAAAAAGCTTGCCGCTGCAATGAAAAGACTGGTTTCAAATATTGAAACTACAAAAATAAAAAAAGCAGATGAACCTAATTAAACAAGTAATTGGCTGGTTTTTTTTAGGACTCATTAAACTGTATCAGTTGCTGATTTCACCTTTACTAGGTGCAAATTGCAGGTTTACACCTACCTGTTCGCAATACGGTATCGAAGCCATCAAAAAACATGGCCCTTTTAAAGGTGGCTGGTTAACTTTAAAGCGCATTGGTCGTTGTCACCCCTGGGGTGATCATGGTCATGATCCTGTTCCTTAATTCATCGAATCTATTATTCTAAAACTCCATACGAATGGCTACAATACTTCAGATTGAAACTGCTACTCCGGTTTGCTCGGTTGCAATTTCTGTAAACGGAAAAACGATTGCCCTAAAAGAACAGATGGCCAGCAATATTCATGCAGGCAGTTTAACCTTGTTTATTGAAGCTGCAATGACTGAAGCAGGCTTAAAGTTTGCCGATCTGGACGCTATTGCTGTTAGCAAGGGCCCTGGTTCTTATACCGGTTTACGTATAGGCGTTTCAACAGCCAAGGGATTATGTTTCGCGTTAGACAAACCACTAATTGCTATTGATACCCTGCAAATGATGGCGGCGGGTTTTTTGGCCCGACAGCAGGAAGATAAGGAGGTAGCGTCTGTTGGATATAAAGGTTTGATCTGTGCCATGATTGATGCGAGAAGGATGGAGGTGTTTACTGCTGTATTTGATACAGCGCTAAATTATGTTGAGCCTACAACAGCAAAAATTATTGATGAAACCAGCTTTGTTGCCGAATTAGAATTAGGATCTGTTAATTTTATCGGCGATGGTGCTATGAAATGTGCTGCGGTGATTACACATCCAAATGCTGTTTTTTCGGACATCAACTTTAATTCGGCCTCCCATATGAGTAAGCTTGCTGATCAGGATTTTGCTGCGGGCCGCTTTGAAGATGTAGCTTATTTTGAGCCTTTTTATTTAAAAGATTTTGTCCTCACTACACCAAAAAAGAAATAATATTACTTTTTCTTTGAGAATAGACTAAACAAGCGCTTGAAAAAACTACTTTCCTGATCGTTGATGCCAGGCATGGTACTACTATTTTGCGGATGCTCTACCGTATTACCAAACTTTATGCCCAGGCCGATATAAAAGGAGCCTCCATTATATCCGCTACCAATGGAGGGATCTTGTTGGATGGCACCGTTAATTTGTGTAATCGTTTTAAACAAGTTATCTGAGCCCAGGAACACCTCGAAGTTGGGTGTCTGGTACATACCCTGCATCCCCATAAAAAACAGATTGTTGAAATTGTAAGTAGGGATGGCACTTAGTGAAAATCCATTGTATTTAAATTTGTTGACAAATGCTGCATCTCCTCCTTTGTAAAAAAGATTTTTGGAAACAATAAGCCCTGGCGTGTAAGAGAAAGCGTAACCAGCACTATAACTTTTAGAGATCATGAAGTCTATTTTGGCATTAGTTGCCGAATAAAAACTTTTTTGTACGGAATTGTCGGTGGCAATATCAGCAATCTCATCTTTTACATTGGTGAAAGTTGCAATATTGGTTTGCGCATTGATGTTATTTACATATGATGTTTTTCGCCACTTGATAAAACCCAGATCCTTGATGTTGGCCATGATGAAGACCCCTCTTTTGGCCTGGTAACTGGTACCGAAACTGAAAGACATACCAGGATTACGAAAAGTAGGAACCAGTGTTTTAGAAGATAGTTCATTGGTTTCCAAAAAGCTGGCCTTGTAAGTACCCTTTACCCTTACGTCAATAATCTCATTGCCTGGATCCATCAGGAAATAGGAGTCGGTGATGTTTAAGCGGTTATAGGTAATGCCACTAAGTAAGCTTATTTTAACGCCAAACGCCAACCTTTTGTTGAAGTTTTCACGATAGTTGAAGCTAAACTGATGGTAAGATTGTTCATAGCCATCATTATTAAAAACATCATTATAGGGGTTATTATCAAACCTTTTATAGGAATCAAGTATGGCCAGTGTTTCATTTGTATAGTCAATATGGGCATCGCTGCGCAATTGCCAGGCAAAGCCCATTTCCTTTTGATATTTGTACGACTGAAATATTTTAAAATTGAGCAGGTAAATATTGGTATTCTGGTGTATCGTATTGATGTCGCCTGTTCTCAATGGCAGTTTACTGGCATTGTAAACTCCTTCGTTGATGGCTCTGCGGATCATGTCCGAATTTCCTTTATTGGCAGCATTTAAGCCAAAATAAGGAAGTAGAAAATTGGAGGCAAACTTTCTGGACGAGTCTAAGACGAAGGTCTTTTGCGCGGGGTTCTCAAAACCGTCAAAAAGGGTTTTTGTATTAAACAATCCATATTGTTGGGCCTTTGCAAGCGAAGAAATACAGATGCATAGACAGCATAAGCTAAGGTATTTTTTTACCATTGGGGATAATTGGGTGCTATAAAGCTAAAGAATCTTTTTGTAAAACAAATGACTGTTTATTGATTAAGATATTGGTTTGAAATTTACCATTATCGCCACTTAACTGATAGGTGAACGAATCATAATTTTTTAGCCCTTTATCTGATTGTATATTCCTGTAATAATTCACATAGATATTTTTTCGGAGGAGTTCTGCAGCATTTGCATGATCTATGTAGATGCTAATACTTGAATTGCCAGGAAGTTGATTGCCGGCATTAATGTAATTGGCTTTGTTGATCAGCAACTGGTTGTTTTTATAACTGTTTAAAAATGATTGTAAGGTGGCTGCATTATTGGCAAATACCATGTAGTTGTCAAGAATGGTATAATAAGGTCTTTTGAACCCTTCAAAAGGCAATCCGAAATAAGCGTAAAGTATACCTGTCTCTTTTAAAACTTTTATTTCGTCATTGTAATCCGTGCTCAAATCTATTAAGAGCTGCGTTAGTTTATCCCCATTCGTCAGGTTTATTGCGCCAAGTTTTTCAGCCGTGCTCAGTTGAAAAGTAATGAGCTGGTCTTTAAAATACTTAGGAATAATCTCATCAAGATTAAGGTGATAAGTAGTATTGATGGTTTCAATAAGGTGGTTTACCTGTTGGTCGTTTTTTCCGTTGCTAAGCCAGCTACCCAATTTTTTTCTCCAGGGTAAATAATCATCTATTGCAAAAATCGTGTATGCGGCCGTGTTGACAGGCAACAGGTTGTGTATACTTATTTTTTGAGGTTGGAGTTCGGAAAAAAGATGGTAATAGCTGTTTGGATTATTGGTGGCTGTGGTGCCGGTAAGCAATACTTTATCTTTGCTGTAATTGTAGTTCAGGGCTGCAAAAGCATCCTGATTGTTCAATATATGTAGTCCGCCATTTAAATTTCCTGCAATGATGTTTTTTAACAACAGAGGGAGCGTATTGAAGTTGAGGTACAACTGGGCCAAACTATTTTTGTTAAATCTTGTACTGTTGCGGATATAATCGGCAAACTTGTCGGGCTTGTTGTCCAGATTTTTTGCCAAAACGGCGGCTACTTGTTGTTGTGCATTCGAAAGTACGACCAGGTTTTCTTTTATGGCCATAAAAAATACTGTACTGTCGATCAGTGTTAGTTTAAACAAGCCTTTTAAGTTCTCCATTTGTGTGCCGCCAGCCTTTAGAGCGTGAAGCAATTGCGGGGCATGGGCGGGATTATGAAGCTGCGTAAAACACAAAAAATCTGTTTCCTGCCTGCTCCCGGGTACAAAGGCAACATAAACGTACTGATTTTCTGTTTCCTGATTTACTTTTGGAATAGCTAGCAGGTGTTTTTTTATGGAAGATAGCTGTTTGTATTTTTCTGTTCCCAAAAGTTCACTAAACAAGGGCTGTTCCTTAAGGATATCGGTTATTCCTTTTTGGTTTTCAAAGGAAAAAATCATGGCCGAGCTGGCGGTAGCAGCATGTAAGCCAATGTCGGTACTGTTATGTGCGGCATTCAGTCGCGAGAAATATAAGTAGGCCATTGTAACAATAGCTACAAGCAAAACGATAATACTGATAATGATCTTTTTCACAAGTTTTTGTTCAATTAAAAAATCGTGAAGCGATGATGATGCTCAACTTTACCGCAAGGCAAAAATCATCATGGTTTCATGTGTTAATTACAAATTTAATTGAATAGTTTGACTATTTAATTTAATCCTGGACGATTACGGTGGAAATGCCCGTATTTTGTTAATTTTGTGTTATTAAAGCCGATTTATCATGAATAGACGTATCATTTTGACCGCATCATTATCTGGTGCCATCGCCGTAATGTTTGGTGCCTTTGGTGCGCATAGTTTAAAGAATGTGGTGGATGCCGCTGCGGTTACCATTTGGGCCAAGGGAGTGGAATATCAGTTTTACCATACCTTTGCCTTGCTTTTTCTAGGCTTATTTGCGGTTGAGCACGATAAACTGGTCAAATGGTGTTATACTTTTTTTACATTGGGTATTCTGCTTTTTTCAGGATCACTTTATTTATTGGCTACCCGCGATGTTTTTAATATCGACTTTGCAAAATATATCGGTCCGGTTACTCCAATCGGGGGGCTCTGCTTTATCATGGGGTGGATCTTTTTATTTCTGGCTGCTTCAAAACGTAAGTAAGCATGGACGAGGGTTTACTGGAATTTAAAGAACGCGAAACGCTGTTTATTGAGGTTGTTTTGCCTTTATCATTGGCGAAAAATTATAGTTACAGGGTTCCCTATGAATTAAATGATCAAATTGCTGTAGGTAAACGTGTGGTACTGCAATTTGGTAAGAATAAAATTTACACTGCATTGGTAAAAAGCATCAGCAATACTGCTCCAGAGCTTTATCAAGCCAAGTATATCATTGATGTAGTAGACGAGCATCCCATTATTACCAGCCAGCAATTGCAGTTGTGGGACTGGATGACGGGCTATTACTTGTGTAATGAGGGAGATGTGATGGCAGCCGCATTGCCTGCCGGACTTAAGCTGGCCAGCGAAACCATCATTATGTTAAAAGACGATGCTGAGCCGGAAGAAGTGCTGACAGACAAAGAAACTCTTGTTGTCAATGCCTTAAATCATCAGAAACGTTTGGCTCTGGATGATGTTTCGACCTTATTGGGACAAAAAACAGTTTATCCCATTATACATTCTCTGCTCGAAAAGGGATATATATATATTGCCGAAGAGGTGGTAGAAAAATACAGGCCTTTGTTAAAATCGTTTGTCACTTTAAACGATTTTTATAAAGACGAAGAAAACCTGAAACAGCTGTTTTCTATTTTGGAAAGGGCGCCAAAGCAGTTGAATGCATTGCTTACCTATATCAAACTCTCCAGACAGCAGTTTCTGATACCCAAATCTCAGTTGCTGGAAGAAAGCGATTGTGGACAGGCGGCTTTCAAAATCTTACAGGATAAAGAAATATTCAGGGTAGAAAAACGTGCAGTAAGCAGGTTAAAGGAGAACGAAGATGATTTTGTGCTGAATTTTGAATTGAATGAGGTACAAAGTGAAGCACTTTATAAAATTGAACAGCAGTTTGAGGAAAAGGATGTGGTACTGCTGCATGGGATTACCGCTTCTGGCAAAACCCAGATTTACATCAAGTTAATTGAAAAGGCGATTGAAAAGGGGGGGCAAGTGCTATTTTTACTCCCTGAAATTGCACTGACCACACAAATTGTGCAACGTATACAGCGCTATTTTGGCGATGCCATTGGCGTGTACCATTCTAAATTTAACAACAACGAAAGGGTCGAGATTTGGAACAAGGTATTGAATGGAAAATACCGGGTAGTACTGGGGGCACGTTCGGCAGTATTCTTACCTTTCAAGGAACTGAAGCTGATTGTGGTGGATGAGGAACATGAGTCTTCTTATAAACAACAGGAACCATCGCCACGTTACCAGGCCCGGGATGTAGCAGTGTATCTGGCCCATTTACATCAGGCCAAAACGATATTGGGCTCTGCAACTCCTTCGGTCGAAAGTTATTACAATGCCCTCAATCATAAGTATGGATTGGTGACGGTAACGGAACGTTTTGGTGGGGTTCAGTTACCCAATCATGAGGTAGTGAGTATTTCGGAAGAAACGAAGAAAAAAAAGATGATCTCCTATTTTTCGGAAAAACTGACTGATGAAATTGCCGATACCATAGCACAAAAGGAACAGGTTATCTTGTTTCAAAATCGTAGAGGCTATGCCACTATTTTAATTTGCGCTACATGTGGTTATGCACCCAAGTGTGTAAACTGTGATGTCAGTTTAACCTATCATAAAACCAGTGGCAAATTGCATTGCCACTATTGTGGTTACCATCAAAGCAGCGTTAACATTTGTCCGGCCTGCGGTTCGGTACATATTGAGCAAAAAGGCTTTGGGACAGAGCGGGTGGAAGAGGAGCTGAGCCTGGTTTTTCCCGAAGCAAAAATTGCCCGGCTGGATGTAGACAGTACACGTACCAAAAACGGATTGCAACAAATTATTGCCGATTTTCAGGAAAAGAAAACCGATATTTTGATCGGTACACAAATGGTAGCTAAAGGGCTTGATTTTGATAATGTTACCCTGATTGGTGTAATTAATGCAGATACCTTATTTAACTATCCTGATTTCAGGGCTTTTGAGCGGAGCTATCAGCTGTTGGCCCAGGTAGCTGGACGGGCAGGAAGGCGAGACAAACAAGGAAAAGTAATCATTCAGGCTTATGATGCCGAACACAGGATTATCAAACAGGTTATTGAAAATAAATACCTGGAAATGTATGAGGATGAGCTTGCAGAAAGGAGACAGTTTCATTATCCTCCTTTTACCCGTTTAATATTTATCAATATCAAGCATAAGGATCAGGACCTTTTAAATGTGGCAGCCCAGCGTTTTGCAACGGCACTTAGGGTTCAGCTTGGGCGCAGGGTATTGGGACCCGAGCAGCCTATGGTAAGCCGTGTAAGGAATTATTATATTAAACAGGTCATTATAAAAAGTGATAAGGATACTTCTATTCAGAAAGTAAAAGCTATCCTGAAAGAGACGATCCTGCAGTTCCAGACGGAAAAAGATTATAGGGCCGTAAACATACAGGTAGATGTAGATCCTTATTGATTTTATTGGGATTGATCCTGTGCTGATTAGGCTTCTTTAATATATTTAGCCCCTAAAAGATTGAATTATTAGTTTTCAAAAAGCTATTTTTGACTGAAATGGCATACAAGTTTGTTGATAATTACAGGGAGCAGGGCGCAAGAAAACGTTTGGTAACGCATCTTGAATCGAGAGGAATTGCAGATAAGAAGGTCCTTAAAGCAATTGGTAAAGTACCACGGCATTTCTTTTTTGATGAGACTTTCTGGAACCAGGCTTATAAAGACATTGCTTTTCCCATAGGTGATGGACAAACCATTTCACAGCCCTATACAGTAGCTTATCAAAGTGAGTTGCTGCACATCAAAAAAGGCGATAAAGTACTGGAAATTGGTACCGGATCGGGCTATCAGACCTGTATACTGATGGAACTTGGTGCAAATGTGTATACGATAGAACGTCAGGAAAGCATTTACAGACATACCATCAGGGTTTTACCTGGAATGGGATACAATGCACATTTCTTTTTTGGCGACGGATCCAAAGGGATTGCCGAACATGCCCCTTATGATAAAATTATTGTAACTGCAGGTGCACCTTTTGTTCCCGAAATATTGCTCAAACAAATGCGTATAGGTGGTATATTGGTGATCCCGGTAGGCGATGAGCATTCTCAAAAAATGGTAACAGTTATCCGTGTCAGTGAAACAGACTTTGAAAGAATTGAACTAGATACCTTTAGGTTTGTGCCTCTGGTAGGTGATCAGGCCTGGTAACTGGCCGGTTAAACTTTCATAGCCCGGTCCATTTCCCTTTTCGATTCGCGGTCTTTGATACTGTCCCTTTTATCAAATTCTTTTTTACCCTGAGCAAGTGCGATTTCTATTTTAGCAAAACCTCGTTCATTGGTAAATATGCGTAGGGGTACTATGGTATATCCTTTTTCTTCGCTTTTTACTTTCAGCTTTTTCAATTCCTTTTTATGAAGCAACAGCACCCTGTCGCGTTTAATTTCATGATGATGGAAGGAACTATGGCTGTATTCAGAAATATGCAGGTTTCTTACATACAACACATTGCCGATAAACATACAAAAGGCATCGGTCATATTGGCCTTACCTTGTCGTATAGCTTTAATTTCGGTGCCCAATAAAGCAAGCCCTGCATTATATTTATCAATAATGTGATAGTCGAAAAAGGCCCTTTTATTTTTTATCTGAATGTCGTTTTTCATAAGAATCGGCTAATATCTCAATTTTATCTCACAATAAGTACAGGAATGGTGACTTTATGACGTACAGAATTGACAGTGGTACCCAATATAAGATCTTTTAAGCCTTTATGACCGTGGGCTCCCATAACCAACAGCTGCAGGTCATTTTGTTTTGTAATGGATACGATGGCACTTACGGTGCCGCCATAACCGATATATGGACTGGCCTTGTAACCAAGGTCGGCCAGATTGTTACAGTATTTTTGCAGGTTCTCTGTGTCACTTTGTGTTTCGTGGTCTAAGGCCGATTCGCCGTAGTAACGGGCTGTTGCAGTTTCCACCACATGGATAAGGTAATAGTGCGCATGTTTTCCACCTTGAATAAGCGCATGACGGATGGTGTTGCGGTCATTTTTAGAGAAGTCGACCGTAATACCAATACGATGATACACGATTTTTTCTATATTTTCAATGTCCAGCGCCTCGCCATGTGGTACATTACTGCTTACCCTTTTTAAACGATTGATGAATGGGTACATAAAAACATACATCAGCAGCAAGCCAATCAGTATAGCAGCCGGTACAACCAGGGCATAGATATACCATTCTCCCGTTGCTGTCCAGCCTTTAATTTCTTCAATAACCAGTTTAACATTTAGTGATACAATGATGATAGAACTTGCCCATGCCAGTATTTTTACCCAGTTTTTTATGGCAAAACCCTTCATCATTTTTTTGTCGGATGTAAAGTGGATTAATGGAATTACCGCAAAGCCAAGTTGTAAACTGAGTACCACCTGGCTCAAAATAAGCAATCCGCCCAGGGCATCATCTCCATACCAAAGGATAGTGAAAAATGCAGGTATGATGGCCAGCAAGCGGGTGATTAGTCGACGTAACCAAGGCTGAATACGGAGTTTAAGGTGTCCTTCCATTACAATTTGACCGGCTAAGGTTCCGGTAATGGTGGAGCTTTGGCCTGCAGCAATCAGCGCTATCGCAAATAAGGCTGGCGCCACATTGCCAAAAATGTTTTGCAGTAGCTTATGTGCATCCTGTATTTCGGCAACTTCATGCAAACCATTTTTATAAAAAGCGGCAGCTGCCAGAATTAAAATGGCTGCATTCACAAAAAAAGCCAGGTTTAAAGCTACCGCGGTATCAATAAAATTAAATTTTAAGGCCTCTTTGATTCCTTTTTCATCGCGGTTAAACTTTCTGGTTTGTACCAATGAGGAATGGAGGTAAAGGTTATGCGGCATAACGGTAGCTCCAATAATACCAATGGCAATATAAAGGGCTTCACCAGAAAGCATTGAAGGCTCAAAGCCTCTGACTACTTCTTTTAGCGAGGGCTCTACAATAAACATTTCGGCCAGAAAAGATACCCCTACAATAAAAACCATAGAGACGATGAAGGCCTCCATCTTGCGCATCCCCTTGTTCAATAGAAACAGCAGCAGTACAGTATCAAAAATGGTGATGCTGATGCCCCATATTAAAGGAAGGCCAAATAAAAGGTTTAAACCTATCGCCATACCAATAATCTCGGCCAGGTCGCAGGCCACAATAGCGGTCTGCGCTAATCCAAACAACGGGATATTGATCCATTTGGGGTAAGCGTTTCGGGAAGCCTGTGCCAGATCCAAACCTCTTACAATTCCCAGGCGGGCACTGAGTGACTGAAGCAGTAAAGCGATTAAATTTGACATCAGCAATACCCAAATCAGCTGGTAGCCAAACTTACTACCCCCTGCAAGGTCGGTAGCCCAGTTTCCCGGGTCCATATAGCCAACACTCACCAGGTAAGCCGGACCAATAAAAGAGAGGATACGCCGCCAGCCACTGCGCTTGCTGGTATCTACACTTTGGTGTACTTCACTTAGGGATTGAGGGTCTTTATGTTCAGATTTCATCGGTTTTATATCGAACTTTGTTATAATTTAATCAGTATGTGTTTGGCAACTTCCCGGCTTACACTAATCTTTTTTTGCTCCAGCATCAATTCAACAGAGCCATCAAAATCGGTAATCTCCGCGACCTGGATCTTTTTTCCTAAAGTCAGACCCAGCTTTTCGAGGTGTTTTAAAAAGATAGAGGAATGTTCACTAACACCCATAATCAAACCTTGTGATCCGGTTTTTAATTTGTTGAGCTTTGTAAATGGGATACTATCAAACTGTCCGTTTTTATCAGGTATGGGATCACCATGTGGATCACTTTTAGGAAAAGCCAGAAATTCATCCAATCGCTCAATCAATTCTACAGATTGAATGTGTTCCAGGTCCTCGGCAATATCGTGTACCTCGTCCCATTTAAAGTTCAATTTCTCTACCAAAAAAACTTCCCACAAACGATGTTTCCGGACAATATTGATAGCCGCTGATTTTCCGGTCGGCGTTAAACTTACCCCCTGGTACTTTTTATAGTTGATCAATTGTTTATCGGCCAGTTTTTTTATCATATCGGTTACCGATGCCGCTTTTGTCTGCATTTTTTCGGCAATGGCATTGGTTTGTACGGCCTGTTCACTGTTTTGAGACAAGTGATATATGATTTTCAGATAGTTCTCTTCTGTGAAAGATTGCATTTTTGTTTACCTAACTATATATTTAGACAAATCTAAAAAAATAGAAGAGAAATAAACGATAAATTATTGGTTTTTTTTTAGAATAAAATTTGGTGTGTAATGCATTGTTATTCTATCTTTGGGCATAATTTTAAAATAATGGCGACAGAATTAGATAAAACGGATTTTAAGATTCTTAAATTGTTACAGGAAAACGGCAGGATGACTAACCTTCTTTTGTCTCAGGAGATTGGCTTGTCACCGGCGCCAACATTGGAAAGGGTAAGGAAACTGGAGGTTTCGGGTTTTATTAAGAGTTATCACGCCCTTGTTGACGAAGAAAAGCTGGGCCTGGGCATAAAAACTTTTATACAGGTTCAACTGGATTTTCATAAAAACAATACCATTCAGATTTTCTTAGATGAAGTAAACCAGATTAAGGAAATTACGGAATGCCATCACGTTACGGGACAGGCCGATTTCCTGTTGAAAGTTTATGTGAATGACATCAAGGCTTATGAGCGTTTGATTATGGATAAAATCAGCAAAATATCTGTAGTAAAAACATTCCAAACGATGATGATTATGTCTACTACCAAGAAGGAGCCGATTGTTCCTTTAGAGTACTAATGTTAAGAATTTAAACAGTAGTAGCGCCTGTATCAAATGATGCAGGCGCTGCTGTTTTATACGCTTCGTCATCCTGAATTTATTATGCTTCTCAGCTACCGGGTGGTCAGGATCCCTCAAATATGATATTCAAACCTGCTTAAACGAGATCCTGAAATAAATTTACTTCGTAGCTTTCCGCTGTGTTCCAGGTCAGGATGACGACCGTCCTAATATTACAACCTGTAGTTTTTTAAGAAATTTGCCAGTTTATCGGGCTTTGTCCCTGTTCTGACAATTTTGCATTTGCTTTTGAAAATGGCCGGCTGCCCAAAAAACCGTTGTAGGCCGAAAAAGGAGAGGGGTGTGCGGCAGCAATAATCGTATGTTTTGTCTGATCAATCAATGCTGCTTTATTTTGAGCATACCTTCCCCATAGCAGAAAGACCAGCCCTGTTCTTTTTTCCGAAAGTTCGCTGATAATTTTATCTGTAAAAATTTCCCAACCCCGGTTTTGATGGGAGCCTGCTTCATGAGCCCTTACGGTTAGTGTTGCGTTTAGCAACAATACCCCTTCATCTGCCCATTGTGTGAGGTTGCCATGTGCCGGGACTTGAAATCCGGAAATGTCGGATGCCAGTTCTTTGTAAATGTTTTTTAAAGAAGGGGGCACAGCCACGCCTTTTTGTACCGAAAATGAAAGGCCATGTGCTTGTCCGGTTCCGTGGTAAGGATCCTGACCCAATATGACCACTTTTACTTTATCAAAAGGTGTATGGTTTAAGGCATTAAAAATATCGGCTCCCTTAGGGTAAACTGTATGGCTTTTTTGCTTTTCTTCCAGCAAAAAGGCCTTAAGCGATTTCATGTAGGGTTTTTCGAATTCTTCACTCAATACTTTCAACCAACTTTCTTCGATAGAGACAGACATATAAATCAATTCTTTTTTTTGCTGAAATTATAAATTAAATCTGATTTATGGTATTTAAACACGATATTTGCAAAAAAAATACAATAGAATATGCCAAATGTAGTTCGTCTTATTTTAGGTTTTGCCGTGTTGGGTGGTGCAATAGCACTTATGATCTTTGGATTTTGGGGATGGGGAATATTGGCCATTTTTATCAGCATTTTAATTGTGGTTACTTATTTCTTTAATGAGAATATGCTGCTGGCCCAATGGTTTTTGAGAAAAGATAATATGGCCAAGGCCGAGGCTTATTTAAACAGAATAACCAATTATGAAAAGCAGCTGATCAGAGTGCAGCATGGCTATTATAATTTATTGATTGGTTTGATTGAATCGAGAAAAGCGCCAATGCAATCTGAGAAATATTTTAAGAAGTCACTTTCTTTAGGAATGCATATGGATCATAACGTTGCTCTGGCCAAGTTAAGCCTGGCAGGAATTGCCATGGCTAAGCGGAATAAACGTGAGGCTCAGATGTATTTAACTGAAGCCAAGAAAGCGGATAAAAACAAATTGCTGGCCGACCAGATTAAACAGATGAAAGATCAGTTGGGGATGTTGGACAGGCAACAGCAGGTAAGATACAGGTAATTAAATCTTCAAATAGCAAAGGCCACATGTAAATGTGGCCTTTTATTTTTCACTTAATCTATCGAAGTTTTCGTTCTGATCAGTGTATGAAGTTCTGCTGATGATGTCATCATCCAAATCTTCTTTTCTTCTGCTAAAGAACAGTTGTTCCGATTGTATCCTGGTGATCAGTTGACGGATTAAGGTCAGATCAAAGGATTCTTTGCTTAGTTTTATACAGTATTCTTTCTCTGTGATTTCCAGACTTGAGCTATTCATATCGTTTCAAATTAAATATGTATAAAAGTAAAAAAGGCTTGCTACAATTATCGTAGCAAGCCTTTAAGCTTTTGTTATTTTTATGTTAAGCAAACCAGGCTGTTACATCTTCTTTTGAAGGCATAGCCAGCTCCAGTTTCATTTTTTTACGCATACCACCAAGGTCATTAAATACCTTGTTCGGATTAGCTGCTTTTAGCTCTTCAATGGTATTGATTCCCATTTTACGGATCACCTGTACCCATTCGGCGGGAACGCCTGCGGCAACAAAATCTTCGTCAGTTGTTACTTTAGCTTTTTTCTCCGGCCTCATCTGCGGGAAGAACAATACTTCCTGGATGGTCGATTGGTTGGTCATCAGCATCACCAGACGGTCTATACCAATTCCTAGGCCTGAAGTTGGAGGCATGCCATATTCCAAGGCACGGATAAAGTCGTCATCCATGGCCATAGCTTCATCATCGCCTCTTTCGGCAAGTTTTAATTGCTCAACCAAACGTTCTTTCTGATCAATCGGGTCATTTAATTCAGAGTAGGCATTTGCAATTTCTTTACCCATTACAAATAACTCAAAACGCTCCACAAGGCCTTCTTTACTTCTGTGTTTCTTGGCCAGAGGGGTCATTTCCAAAGGATAGTCTGTGATATAGGTAGGTTGAATTAAATTGGCTTCAACTTTTTCGCTAAACAACTCGTCAATCAGCTTACCCCTTCCCATTGAAGCATCAACTTCAATATTCAGACTTAAACAAACAGATTTTATTTCCTCCTCTGTCATGGCCGATACATCAATTCCGGTGTACTTCTGGATAGACTCGTACATGGTCAGTTTTTCATAAGGACCTTCAAAATTGATTTCGTGCTCACCAACTTTTACAACCGGCGATCCATGAATAGCTATAGCAACTTTTTCCAGGCACTCTTCTACCATGGCCATCATCCATATATAATCTTTGTACGCTACATAGATTTCCATGGAAGTAAACTCCGGGTTATGCGTTCTGTCCATCCCTTCATTTCTGAACATTTTTCCGAACTCATATACCCCATCAAAGCCCGCAACGATTAGCCTTTTTAAATACAATTCGTTAGCGATACGCAGGTAAAGAGGCATATCCAGTGTATTATGGTGTGTGGCGAAGGGACGCGCAGCAGCACCACCATGGATAGGTTGCAGGATAGGCGTTTCTACTTCCATCCAGCCCTGATTATCAAAATAGCTGCGCATGGTATTGATCACCTTAGAACGGCTGATAAAGATCTGCTTAAAGTTTGGATTTACCGTTAAATCCACATAACGTTGTCTGTAACGCATTTCAGGATCGGTAAAACCGTCATAGATATTCCCTTCCTCGTCGCGTTTCACGATAGGCAAAGGTTTTAATGATTTAGACAATAAAGTCAGTTCGGTCACGTGAACAGAAATTTCTCCCGTTTGTGTGATAAACACATAACCTTTAATGCCAATAAAGTCACCCAGGTCCATTAGTTTTTTGAAAACGGTATTGTACAAGGTTTTGTCGTTTTCATCCGGACAAAGGTCGTCCCTTTTCAGGTAAACCTGGATTCTTCCGGTCGAATCCTGCAGTTCTACAAAAGAAGCGCTACCCATAATGCGGCGGCTCATGATCCGGCCGGCCATGCTGATATTCTTATAGGCAGTTTTATCACGTTCGTAGTTCGCTAATATATCGGCTGCATTGGCATTGATCTCAAATGCTTCGGCAGGGTAGGGATTGATTCCCAGCTCACGTAATTGATTTAACGAATTACGGCGCAATACTTCTAATTCTGATAGTCCTGTACTCATATATTTTTTACATCAGGCAGCTGCCTGATTCGTGTATTAATTTATAACTAGGCAAAAATAGGGATTTAACTCAGTTCTTTATTCTAATTAAACTAAAATGAATAAAATAATTTCCTTAACTTAATCTGCTTCAACAGCCTCGGCATACATTTCATTAATGGCTTCGGCATATTTTGTTTCAATCACTTTCCGCTTGGCTTTTAATGTAGGCGTAATTTCACCTTCTTCTATGCTAAAAGGATTACGCTTTATTTTGAAGTTTTTAATGCGTTCAAATTTTGCCAGCTCGTTGGACAATTTTTTAAGGTCCTGACCAATCCAATCGATGATTTCTTTTTCCTGAATAAACACCTCCGCTTGCTGGAAAAAGGATTCGGGAAGTTTAAAAGCCTCCTGAAGGTTTTCCTTATTGGGTATAACAATAGCTGTAAGGTATTCGCGTTTGTCGCCAATCAAAAAAATCTGATCTATCTTAAGGCTTTTCATATACACGTTCTCTACCGGTGTGGGGTATACATTTTTACCGTAGGCATTTACAATCATGTTTTTCAGGCGATCGGTAATCTGCAGGTTTCCTTTAAAAAATCGACCAATATCGCCGGTATGGAACCAATTGTCTTTGTCAATAGCTTCTGCGGTTTCGGCAGGTTTATTAAAATATCCTTGCATCACACAATGTCCTCTCACAATAATTTCTCCTTCGGTACATTCAAAGTTTTCGTCAAAAGTGTCATGTGTCTGGATACTTACCATCGCTTTCGATTCTACATCCTGAATGCCAATTTCTATACCAGGTATTACTCTGCCTACTGTACCATAAACCTGACGATGGAATTCGGTAACCGCCATTACGGGCGATGTTTCTGTTAGTCCGAAACCTTCCAGAATTTTAATGCCCAGGTTGCCGAAAAATTCGCCAACGTTTTTAGGTAAGGCAGCACCACCCGAGATCATGAATTTTAACCTTCCACCAGTCTTTTCCTTGATTTTGCTGAATACCAGTTTCTCGGCCAGGGCTTTTTCGGCTGAAAGAAAGATGCCAGGATTTTTGCCTGCTTCTTTTTTCCTTCTGTAGTTTTGTCCTGTTTCCAGTGCCCACAGAAATATTTTGGCTTTTAAACCACCGCCGGCTGTGCCGCTTTTGATAGCTTTGTCGTGTATTTTTTCAAGCAGCCGCGGCACGCAGCTCATTACCGTAGGTTTTATTTCGCCCATGTTTTTAGCCAGCAGTTCCAGACTTTGCGCATAGGCTATTTTACAGCCCTGGGCGCAGCAAACATGATAAGTGGCGGTTCGCTCAAATACATGTGACAAAGGTAAAAAAGATAGAAAAGTTTCAGTCTCGTCAATCACGGGGATTTGCTGCAGACAAACCTTTACATTTTCAACAAAATTACTGTGAGACAACATCACACCTTTGGGCGTTCCGGTGGTGCCAGAAGTGTAAATGAGTGATGAAATATCAGCTGGCCGTACCTGGCTGCGTAGCTTATTGATTTGAGCCAATTCTACGGCGCTTGTTTTTCCGGCTTTTTTCAGTATTTCTTCAAAACTGATGATACCAACATTTAACCCCTCCGGAACAGCTATCTTTTGATATTCGGGAAAGGCAGGGATGATGTATTCCAGTTTCCGGCAGTTGGCCGCTATTTTTAGGATTTTTTTATATAGAAAAGTATTGCCAATCAGTATGGCCCGCATACCCGAGTCGTTTACAATATAGGCAACTTCATGCTCTGATAGGGTTGGATAAATAGACACATTAATGGCACCAATTTGCTGTATTCCCTGATCGTAATAAACGTATTCAGGTGAGTTTTCTATCATCAGTCCCATTCTGTCGCCCTTAACTACGCCTTTTGCTAAAAAAAACGCAGAAACTGCATCCGCACAATCAAGGGTGTGTCGGTACGAAACCTCTTCCCATACGGCGTCTTTTTTGTGGATCAGGAATGTTTCTTCCGGTTGGTGAATGTTTTTGACTACATTCCTTAATAGTGTGGGAATGGTAGAGTGCTCATTAAATAATTCCATATGGAAAGGTTTGGTTGCTTATAAAAATAGGCCGGTACAGATTAAACTGTGCCGGCCTATGTAAATATAATGATTGTATTTTAAACGGAAAAGCTTTCGCCGCAACCGCAGGAGCGGCTTGCATTAGGATTGTTAAAGTTAAACCCTTTTCCATTTAAGCCATCAGAAAAATCAAGTTCAGTGCCTGCCAGGTAAAGGAAGGACTTCATATCCAAGGCTATTCTGATCCCTTTGTCTTCAAAAAACTGATCGCCTGTCTTTTCTTCATCGTCAAAGTCCAGGTTATACGATAATCCTGAACATCCTCCTCCTTTAACAGATACACGCAAAAAATACGAGGCATCCATTTGCGACTCTTCCATTAACTGGTCGATTTTGCTTTTTGCTTTATCAGTGATTGTGATCATCTTATTTGTATTTAATAGTTAGTACTTAGTATTTAGTAGTTAGTATTTAGGGCTCAGAGTATCGATATCATGCATGCTATCTAAATACTAACTACTAATATCTATATACTAATGATGAGACTTAGCCAGCTCAAATGGCTCCATACCATTTTTCACACGGTAGTCATTGATGGCCGATTTTATGGCATCTTCCGCCAATACCGAGCAGTGAATTTTTACCGGAGGTAAGGCCAGCTCTTCTACAATATCCATGTTGTCGATAGCCAAAGCTTCGTCTATACTTTTACCTTTCAGCCATTCGGTAGCCAGTGATGAAGAGGCAATAGCCGATCCGCAACCAAATGTTTTGAATTTGGCGTCGGTGATTACATTGTCTTCATTTACTTCAATTTGTAAGCGCATCACGTCGCCGCACTCTGGTGCACCAACTAAGCCTGTACCTACCGATTTGCTGTCTTTATTTAATGTACCAACGTTTCTTGGGTTGGTATAATGTTCTATTACTTTTTCTGAATATGCCATCTTTTTTTGATTTAGGTTTTAAAACCCGTTATCCAATATTTTAATTTAAAAAATTAGTGTTCTGCCCACTCAATTTTGCTAAGATCTACACCGTCTTTAAACATTTCCCAAAGCGGAGAAAGATCTCTCAGGTGATTAACTGCTTTTTTAGTATTTTCTATTGCGTAGTCAATTTCTTCTTCAGTAGTAAAACGACCCAATCCGTAACGGATAGAAGAGTGTGCAAGATCATCTGATAAACCAAGGCTCTTTAAAACGTAAGAAGGCTCTAAAGATGCAGAAGTACAGGCCGAACCTGAAGACACTGCTAAATCTTTCATAGCCATCATTAAGCCTTCACCTTCTACATATTTAAAAGAAATGTTGGCTACATGAGGCAAACGATGTTGTGTGTTGCCATTTACGTAGCTTTCTTCCATTTGGCTTAGTGCATTTTCCAGTTTATCTCTTAATGCCGATAGGCGTTTAGCTTCCTCGTCCATTTCCAAACGGCACAACTCGCAGGCTTTTCCTAAACCAACAATGCCAGGTACGTTTAATGTACCCGAGCGCATGCCGCGTTCATGACCACCACCGTCCATCTGTGCAGTTACTTTTACCCTTGGGTTTTTACGACGTACATACAATACACCTACACCTTTAGGTCCGTACATTTTATGTGCCGAGAAAGCCAGTAAATCTATGCCATCTGCATTTACATCCACAGGTATTTTACCTACGGCCTGAGTCGCATCTGTCATAAATAAAGCACCAAATTTATGGGCAATAGCGGCTATTTCTTTAACTGGTTGGATTACGCCGATTTCGTTGTTTCCATACATAATGGTTACCAGAATGGTTTGCTCTGTCATAGCTGCTTCCAGCTCCTGAAGGTCAATTAAACCATCTGATTTTACTTTCAGATAAGTAACTTTTGCACCCAGTTTTTCCAAGTGTTTGCAGGTATCTAAAACTGCTTTATGCTCAGTAGTAGCCGTAATGATATGGTTACCTTTTTCCTGATACATTTCAAATACACCTTTGATACCCAGGTTATCAGCTTCTGTTGCACCTGAAGTAAAAATGATTTCTTTCTCAGTACAACCAATCAGTTTGGCAGCTTGTTCACGTGCATAATCAACACCTTCTTCTGCAACCCATCCAAATGCATGGTTACGGCTTGCAGCATTACCAAACTTGTTGGTAAAATAGGGCAACATCGCTTCCAACACTCTTGGATCAAGAGGGGTAGTTGCGTTATTATCTAAGTAAATAGGAAGTTCCATTGTATATATTTGTTCTTAATAATAGACAAAGATACAAAAAAAGATTGCCAACAATTATAAATAATACCTATGACGGTATAGTTAAAACATGCATTTTTACATTTTTCTAACGTTTGTAAAGGATACCGGTAAATCACAGAGAATGGCGTATGACGGTTGTATAGCCATTAAAGGAAATAGATGATGAAGAAAATAGAACATATAGGTATTGCAGTTAAAGATATGGATGGCGCCTGTGATCTTTATGAAAAACTGCTGGGTACGGCTTGTTATAAAAAGGAAGAAGTTGCCTCTGAAGGAGTAAATACGGCCTTTTTCGCAAGTGGCCCCAATAAAATTGAGTTGTTGTCGGCCACCTCACCCGATAGTCCGATTGCTAAATTTTTGGAAAAGAGGGGCGAAGGCATACACCACATTGCCTTTGATGTGGAAGATATAGTTGCCGAAATGCAGCGGTTGAAAGCCGGGGGTTTTATGCTGCTGAACGAGGAGCCGAAAGCAGGAGCCGATAATAAGCTGGTGTGTTTTGTGCACCCTAAAGGTACCAATGGCGTTTTAGTTGAACTGTGTCAGGAAATCAGATAATGGAAGATTTTAAATCATTAAGCACAATTGTGAGTACCGATTTTGAAGTGGACGACATCGTTTCGGAAGAGTTGTTGCGGGCACGCCTTATAGAGGCTTTTGCTTACCTGTTGGACAATAATATCTCAAAAATGATGAATATCCTTTATAGAACAGATGTGAACGAAGAAAAACTCAAGGCCCTGCTGATCAGTAACTCCAATTTACCTTCGGCCGAAGTTATTGCGGATGCCTATATCAGCCGGCAAAAGGAGAAAGTGGAGACCAGAAAAAAGTATAGCAGATAATTTTTCCACACATACTTGTTATTAAAAAATAAAATTCTGATATTTGCATCCTTAAAAATAAGCGACAAAGACAAATAAGTATATAATAATATGAAAAAAGATCTGCATCCATCAAACTATAGATTTGTAGTGTTTAAAGATATGTCAAACGAGTATTCTTTTTTAACTAAATCTTGTGTAGATACTAAAGAGACTATCCAATGGGAAGATGGCAACGAGTATCCTTTATATAAATTAGAGATTTCTCACACTTCTCACCCTTTTTATACTGGTAAAATGAAATTGGTTGATACTGCCGGTCGTATCGATAAATTCAAAACACGTTACGCTAAAAAGTAATTATACACAAATAAGAAATTATTTAAGTCCCGATGCTATTGCTTCGGGACTTTTTTTATTTTTGTAGCTTATGATGATCAATCTATTTGATGACAATGCCTGGGCATCCTTAAGGCCATTGTCGTTTACCAGACCGGTTGCAGATTTTCGTGTTGGAATTTTAACTATTGCCGAAAAGTGGGCAAAGCATTTAAATGCCGAATACGGTTTTATCACCACCAGCCATCTGAAAGCCAAATATCCGAAGCTTGAAGGAGCCGGATGTTATATTAACGGTTCTGTATGTCCGGATGAGGCCTTGCTTGAAGCTATAACTGCGCTGGAGGAAGGCGAGCTACTTAAAAAAGACACCTTGCTCATTGCCTGTAAACTAAAGCCCGGAGAAGTATTCAGTACGGATATCGAGCCGCAATTGCATGTCAGGATACATACGGCTGAGTTGATCAGGATTGCTGTTCCGGAAGATATTTTCAGAAACAATGATGAGGAACTGAAAAAAGATTTTTTATTATTAACCAAGGGGCGAACGTCAGCCAGGCTAAGTACAACGAATGCTTTTTTGGGAGACGCCATTTTTGCCGAAGAAGGTGCTGAGGCCGAGTGTTCGACGTTTAACAGTTTAAACGGACCTATATATATAGGTACAAATTCGCAGGTATGGGAAGGTTGTCATATCAGGGGCTCCTTTGCTTTGTGCAATAACTCTCAGGTAAAAATGGGGACCAAGATTTACGGACAAACCACCATTGGCCCTTTTAGCCGTGTAGGCGGCGAGATTAACAATGCCGTGATCTGGGGCTACTCTTCTAAAGGGCACGAAGGATACCTGGGCAATTCGGTATTGGGACAATGGTGTAACATTGGCGCAGATACCAACAATTCTAATCTGAAAAATAATTACGCCAACGTGAAGTTGTGGGACTATGAAACGGCTGCCCCCCGCGAAACCGGATTGCAGTTTTGCGGAATGATTATGGCCGACCATGTCAAGTGTGGCATAAATACCATGTTCAATACCGGTACCGTGATTGGCGTAAGTGCAAATATTTTTGGCTCGGGTTTCCCAAGTCATTTTATTCCCGATTTTGGATGGGGTGGTGCCGACGGATTTGATGTTTATAAACTGGATAAGTTGTTTGAAACTGCAGAAAAAGTATATGAACGCCGAAATATACCCTTTGATAACGTTGAAAAGGATATTTTAGCGGCTATCTTTGAAATGACAAAACCTTACAGAGGTATTTAATTTCGTAAACTGATCGTAATCAATTAAAAATAAAACCTACTAAATAACAATATACAATGAGAAAAAAAATAGTTGCAGGAAATTGGAAAATGAATCTGGATTATGCCAGTGGTGTATCTTTATTTTCGGAAATCGTTAATATGGTTAGAGATGAGAAAAAGGGCGATCAGATTGCCATCATTTGCTCGCCATATATTCATTTAAACAGCCTGGCTAAATTGGGTGGTGATGTTGTTAAAATAGGTGCGCAAAACTGCCATCAAAATGATAGCGGTGCTTATACCGGCGAGATCTCGGCAGCAATGATAAAATCTGTTGGTTGTGCCTATGTCATCATCGGCCATTCAGAAAGACGCCAGTATTTTGCAGAAAGTAATGAATTACTTGCGCAGAAAACTGTTAAAGCATTAGAAAATGAACTTTCTCCCATTTTCTGTATCGGCGAAACATTGGACGAAAGAAACAATGGAACTTATTTCGATGTCCTTAAAACCCAATTGGAACAAGGTATATTTGGCTTAAGCGCTGCCGATTTTTCGAAAGTGGTAATTGCTTATGAGCCGGTATGGGCTATTGGAACAGGGCTTACTGCTACTTCCGATCAGGCACAGGAAGTTCATGCATACATCAGAAAAGAAATTGCGGCCAAATACAGTAATGAAGTGGCAGACAATACAACCATTTTGTACGGAGGTAGCTGCAATTCGAAAAATGCTGCTGAACTATTTGCACAGGCAGATATTGATGGTGGTTTGATTGGAGGGGCATCTCTAAAATCAAGAGATTTTGTAGACATTGTTAAAGCATTTAATTCTTAATGAAATATATACAGGTAACTTTTAGTTTTAAGGCTATTGAAGCGTATCAGCAGGATTTATTGATTGCTGAGCTAGGCGATATAGGATTTAATACTTTTGAAGAGCAGGAGGGGGGCTTCCTGGCATTTATTGAAATGAATGCCTATGACGAAGACCGTTTGAAAAATGTACTGAAGGAGTTTGAAAATGATTTTGACAGTACTTACGTGGTTACAGAAATTGAAGGGAAAAACTGGAATGAAGAGTGGGAAAAGAATTTTGAACCTTTAATTGTTGATAACCGGTGTTATGTGAGAGCAACTTTTCATGAAGCAAAGCCTGAATATGAATACGAAATTGTGATCGACCCAAAAATGGCGTTCGGTACCGGCCATCATCAAACCACCACCATGATGATGGAGTATATTCTGGAAACAGATGTTGCAGGGAAGGAAATTCTGGATATGGGTTGCGGGACAGCCATCCTTGCCATTCTTGCTGCAAAAAAAGGTGCATCAAAACTAGTTGCTATTGATAACGACGAGGTATGTTACCTGAGTGCTATAGAAAATGCTGCACTAAATGGTATTACCAATATGGATGCGCTATGTGGCGGAAAGGAAGTGATTCCATCTACAACTTTTGATATCATCCTGGCCAATATCAACCGTAATATTTTGTTAGATCAGATACCAGTTTATGCCAATGTTCTTAAACAGGACGGTAGTATCTTTTTCAGCGGGTTTTATGAGTCGCCGGATCTGGAGATGATCAAAGAGGCTTGTAAACCATTTGGAATCAATTATGTTAATCATAAAAAAATAGGTGAATGGGTAGCCGCCTGTTTTAAGAAAGATTAACCCGATAAATTTATAGCGTATGCGTATACATTTTATAGCAATAGGTGGAAGTGCAATGCATAACCTGGCCATAGCTTTACACAAAAAAGGATATCAGGTAACAGGATCCGACGACGTTATTTTTGAACCATCAAGCAGCAGGCTGGCCAGGTATGGGATTTTGCCGGCCGAAATGGGCTGGAATGAAGCAAATATTACTGCCGATCTGGATGCGGTAATTTTGGGCATGCATGCGTTGACGGACAATCAGGAACTGTTAAAGGCACAACAACTGGGACTTAAAATATATTCTTACCCAGAATATATATATGAGCAAACTAAAGATAAGCTGAGAGTAGTTATTGGCGGAAGTCATGGTAAAACGACCATTACCTCGATGATTTTACATGTGCTTAATTTTTATAACCGCGACTTCGATTACATGGTTGGGGCCCAGCTGGCAGGCTTTGATACCATGGTAAAGCTAACACACGAAGCACCATTGATAGTGATAGAGGGAGACGAGTACCTGGCTTCACCTATTGACAGAAGGCCAAAGTTTCACCTGTACAAAGCCAATCTGGCGGTGATCAGCGGTATTGCCTGGGACCATATTAATGTATTTAAAACCTATGCAGATTATACCAGGCAGTTTGAATTGTTTATTGATACTATTCAACCTGAGGGTAAACTGATCTATTGTGAAACAGATCATGATCTGGAACAGATCGTTAAAAATGCGCGGACAGATATAGAAAAGATAGGTTATGGAATTCCCGAGCATATGGTAAAGGATGGCATTACTTATCTGATGCCAGAAGAAACACCACTCATGGTATTTGGCGATCATAACCTGATGAATATGAACGCCGCAAAATTAATTTGTAAAGAATTAGGCATTGACAGCAAACAATTTGATACTGCTATTGGTTCTTTTACCGGAGCCGCAAAAAGATTAGAATTGTTGCTGGCCGAAGGCGAAACTAATGTCTACAAGGATTTTGCACATTCAC
Organism: Pedobacter schmidteae; assembly: GCF_900564155.1. Lineage (NCBI taxonomy): Bacteria > Pseudomonadati > Bacteroidota > Sphingobacteriia > Sphingobacteriales > Sphingobacteriaceae > Pedobacter > Pedobacter schmidteae. Next base: position 5,349,762 of record NZ_LS999839.1, on the reverse strand, counting down.
CCTCAAAGTTAAAGGCAACTATAGAGGCAGTGAAGGCGCAATTTCCGGATAGGAAATTAGTTGCGTGTATAGAGTTACATACATTTAGTAGCCTGAACAGGGACTTTTTGGTTCAATATGCAGACACCATGAAAGCCGCTGATACGGCAATTGTGTATATTGATGAAAAAACTTTTCAGCATAAAAAACTCGAACCTTTTACAAAAATAGATGTACAAAAAGCTTTTAACGATACTGAATTGCACTTTTTTGATAATTCAGAGTTGTTAAAACAATATTTGCTTAAAGTAAAATTTTATCGTACGAACTTACTTCTGATGAGTTCAGGGAATTTTGGGGGAGTTGATCTCGTTAATTTGGCACGTGAGTTGAATATAGTTGAGCAAGGAATATAATTACAAGATTACACACCTAAATTTAAAATATGAATATCATTGGAAAAAACATTAGACAATTGCGCCAAAAAAATGGCTGGAGCCAGGGGGAAGTGGCTAAACGTCTAAATATTTCAATCCCTGCGTTCTCAAAAATCGAAACGGGTATCACAGATATAAACATTTCAAGATTGGCCCAAATTGCAAATCTTTTCGAGGTTTCGACAATGGATATAATTTCTAAAGAGGGAGAAAACCCTCAGTCGCTTAATTATGAAGAAATTAATAATTTAAAGGAGAAGTTGGCCCAAAGGGAAGAAGAGATCATTAAACTTCAGAAGAAAGTAATTGATCTTTACGAAGAAATCAGAGAGAAATAAATCTAAAATAATTTTCGCATCGTCAGGTGTCGCTTTCCAAAAGTGGCACCTGTTGCTTGATGAATAGCGAGCATCTTATCATTAAAATCACCTACCCAGGAAAGCTCCAGTTCGTCGTATTGATTTTTTGGCAAAACATATTCTTTCAGTTTAATGAATAAGGCCGATTCAAGGCCATGTTTTTGATAAGCCGATTTAGTACCCATCACTATTGCCCGCATTCTGTTTACACCTACCCAGCGCCTGTACACAAACTTTAGCTTTTCTATCAAGCCCAGTTTACCATTAAATCCCTTAATCATTTGGTTAGCATCCGGAATGATGACCACAAAGGATGCCGGTTCTCCATTAACATAAGCAAACCAGATCAGTTTTTCGTCCATGATGGTCTGCATCTGTTGAAAGCTCTCCTCCAGTGTTTCTTTTTTTATGGGAACAAAATTTTCAAAATCTTTCCAGCCATCGTTATAAATTTCCATCAGGTCGTCTACATATTTGGATGCATTTTTTTTTGAAAAATGTTCAAATGTATAACCCGGTTTGGCGGCAACCCAATTGGCTATTTTAGTAAAACGCTCCGGAAAAGGCTTTCTAACAGCCAGGTGATTGGTAATTTGCTCGTATTCGGTTTTAAAACCATAGTTGGTAAAAAATGAATGATAATATGGAGGATTATAGTTCATCCCATAAGAAGGAGGAGTAAAACCTTCTACCAGTAAACCCCAGAAAGAATCGTTCTCGCCAAAATTAATTGGCCCATCCATCGCTTTCATGCCCTTTTCCTGAAGCCAGGATTTGGCCGTTTCGAAAAGTAAAAATGCTGCTTTAGAATCGTTTATACACTCAAAAAAGCCCAGGCCACCAGTCGGCTGTTCATAGTTATATGCTTTTTTTTCGTTTACAAATGCGGCTATTCTGCCAATAAGTTTGCCATCTTTGTTGGTTAAAATCCAACGGGTACAGCTACCGTGTTTGAAAAACGGATTTTTCTCTTCATTAAAAATTTTCTCTACATCCTGATCCAGAGGACAAATCCAATTGGTGTCATCTTTATAAATCAAACGGCTAACATTTAAAAAATCTTTTCTGGTTTGCTTATCGGTTACAGGAATTATGGTCATGTTTTCTAAGAAGAGGAAGTAGTTAAAATAAAAAGCATCCCATAGGGATGCCTTTTATTATGTATTTTTTTAATTGTTAATAATCGTCATCGTCATCATCCGAACCAAAACTATCAAAGGTGTCCAGATCATCTAATGGCATATCGAGATCGTCATCATCATCATCGTATGATTTCTTCTTAGTGGTTTCTTCATACGAATCATCCAGGTCATTTTCTGGATCTTCTGCTTGGCTTTTGTTAATTGGTTTTTTTGGAGTTTTCATTACAAAAAATATAATTCCGTAAGGTTTTTATTTGATAATTTAAATTTACTAAAAATCTTTCTAAATCAAAAGAACGATGTTTTTTTTAAATTTTTAGCTGATCAAAAGTAAGACAAAAAGAAAACTCACAAAGAATTTTTTACAAAATAATCATGCTGATTTACTGCTCAATCCAAGCGCTGCTTAAAAAGGGATGTAAAAAGAAGAACCGGTGTAAGCTTTTTGATCGAAGACTTAGGAAGGACATGGAACATTTGGCCCCAAACGGATTTTTTTTCAACTTCAAAATAGGCCGGTTAGCGGCATTCCAAAACCGTCAACAATGCGTATGCTTTTCTTCTTATTGTAACTGTAATTTTCCGAAGCAGAGACGAAGGAAAGGCGAAGCAGGTGCAACTTGGATATGACTTTATATTAAACGGGGAAACTGATGCAGTACCAGCCTGAAATACAAATGAAAGCAAGCTGCCGGGATGGGATAAAAAAAATGGTAAAGCTATGAACTTTACCATTTTTTAACACACAAATGAAACCTGAATTGAGATATAATTTTAGGTTAGGTAAAAATATCTTGATCAATCCTATAAGAACGCTTTTTACAAACTTCTGTTTGTTTTAATATCTATAACAAGTTTAATGCAAATTTTAGAATGATTCATTCAAACTTAGTAAGTGGTACTAATAATTGAGTAAACGGTAAATTAGTGGTTTAACGGTATCCATATTGACACATAAGTGCCTGAAATTCCATTTTGTTTGATCTCTATTTGTATCGGGTTTGCCTCAACCTGGTTCAGTAAGTTGATCCTTTCTCTGGTCAGGTTCATGCCCTGACTTACATGGTGCCCTTTTTTATTCTTCAATGAATTGTCAATACCTATACCATCATCAATAATCTGAATCAGCAAATGATCGGGGCCATTCAGGCCTATATGTATATTTAATGTACCCCCGGTTTCTTTTGGCATCAATCCGTGCCATATGGCATTTTCAATGTATGGCTGCAAAATCATCGATGGAATAAGCGTTTCTTCCCTGTCAATAGCATTATTTACCTGTATTTTGTATTCAAACTTTTCACCAAAGCGTTTTTTTTCAAGGCTTAGGTACAGGTTCAGGTATTCCAGTTCCTCATCCAGACTGATAAAACTTTTGGTACAAATTTCCAGATTTTTTCTGATCAGCTTCGCGAACCCCGTAAGTATCTTATTGGCCGAATTGGTATCTTTAGTATTAATGTAATGCTGAATGGAGTTCATCACGTTGAATACAAAGTGAGGGTTCATCATCGCTTGCAAGGCCTGTTGCTCCAGCATTAAAATTTTGTTTTTTAAAAGCAATTGCTGCTGCTCTTTATTTTTCTGTATTCGGGTTATGATTACGGCAACTTTATAAAAGACGAAGCCCGCCAATAGAAAAATTCCGGTAAGGAACCAACCGGTTTGCCAAAAATGTCTTTTTAAGGAAAAGTTGACCCTTGTAGGCGAACTCCAGTTGCTGTTGTTTGATTTTGCACTCAGCTCAAAGGCATAATCTCCGGGCTCCAGGGACGAGAATTCGAGCCTGCGACTTCTGGTTTCTGTCCAGTTTGCATCTGCTTTGAGGCGATAACGATAGGTGATGGTTTTATTTTGAAAATCGATAGCGCTGTAGGTAAAAGTAATATTATTGCTGGAAGGGGCCAGAATATGCATGGCATCATTAAGCCCCAGTTTACTTTTGTTATTTATAATAGACGATATCAATACTTTAGGGGCTTCTTTTTTATCGTTTGTTTTATGATACGAAAAATAAATCAGCCCGCTGTTGGTGGCAAAATAGGCATAACGGTTATCTACATACAGTCCGTTTACGTCGTCGGCCAGCAAGGCATTGGTATATTCGAACGACTCAATACCCGGTTGTTTGTCATTTAATGCTATTCTGTTAATGCCGTTATTGGTCACCACCCACAGGTAATTGTCTTTCACAAATAGTCGCTTACAGATGTTATCGGCCAGCCCGTCTTTGTGTGTAATTAACCTGATGATTTTGTTGTTTTTGAGAAAAGCAATACCGTAGCCATCTGTTGCCAAAACTATGGTTCCGTCCTCAAGTTCTTGTATATCGTTTATCCTTTTGGTAAGCAGCAAATGTGTTTCAAAATAATTGTTCAAAACGCCGTTGGAGAGTTTTGATAGTCCGTTGATATTTGAAAACCATAAATTCTGCTGTTGATCGTAAAAAACCCGGTAAGCTCTGTTGCTAAAAAAATCAATGCCCGGCTTAAAAAACAAAGAAGTGAATTTAAACTGATGGATACGGTCGGGCAGAATAAAAACTCCGGAAGACAGGGCCAGAGCCAGCTTATTGCTGTCGGGCATACTGAAACTTTTAACCACAAACATCCGGTTGTTGGTTTCCTTCAGGTAATCAATATCCCTTTTACCATCAATATGATTTACCCTTCCCAAACCATAATCAGAGCTGAAATACATGGCCCGATGCCAGGTGTCGTAAGTAATCTGTTTGATGGAAGCATATCTTTTTTTCTCCGGAAGCTGTATTTTGTTTACCAGAAATGTCTGCAGGTCAATTACATTGATATGCCCCTCGTCCATACCAAGCCACAACCTGTTCCGATCATCTTTAGTGACACTTTTTACCATATCGGTATTCAAACCGTTCGACTTATTGATGATGTACAAGCGTTCTTCTTTTCGCGGAAGCATATAAACACCGCTATTTGTGGTAAACCACATGTTGTTTTTGGCATCTTTGATGACCTGGCTGGAGGGGATATTTTTTAAATATGCAGTGGTTTTACCCGAAGGTTCTATCTGGTACACGCCATTGGCATTGCTCAACCAGATGTCGTCATTTCTGTCGAGGTAAAAATAACCGGGATCATTGGTCAGCAGGGCGGTATCAATTTTCAGCAATAAACGTTGCTGTTCGTTGTTTCTGATGTTGAGACCATCCTTGTCAAGGTAACCCAGGCTTTTGTTGGGCAGGTTGAGTATGGTTTTATAGGATAGGGGCAAAGTGCCATGGGAAGTGATGGTAAAGGTGTTATTTTTGAAAACCCGGATACATCGGTTACTGAAAGCCCATATCGTTCCCGATTTGTCCTCGTGTATAAAGGTTCCCAGGTACTCGTGCTCAAGATCGGCAGAAATATATTTCATCACCGTCCTGCCATCCCACATCACCAGTACATTTTTATTGGTCCCAAACCATATTCTTCCTTTACTATCTTCAAAAAAGGAGACAATTACTGCATTAAATTTAAGTAGTCGTAAAAGCTTGTCGTTGTTTTGATTATAAATTTTTCCGTTGTAAAAGTAGCTGAGCTGTCCATTAAGAGCTAAAAACCAGATTTTGCCACTTTTGTCTTCTTTTACTTGTAAAATCTGATTGTCGGGCAGTCCGTCATCAATGGAAAAATTTTCAAACACTTTTCCGTCAAACCTGCTTACGCCTGCATCGGTTGATATCCAGATATAACCTTTGGAATCTTGCAGCGTATAGTAACAGTTGTTGCTGGGTAAGCCATTTTTTGTGCTAAAGTGTTGTATGTGTGTGGTTTGACTGTAGCCTGAAAAGCCAAATACAAGCAGGAATATTGCTGAAAGTAAAAGTTTTATGGCCGCATCAGGCTGTTTATTTGTCGACGTCAAAACGGGTATAAGATTTAATTTTTTCGGCAAAATCACTTGCACGTCTTCGGGAAACCGCAATTTTCTCGCCGTTCTTCATCATCACTTCCAGTCCGTTTTTGGAATTGTATTCTTTTACGTGGTTCAGGTTCACAATGCTGGACTTGTGAATCCTGACAAACTGCTGTTCTGGCAAAATTTCTTCATATTCTTTAAGGACTTTTGAAACTGTAATTTTATCCTTGTTTAACAGGTAAAAAACTGAGTAATTGCTATCTGCCGAGATATGAATGATGTCGTCAATGTTAACCAGGCTATATCCTTGTCCGTTTGGCAAACTGATTTTCCTGATTTCGTTTCTTTCAGAGAGGTTTGCGGCCAGGTTTTGCAGGCTTTCTTTTCTCCCGTTGTCTTGTTTATTTAAAGTAATGTATTTTTCAGCTTTATCTACTGCAACTTTCAGTTCGTCTATGTCTATCGGTTTCAACAGATAATCCAGGGCGTTGGCTTTAATTGCCTTGAGCGCATATTGATCGTATGCCGTGGTAAAAATGACATGGGCTTTGCTGTTTTGGGCATCTGGTATCAGCTCAAAACCATTTTCTCCGGGCATGGCAATATCCAGAAAAATTAAGTCAACGGCATTTTGAGCCAGTAAATTGCGTGCTTCGGCTACAGATTTGGCAATTCCAGATATATGGACGCTTTCGCAGTTTTCCTGTAAAAGGAAATATAAGGATGAACGGGCAAATTCTTCGTCGTCGACAATAATTGTATTCAGCACGGCTTTAATTTAATAGGGTGAATTTATTAAAAAAAAAGCACAACATAGTGCTTTTAATAAATATAAGAGGAAGTAAAAGCCGGTGTCCTCCTTCTTCTGTAAGTCTTTTTTATGCTTTTCTTTTGGAAAGAAAGTAAACTATACATCTTTTCTATCTATGCTATATTAGGAATAGGACATATTCCTAATATAGATTTTACAGCCAAATAATGGGGTTATATTTTTAGTAATCAATCACCTGTTCTTCCAAATGATCGGGCAAATCCCGGTAGTTGTACTGTTGCCCACGCAGTTGTGGCTCAAAACCAGCCTCCCTTATCGCGTCCTGTATACCTTTTGCGGTAAAACGGTGAGGCGCGCCGGCAGCAGAAACCACATTTTCTTCGATCATAATAGAACCGAAATCATTGGCACCTGCGTGCAAACAAAGTTCTGCCACATTTTTTCCCACGGTAAGCCACGAAGCCTGTATATTTTTGATGTTAGGCAGCATGATGCGGCTTAAGGCCAGCATCCGGATATATTCGTCGCCCGAAACATTATTACTGATGCCTCTCAATCGCTTTAGCAAAGTGCCGTCGTCCTGAAAAGGCCATGGAATAAAGGCCAGAAATCCTTTGGCATCCACCGGTTTTTCACTTTGCACTTCCCTGATCCATACCAGGTGTTCAAACCGTTCGTCAATGGTTTCAACATGACCAAACATCATGGTTGCCGAGGTAGTAATGTGAAGCTGATGTGCTGCCCGCATCACATCCAGCCATTCCTGGCCACCACATTTTCCCTTGGATATCAATCGTCTCACCCTGTCGTTCAATATCTCAGCCCCTGCACCAGGTAATGAATCCATGCCGGCGGCTTTCAGCGCAGTTAAAACCTCGGTATGCGACAGCCCTTCCAGTTTGGCAACGTGTGCAATTTCGGGTGGACCTAAGGCGTGTAGTTTTAAATCAGGATATAGTTCTTTGAGTTGTTTAAATAGGTCAGCATAGAATTTCAGACCCAGGTCAGGATGGTGTCCGCCTTGTAAAAGTAGCTGATCGCCACCCAGTCTGAATGTTTCTTCTATTTTTACTTTATATGTTTCAATATCTGTAATATAGCTTTCATCGTGCCCCGGTCTTCTGAAAAAGTTGCAGAACTTACAGTTGGCAATACATACATTGGTTGTATTTACGTTCCTGTCTATCTGCCAGGTTACTTTGCCGCTAGGTACTTGTTTTTTTCTCAATTCATTGGCTACATAAGCCAGTTCAGCGGTGGCTGCGTGATGATATAAAAAAACGCCTTCCTCTTTGGTTAAAAAGTCAAAATGCAAGGCCCTGTGTAATAATTCGGCAGTATTCATGGGACAAATATACCATAAGTTGTTTTTATCAATATAATTTGTTTGTCTTAATTAAATATGATCTGCTTTCGGCTGTCCATTATTCCTATATTTGGTCCAATTTATTTTTAACTATGGTAGATTTTAATCGTTTTACGCTAGCCAATGGGTTACGTGTACTGGTACACGAAGATGATACAACACCTATGGCGGTGTTAAACATTTTATACGACGTTGGGGCAAGAGATGAAGATGCCGGCAGGACCGGTTTTGCCCATTTATTTGAACACCTGATGTTTGGCGGTTCTGTAAATATTCCGAGTTATGACGAGCCTTTGCAAAGGGTAGGTGGCGAGAACAATGCTTTTACCAGTAACGACATCACCAACTATTACATTACGCTGCCGGCTGTAAACCTGGAAACGGCTTTCTGGCTGGAAAGCGACCGCATGTTGAGCCTGGCTTTTTCGGAGAAAAGTTTGGAAACACAGCGTAACGTGGTGTGTGAAGAGTTTAAACAGCGTTACCTGAACCAGCCTTATGGCGATGTATGGTTAAAGCTACGACCGCTGGCCTATCATACACATCCTTACCGCTGGGCAACCATAGGACAGGATTTGAAGCAGATTGAGGATGCCAGGATGGAAGATGTAAAGGCTTTTTTTCAAAAGCACTATAATCCGAAAAATGCCATCATGGTAGTTGGGGGGCAGGTTAAAACTGCGGATGTAAAAGCCTTGGCCGAGAAATGGTTTGCACCAATTCCTGGTGGAGAAAAATATGTGAGAAATTTGCCTGTTGAACCTGTTCAGACTGCCGAACGCAGAGAGACGGTGAAGGCCGACGTGCCTTTAAATGCCATTTATATGGCTTTTAAAATGCCGGCGCGCACTGACAAAACCTATCAGACCTATGACCTGATGTCGGACGTACTTTCACAGGGGCAATCGTCGCGACTGTACAACAGCCTACTCAAAGAGCAGCAGCTGTTTAGTGATGTGCATGCTTATATTACCAGTAGCATTGATGCAGGTTTGTTTATTGTAGAAGGAAAACTTGTAGAAGGGGTGAGTTTAGAAAAGGCCGAAGCAGCCATCTGGACAGAGCTGAATAAACTTATTGAGCAACCGGTTACCGCCGAGGAAATTACCAAGGTGAAAAATAAATCAGAATCTATCATGGTATTTGCTGAAATGAGTCTTTTGGACAAAGCCATGAACCTGGCTTATTATGAATTGCTGGGAGATGCTGAAGGTCTGAATACGGAGATAGATAAATACCTTGTGGTTACTCCGGAGCAAATTCAACAAGCTGCAAAGACTATTTTTACTAAAGAACAATGTTCTGTTTTACATTACTTAACTACTCAAAATGCTTAACCGTACGTTAGCCCCGGAATCGAAACTGGTGGATGAAATCAGTTTCATTGAACCATTAAAGCAAAAGTTGGACAATGGTATACCGGTTTTTACTATTAATGCAGGGAAACAGGAACTTGTCCGTATTGAATTTATATTTGAAAATGTGAACTGGAATGCGGCCCGGCCTTTGGATGCCATAGGCGTAAGTCATTTGGTAAACAATGGAACCAGTGTGCTTAGTGCCAAGGAAATTGCCGATAAGGTAGATTACTACGGTGCATTTTTGCAGACAGAGTACGGTGCCGATCAAACCTGCATTAAGCTTTATACCTTAAATAAACATCTACCCGAAGTATTGCCTATTCTTTATTCCATATTGAATGACAGTGTTTTTCCTGCGCAGGAATTGGCTATTTTTATACAAAACCAAAAACAATCTTTACAGGTTAACCTGCAAAAAAATGATTTTTTGGCGCGGAAGCATTTTGCCAATGCGCTTTTTGGTGAAACACCTTATGGCTCTAATATTCAGCCTGCAAACTATGATGCTTTAAGAAGAGAAGACTTACTCGATTATTTTAATTCAGCTTATAAACCACAGAACTGTACCATCTTTGTAGCAGGTAAGTTTGAAGAACGAGAGTTTGCTGTCCTGAACGCCATTATCGGTAAAAGTTGGAATAATAATGGCGTTTCTGTAGCCAATGAATTTAGTTTTACAGCTCCGCTTAGCAAGGGAGAGGTACTGGTTGAGCGACCGGAAGCGATTCAATCGGCCATCAGGATGGGTAACCTGGCCATTACCAGAAAGCATGTCGATTTTCCCGGTTTTCAGGTGTTGAATTGTGTCTTAGGCGGTTATTTTGGATCCCGGTTAATGGCCAATATCCGTGAAGATAAAGGGTATACCTATGGCATCGGTTCGGCAGTTGCTTCTTTAAAGGATGCTGGCTACTTTTTTATTGCCACCGAAGTAGGGGCAGAAGTATGTGGCAACGCCCTGAACGAAATTGAAAAGGAGATCAATATCCTGAAAGATGAACCTGTGCAGGAAGAAGAATTGGAACTGGTAAGAAATTATATGTTAGGTTCTATGCTAGGCAGCCTTGAAAATGCTTTCTCTCATGCTGATAAGTTCAAGAACGTTTATTTCTCGGGACTGGATTACAGCTATTACGAAAATTACATTCAAACCGTGAAATCGATCACTTCGGCTGATTTAAAGGTGCTTGCCAATAAGTACCTGATTACCGAAACCTTTACTAAGGTTATTGTAGGTAAGAAATAATTTATTCCTGGCTAATTTATTTTAGCCAGGATACTTTTCTGTTTATCCGCCTGGTACATTTTTTTGTAAAAAGCTACAAAATCATTGTATTTCTCTGGTGGATATTGTTTGTCGATCATGGTTTTAGTACGCGTATAGATCAACGTATTGTCCTTTACAACAGTTTTTGCTATGTACTTCCCAAATTCTGACTCTATCAGGATATCTTTTGGGATAAATTCTACTTTAAACCCTTTAGGGATGGTATAAGTGATTTCATCTTCATCATTGTATCCATATTTAACACCAAAAAAGGTCTTTCTGTTGTCCATTTGGGTTACTGTGTTTTCCTGCCTGTTTAGCAAATTAAGTGTCAGAAATAGCTTGTCGCCACCCTTTGTAAGCAGCTGCGTACATTTTAAACTTATTTTCTCGTCCAGTATAGGTAAGTCTTTATTAGGTTGCACGTAACTAAAATCAGTGATCTGCATGTTAGGGATACTCAGCTCGTTCATGATTCGTTTTCTTTTTTCTGTAGGTTCTATAAAAAGCATCCCCACATTGTCTTCATATTGGGAGTTCCCATACTGTGTTTCTATGTGGATGTTGGCAGATCCTTCTTCATCAAGTTCAACTTTCGTACTTCTTTTTTGATAATTGCTCTGCGGATTGTAAACTGGCGTTTGGGCAAGTTTACCACCTTCTTCTGTAATCAGTAGTACAGTTCTGTTCGAATTGTCGTTTCCGATAAAGCCTGTTGGTGTGTATTGGCTGGTACATTCTAACCATGTGGTATCTTTTTCAAGAGGCACACAAAGAATCATGTGATTGGCTTGATTCATACTGGCAAAATGTTTATTTAATGAAGGCCGATCGTTACCGATCACCACCAGGTTAGATTTTATGCCAATTTCCTGCAATAAGGCTTTCATATAGTTGGACAAACCTTTGCAATCACTATAATTGACGGCAGATACTTTTTCGGCAGTGATGGGTTGATAGCCGCCAATACCCAATTGGACGCCAACGTAACGGGTATTGGATTGCAGGTAATTATATAATATTTTTATCTTTTCCTTTGGACTTGAGGCATCTTTAGTCAGGGCCTGAATTTTGGCTTTTGTGGCATCCGGCAATGTCTGACCACCGTTACTTAAGGTAAATAACCAGGCTCCCAGATTTTTCCAATTTTCTATGTTTGCCTTTGAGTTGTCGTATTCAAACTGGTTGGGGGCTACATTTACCCATGGCATCACATTTCTCAAGCCCGTGCTCATCTGCTCGTGGGGTATGGCCTTAATATTTTGACAAGCCCATTTGTATTCTATTTTGTCCTTCACCCTGGTCGAGTCTGTTTTCAATCCATTACTTTTTAAATACTTGAAGGTCATATTCTCCGGTATTTTGAAAGTATAATTAGAATTTTCTATGGCATAGTCCCAGGTACTTGCAGGGTACCAGGTAGGGTAATTGCGGATGCCTTTATAATCCATGGCATAGCTAAATTCGATGGTATAGGGAAAGCTGTTATTTAAAATTTCAAGGAACTTGACCCGGTCATCCTGGTATAAAGTACCATCTGAAACCGCACTTCGATCTTTGAAGTCTGCATTTTTATATTCCTTTATTTTGTTCCCTTTGGCATCATATAATGCCGCTTTCAAATTGTATATGGTCGAAAACTTGTCGTAGTACTCACGCATGTTGGATGCACTTTCACCATTTTTATTCAAAATAGTGACTGCTGTTTTATAGCTCATCACTGCATGGCCGGGGTCTTTTACTTCATAAACCAGCTCTTCATTTCTGATGACAACAGCTGCATCTTTAGTTAAATCGGCAGGAATTTTATCAACATCATAAATGCCCTGGGCATTCAGTTTTGTAAAGGTCAATAGGGCCAGTCCTAAAAAAAAAGTCTTTTTCATCCGCATCATATTATTCATTATTATCCCTTCTTAAATACGATTTGTTCTGCCTGTTTTCTGACTATGTTTTTAAACAGTTCCTTTAAGTAATGATATTCTTCAGAGGTGAAAAGTGCTTTTTTTATGGATATTTTACTGGTGATCATGAGTTTATTGGCCTCAACAGCAAAAAGGAAAATAAAAGAGCCCGCATCTTCAGGTAGACTGATTTTTTCATTTTTAGGAGTTTTATCTAATTGGTATCCGGTTGGAAAATCAATGGTAATGCGATAATTTTCTTCCGTTGGAAAACCAAAATCGACCGGGAACATTCTTTCTTCAAGTTTAAAAGGATTTTCTTTGGTTCTTTCAAATAGGAGTGGTGCAAAATAAGCCAGGTTTCCCGCTTCTTCCACATTATCCTCAATCATAACATCCATGGTTTCAATCAAGGGCTCGGTCAGGTTATCCAGTTGCTGGATCTGATAATTTTTGATGCCAAGGCCGGGTTTCTCAGTTTTATAAGTTTTCAGGAAGTCCGTTTCATTGGTGGCCGACCGATATTGATTTCTACGTTTCAACGCTTCGTAATGAGATGAAGACAGATAAAGTTTGCCAGCAAATGTATTTTCCGGGCTTAAGGTGAGTATCAGATTGATATTTCTCCTGCTCATTTTAGCTTCTTCCAATGAAATCCAGGAGCCATCTTCATCTTTTAGATTTACCTTTAATCCCTGATGGTTGAGGTTATCATAGGCAATCAGTCCAGGTGTATGGTCCTTGTCGGTCGCATCCAGCAAAATCTGCTGGTCGCCCATTTCGGCCATTACAATAACGTTGTTGAAATCAGTAAGCATAGGAACTCCGGGGTGCGCACCATTTTCTCTGGTACTTAATAACACCGGCGAGGCAGTAATATTGGCTTCGGTCAGCAGATTGAGCAGAGAAAGATTAATGTCGGCCGAGCTTCCTGTTTTTTTATCAAATACAGCTTTGATATTGGTTTCTGATGCATACTTTCTGTACTCCTCATTCCACTTGATGTTATTTTTTACATAGTTAAAAATGATTTGTAAAACTGTGTCTGCTTTGGTTTCCCCTTTTAAAAGATCTTTTAGCAATGTTTTGCTATATCCCCTTTTATTCAAAAAGCCACCAAAGTTTTCATCTTCTTTAAGGCCTTTTACTATTTTTGGCCAGGTGGATGTATATTCACGATAAACCTGACCCGGAATGGTAATGGAGGCTAGTTCAAAACCTATTTTACTGACATAGTCGTCCATGGTGGTTACAAAACTTTCCCTTTTAAGCCCCGGTGCATTTTCTACCTGAAAGCTCATTTTAGCCGATTGGGTGGTATATGTTGCACCGCCCACCAAAAAGGTTTGATTCACGCTTTCTCTTTGAGGGTTTAAAAACAAATAACCCCCACCGCTGGGTTTGTACTTGTAATATTCGGGAATGGTAACTTCGAATTGTGAATAAAGAGTAGGTATAGATCTTTGAAAATACCATGGTCCAAGCGTAAAAATGAAATCGGACGATGTTTTGTATTTATATTCAACAATTGATCCTTCTTTTACGTTTGGCAACGCAAATTTTTTGAGCGTATAGTTTTTATCCTGTTTTTCAGAAAACTTAGCATCTTTATTAATTTTGCTGACTACGATTTTACCTCCGTCCAGGTTATAGGTGGCGGCGTCCATATAATCCAGTTTGGTTTCATTGATGCCATTTTTATAAAACTGAAGTTCCAGGTTCCCGTAGTCGTATCCTCCTTTATTAAGGATTTTGTAGCGGATATGGCGTTCAAAAACGTAGACGAAATCGCCGGTTCTGGAGCTGATTTCAAAGTAACCTCTGCCCACATCAAAAAGTGTAACAGCCGATGCAGCCGAATCGGCTCCGGTTACTTTGGTGGCAAATTCATCCATATTTACCTGGCCGTATTTAAATGTTTTTGGTTTAGGTGTTTCTTTTTCCTGGGCGTAGGAAAATATTGAAAATAACAGGAGTGCTATAACCAGCAATTTTTTCTGATTCATGAAAGCGATAATTTTAGTTACACAATTATAGCATATATTTCACATTAAGAAAAAAAATTATTTACTTAATCTTCAGCAATGTAACAACACCATCCATTGTAGCCGCCAAAACTTCATTTTTACTGATCACATTTACGGTATTGACCATAGAATTGTCGATTTTATGTGCCCATATCATTTTTCGGGTTTCCGGGTCGAAGGCGTACACTACGCCATTTCTGGTTCCAAAAAAGACCTCGTTATCTTTTGCAACGAGCATAGAGGGCACGTGTTCATATCCAAAGCCCATATTTAGCCTCCAGGCGATACCGGGGTCGGTAGCTTGAGTTTGATAAGCCACAATTTCGTCATTCATGGTTTTTCCGAAAATCATGCTGCCATCTTCCGATAAGCCAATGGATTCTCTTACGGTGGCTTCTTTGTTTCTCCAAAGGGATATGCCTTTATTGGCATCAATGGCGTTCAGTACTCTGTCGGGAGCAGCAACATACACAATACCATTATGCGCCACCGGGGTACACATGGCTGGCGAGAACATGCGGTTCGCATGGCCATTGTTCCATTTCCACAGCAAGCTACCATTTGCCTTGTTCAAAGCGTATAAGTGCCGGCCCCAGGATCCGAATATCACTTTACCTTCGTATAGCAGTGGTTTACCTACTATGGTGCCCTCTACCCCTGTAAACGTCCAGATTTGTTTTCCCGTTTGCAAATCGAGGGCCCGGAAATGACGATCGCTACCACCAATGTAAACCACATTTTTTTCTATTACGGGTGTGCCCAGTACTGCTGCTTTGGCTACAAATTTCCATATTTGTTTACCTGTAGCTGTTTCTAAAGCGTATATGCTGCCATCGCCCGAACCCAAAACCGTAATGTCATTGGCAATGGCTGGCGAGGAATAAATAGCACCTTTGGTTTTGAAAGTCCATTTTTCCTTTCCATCCTGCAGGTTTACTGCAGTAACCTGACCAATACTATTGCCAAATATCACCACTTTACCATCTGTTGCAGGCGTAAGTACCACATTTGCCGGGGCATGGTAGGTCCAGACTTTTGTAACCTGCGGGAAGGTGGTATTGGCCTGGTAAGATGGTCTGGCTGCCGTTTGCATGGCCATTGTCTGGAATTTCCCCAACGGAATTTTTCTCCAGGGCATTTCTATATTCAAACCCGGCTTTTTTGTCGCAAACAATACCGAGTCTTTATCCATTGTTACAATGTTGTAACCACCAAGGCTATCCTTAGCTCTCAGGTTAGACCGTCCCATTGTACCCGGAATACCTTCAAAGTCAAGCGCCTGGTTAGCATGGCCGTGTCCGCAAATGGCATATTGAATGTTGTACTTTTTTATCCTGTCTATAGCCTCATACCAATTGTCCAGACTATTGTCTATAGGGTAGTGGTTGATAAATACCACAGGCATTTCTGAAGGCGTTTTTTTTAGGATTTTATCCAGCCAAACTACCGCATCTCTTGGAATATGACCGTCAGACATTCGCACATATGGCCCCGAGGCGCAGGCGATAAAGCGATAGCCTTTGTGGTCAAAGGTGAACTTATCGTCACCAAATGCACGGATAAAATCTACTCCGCCCGATTCAGACCATCCTGTGTCGTGGTTGCCGGGGATAGTGTACCAGGGCTTTTTTAACTTACCTAAAATAGATTTCGCTAATGCAATCTCTACTTTGGTACCCATTTCCGTTACATCTCCTGTAATGACAGTAAAATCAAGATCTGTTTGTTGATTGATGTCATTTACTGTTCTTCTTAAATCTTCTTCGCCGGTTGCAGTACCGACATGGGTATCGGTTACAAAGGCGTACTTAAAAGTTTGGGCTGTACCGCCTAAAAAGCAACATAGGAGGAAGATCAGGAGAAAGTTAAATTTCATGTCGGGTTAATTTGTGAGGCCACAATTTACAGCTTTTTGATGACATCAAAGCAGAAGCGAGGTTTGTAACAGAAATTTTTGCCATAAATTAATCTGATTGTAATCTTTTGGCCTCTGTAGGCTTTATTCGCAAAACTATTGCGTAGTATCAAAAATAATAGTACTTTTGCCCGGCAAATAGTAACTCTTAAATTATTTGCTATGCAACTCGATCCCAATAAATTTATTGCCGAAGGACTAACTTACGATGACGTATTATTAGTACCTGCCTATTCTGAAGTTTTGCCACGTGATGTGGATACCGGAAGTTTCTTAACCAAAAAAATACGCATCAATGTACCTATAGTTTCTGCTGCTATGGATACCGTAACCGAAGCGGGTTTGGCCATTGCCATTGCCCAGGCCGGGGGTATTGGTATGTTACACAAAAACATGAGCATTGAGCGCCAGGCCGAGGAGGTAAGAAAGGTAAAACGTTCGGAAAGCGGAATGATCCAGGATCCGGTTACGTTAAATGCAAATGCTAAGGTGGCCGATGCTTTCCAGATTATGAAAGATTATAAGATCGGTGGAATACCTGTTATTGATGCTGACAATAAGCTGGTAGGGATCATTACCAACAGGGACCTTCGCTTCCAGAAAGATATGCAACGTAAGGTATCGGAAGTGATGACCCGCGAAAATCTGATTACCGCTGCCGAAGGCACCACGCTTTTACAAGCTGAAGAGATTTTACAGGACTACAAAATTGAAAAGCTTCCTGTAGTGGATGCTGAAGGCCGTTTGGCTGGTCTGATTACTTTTAAAGATATTCAGAAATATAAAAATTATCCAAAGGCATGTAAAGATGAGCGTGGCCGTTTGCGCGTTGGTGCTGCAGTAGGTGTTGCTGCCGACAATATTGACAGGGTAGCTGCCCTGGTGCAGGCGGGGGTTGATGTGGTAACAGTGGATACTGCTCATGGTCACTCGAAAGGGGTAATTGATATGGTGAAAGCCATTAAAGAAAGATGGCCGGATTTGCAGGTGATTGCAGGTAATATTGCCACAGCAGATGCCGCTCTTGCTTTGGCTGCAGCCGGTGCCGATGCTGTAAAAGTTGGTATTGGTCCGGGATCTATCTGTACCACAAGGATCATTGCCGGGGTAGGTGTACCTCAGCTATACGCAGTATTCGAATGTGCTCAGGCTTTAATAGGTACTGGTATTCCGGTTATTGCCGACGGTGGGATCAAACAAACCGGCGATATCGTGAAGGCTATTGCGGCTGGTGCAAGTGCCATCATGGCGGGCTCTTTGTTTGCTGGTGTTGAGGAATCACCAGGCGAGACCATCATTTACGAAGGCCGTAAATTTAAATCTTACCGTGGTATGGGTTCTGTTGAAGCCATGCAGCAAGGTTCTAAAGACCGTTATTTTCAGGATGAAACAGATGTGGTAACTAAACTGGTACCGGAAGGTATTGTAGGCCGTGTACCTTATAAAGGAACCCTTGCCGAAGTTATTTATCAATATGTTGGAGGCTTAAGAGCAGGAATGCATTACTGTGGATCAGCCACAATTGAAGACCTGCAAAAAGCTAAGTTTGTTCGCATTACTGCAGCCGGCATGAGAGAAAGTCATCCACATGATATTTCCATCACTAAAGAGGCACCTAATTATTCAAGATAATATTTGCGCTTACGTTGCTTCACTTTGCTGGAGATGACAAAATAAAAAAACGCCCCGCTAAAATTATTTTAGTGGGGCGTTTTTACATCCCGTCATCCTGAATTTATTTTGCTTCGCAGCTACTGCGTGGTCAGGAACTCGAATGTCATATTCAGAACCTGCTTAAGTTAGCTCCTGAAATAAATTTGCTTCGTAGCTTTCCGCTGTGCTCCAGGTCAGGACGACGAGCGGATTAATGATGCAGTCTGTTTTTTCATAAAAATTCGTCCTTGCCAATTTCCCAGGTCCAGGGCTTTTTAAAATTGTTAAAGGTACGGGGCACCTTAATGTCCAATGTCTGTTCAAATGTTTCATTGGCCATTGTTCCACTACTGATTTTTCCACTGATCACCGTCCGTTTGCGGTTTTCAAAGTCATACTGTTTGTCATTCATTTCGCCAGAGGTTTCCTGATAGGCATAATTATTGGCATGTGTAAGCAGCCAGTCCTTATCCTGATATTTAAAACTGTAATTCAGCTTCCAGCGCCAGTTTCCTCCTCCCTGAAACGACAGCAATAGCTTATTGGCCAAGATATTCATGGGACGCAGCGGATCACCCATTTCTCCTCCTTCTTCCGACCGTAAAATGAAATTGTTATTTTGTACAGACAGCCGGTAATTTCCCCTGGCCGACCTTCTGAAGTAAACGGCCAATATTCTGGGTTTTTGAGTTTCTGTGATAATCTCTGTTTCGTTGTCGCCATAAGCCCTGTTTTCTTTTACTGGTCTGTAAAATTCAATCACAAAGGCGATATCCTTGATGTTATCATTGTTCAGATCGCCCGACACGCTGTCTAATATCTTCCAGTTTTTTGGAACCAGTAAATCCATTGATTTTCCATACTCAGGTAATTCAGGAAATTTAAATGGTTGCGCGTATATGGCGGTATGGCAAAGCAGAAAAAAGAGGATCAGTTTAGTTCTCATATCAGCATATAGAACGTTTTTTATGCGGTTATAGTGTTGTGCTCCTGATAAAGTGGAAGTTCAAAACAGAAAGAAACCTGCTGGTCCTTAATTTTTACCCGAAGCTCGCTGCCATTACCTTTAATGTACTCCCGGCATAAATGGAGGCCTAGTCCAATGCCTTTTTCCTGCCCCGTACCATGGGTGATCTCAAATGCATCGGGATTTGTCATGCTGTCGATATTCAATATGCCGGTGTCAGAAACGCTATTGCTTACACATATTTCCATGTGCTTTTGTTTGGTGGTTAGTTGAATAGAAATGCTATGTGCAGGTGGCGTAAACTTTATGGCATTGTCTATCAAATTGCGCAGTACCAGTTGTATCTGATTTTCATCGGCATAAACCATATCCTGAGCTGCAGACTCCAGGTGGATGCGGATTCCCTTTGCCTGGATCAATGGTGCATAAACCAGGCTCAGTTCATCAATCAGTTCCTTCAGACTAAAACTACCTGGATGTGTTTTTATGCCCTCCATCTGACTTTTGGCCCAATACAGCAGGTTATTAAGGGTGTTGTGAATGGTGTCAATGTTTTTTTTATTTTCATTCAACAACATTTTCAATTCATCATGAGTAAGCAGGTCGGTGTCTTTTAGGGAAAAGATACTGACCAAACTGTTAAAGGGACTGCGTAAATCGTGGGCGATGATAGAAAACAGTTTGTTTTTTACATTGTTTGAGGCCTGTAATTGTTGAATGGTTTCGCTTAGTTTGAGGGTTCTTTCTTCAACCAGATTTTCCAGTCCCTGGTTTTGTGTTTGAATTAAAGCGTAGTTCTCATCGCGCATTTTTTGTTCATTATTGATGATGGTGCGATACCTGTCGCCCAATGCAAAAGCCAGCAAAAGTAATTCAATGGTAGAACCTATCGGTACAAACTCAAAACTGTAGTCGTGATAGGTAACTATACCTTCCATACTCAAAACGATGGCAACAACGGTAACAGCAATAAAAGTCCAGGCCAAAATATAGTATTTCGCCGGTTTATGTCCATTTCTGTATGCTGCCACTCCGGAAGTCCACAATATTACCGAGGCAACTATAGAAATGAGTTGAGCAAGGGCTGCCGAAATGCTTTTGAAACCGCATAAACTGGTTACAAACATTAGCAGCGAACAAATGATAAGCAGGTTGTATGCTTTACTCCATATGGATGTAAGGCTTTTTAAGTTCAGGAATTTTTGAGAGAATAGAATGGATGCGATGATTGATATACTCAAAAAAACGTGGGGATACAGGTTGATGAATATCCTGAAATCGGTGCCCAGTAAATAACTGTAACCTCTTAAATAAGTAACCACATATACCGCCAGCGAAAAAACATACAGACTATAGTAAAGGTAAGTTTTGTCTTTTATGCTGAAATAAAGAAAGATGTTGAAAACAAACAAGGTCAGTAGTATACCTATATATATAATCTCGAGACTGTTTTTTACGGATTTTCCCTGTACAAAGTTCTCCGATGTAGCCATTTTAACGGGTACAATCAGAATGTTGTTTGTTTTTAGCCTTAACCAAAGTGTTTTTACGGTTAAGTTTTTGGGTTGTATAGGCAACTCAAAAATAAAGTTGTTTGTAGTAATTACCCCTGCACCTGAGGGTAAAATAGAGCCCGCTTTGAGATGCAATATCCCTTGATCTGTATGGGTATAACAGTCAATGTGTTCAATGTTAGGTACGTCCAGCAACAAATAATTTGTTTTTGTTTCGTTGCTGGTATAATCAACCCTTAACCAAAAAGCGGATTTGGTATTTCCTAAATTGAGTATCTCGGTTTTGCCATATTTAAATTGCCCTTTTTTTGATAAGGATTGAATTTGCTCCAGATTAAGATTCGCTCCCTTATCCTCAAAATAGGAAATGCTTTTGCCCAGGTTGCGATAATTTAAATTGCTGTCCAGGTTGATGACCTGGGCCGAGGCATAAAAATTAAATTGTCCGAAAAGAATAAACAGGGGCAGAAGAAAACGCATATGACTAAATAAGGACTACCCGAATGTAAGCAAATTGCTGAATAAAATGAGTATGACTTAAGTTAAAAACTCAGATCATAATGGTATGGATAAATTAAAGGGCTTTTGTGTAGCTTTGGATGTTGTACATCTATGTGGTAGCGATCAGTAAATGCAGGAATACGAAATACTTAGCGATCATGAATTAACAGAGCGGATGAGGTCTGACGATCATGTCGCGTTTGCCGAACTGTATGAGCGTTATAAAGTGGTACTATACCTTCATGCCAAAAGAATGCTGGATGATCAGGACGAAACCAAAGACGTAATACAGGAAGTATTTACCACGCTATGGATAAAACGGGAAGACCTTGTTATTGCTACATCTCTGAAATCCTATTTATATAGTGCAGTACGAAATAAGGTATTTAATCTGCTGGCACATCGTAAATTTGAATTGAATTACCTCAATTCGTTACAACAGGTGATCGATTTGGGCGAAAATGGTACCGAAGCGCAACTTAGAGAAAAGCAGTTGATTGCGATGGTGGAGCGGGAAATTGAACAACTACCGTCAAAAATGAGAGCGATTTTTGAACTCAGCCGCAAACATCACCTTTCTCATAAAGAGATTGCTGAAAGGTTGAATATTTCGGATAAAACGGTCAAAAAGCAAATCAATAATGCCATTAAAATCCTTCGTGTAAAAATCAATGTTATCCTGGTTGCTTTCCCTTTAATTTAAAATATTTATTTTTTTTCTACTACCAGGGTAGTTTTCATTTGTCTTAGCCTTATTAAAGAATAAAATCTCCTTTTAAGGTATGGATCACAGTAAAGCTAAGGCACTTGTGGAAAAATATAAATCGGGTACATTGAACAAGTTAGAACAGGGTATGCTGGAAGACTGGTATGCAAAACTGGCGGATACCAATAAGCTGAACCTGGAAGAAATGGAGCTTGATCAAAATCTGGATGACATCTGGGATACCATTCGTTTTAATACCCTGGGTAGTAAAACAAAACATCAGTCTTTGCTATTGTGGAGAAAGGTAACTGCTGTAGCGGTTGTTTTGCTTGTGGTGACTGTCGGACTCTATTTTTACAGGCAAAATTGGAATAAAGACCATAAAATGCCCACCCAATATGCGGAAGGGATTAAGCCTGGTGGAAACCATGCAACACTGACATTGGCCAATGGAAAGGTGATCGCATTAGACGATGTGGATAACGGTAAACTTGCCGAACAAGCCGGAATTACCATCACCAAGACTACAGATGGACAGCTGGTATATACGGTAGATGATCGGGCAGGTAGTAGCAGCCAAACTACACAGGCACTGAATACCATCTCTACACCTAAAGGTGGACAATATCAGATCAATCTTCCTGACGGAAGCCGGGTGTGGCTCAATGCTGCATCTTCGCTACGTTATCCGGTACGTTTTAGCGGAAATGAGCGTAAAGTTACCTTAACCGGAGAGGCTTATTTTGAAGTAACAAAAGAAAAACATCTTCCATTTATTGTGGTGACCGACAAACAGCAGGTGGAAGTGTTGGGGACCCATTTTAACATTAATGCTTATACAGACGAACCTGGTATTAAGACCACGTTGCTGGAAGGTGCTGTTAAAGTAGGGATGCGTGAGACTGAAAAAGATGATGTACTGCTTAAACCCGGTGAGCAATGTAATCTTAATGGCAACACCTTAAGTGTCAGTACAGTGAATACAGATGAGGCGGTGGCCTGGAAAAACGGAATGTTCCTGTTTAAAGATGCCGATTTGAAAACCGTAATGCGCGCCGTGGCCCGATGGTACGATGTCGAGGTCACTTACGAAGGGGCGCTTCCTGCTCGTGAGTTTTCGGGCGAGATTTATCGTAACCTGAATTTGAATCAGGTGCTGGACGTCCTGAGCTTTTATAAAGTCCATTTCAGGGTAGAGGGGAAAAAGATTATTGTAAAACCATAGTGCCAATTAGAAATTAACCAATTCTACATACCAAACTAAAATCAAACAAATGAAAAAAAAGCTCCGATCGCAATAACCAGAACAGGGATACCGGCATTTGTGAAGCTGCTGTGCACCAGGGCGCAGGCTAAATAAAAAAACCGCAGAAGTGTTGGCGCACGACTGCGGAAATAGCTGGGTTAACCCTTCCCGGATCAGATCCGGGACAAAATAATTTTGCAAACCATTTACTGTATTAACCCAAACATTACAAAAGTATGAAATTTAATGCTATTACCAGAGCTATGCCCAAAGCATGGCTTCCCCCTAAACTGCTACTCATTATGAAGTTGACCACACTTCTGTTGCTTTTGGCACTTATGCATGCAAGCGCATCTGGATTTAGCCAGATTACGCTAAACAAAAAGAATGTGCCTTTTGAAACCGTTCTGCAGTCTATAAAAAAGCAAACGGGCTTCGCTTTTTTTTATGATAGTAAGGACATCAGGCTTACCCGAATTACAATTCGGGTAAATAATGCTTCTTTAAATGATGTTCTGGGCGAATGTTCCAGGGTATTGCCCATTACCTTTAAAATTGTAGGCAATAATGTGCTGTTGAAGCGGAAAGACGAAATGGCCTCAGGTGGAGAAGGTACTTATGTGGCAATTGTTGTTAAAGGAAAGGTATTTGATGAAAAAGGAATACCGGTACCGGGAGTAAGTGTGGTGTTGAGTGGCGAGAACTACAAACAGACAACACAAACCAATGCTGCAGGCGAATACATTTTTAATCCTTCTAAGGCAGGGAAATATACGTTAACAGTGAGTTCAATTGGTTTTAACAAACAGGTGATTGAACTGGATCTGAAAAGCGGGGAGGTAATCCGAAATGTTTCACTTAGCGTGTCTAACGAAGACCTATCGGAAGTGATGGTGGTTGCTTATGGTACCCAAACCCGAGCTTCCTTTACGGGATCGGCTAAAACTGTAAAAGCTGCGGTAGTTAACGGAGCGCCCAGAGTGAGTGTTCAGGAAAGTTTACAAGGAAATGTTCCGGGCCTGATTTCTTCTAACGGATCGGGCCAACCAGGTGAGGTACCAAATGTGCGCATTCGTGGTATTGGTTCGGTAACTGCAGGCAGCGGCCCATTGTATGTTGTAGACGGTATTCCGCTTGATGCCGGCCAGGTGAGCAGTTTAAACAGCTTCGACATTGAGAGTGTTACCGTATTAAAAGACGCCGCTGCAGCTTCTATTTACGGGTCGAGGGCAGCAAATGGTGTCATCCTGATTACTACAAAAAATGGTGCCGCAGGCAAAACAATTGTTAGTGCTTCCATACAATCGGGGGCCAATCAGGTTACCCCATTTAAAAATAACAGGCCTTTGAATACCACCGAAATGCTGGAGCTTTTAAGAGAGGGCTGGGCAAATAAAGGCAATGATCCGGCTTTGTTTGATAAGGCGGTAACCGACAATGGGGTCAATCCTAACGTCAACACCAATTGGTTCGATCTGCTTACACGCACCGGAAATCATACCCAGGCCGATCTGTCGTTTAGCGGTGGCACTGAAAAAAGCAAGTTTTATTTATCAGGTAGTCATTACGTAGCCAAAGCAGCTTTACTGGGCAGCGATTTTTCGCGTAGTACCGGTAATTTAAAGCTGAGTAATCAGGTGTCAGAAAAATTCTCTATCGCCGGAGGTTTACAGGTCAACTATCGCCGCAACCATACAGTGGCCGATGCGGGTACTTTTGGTAATCCTGTGCGGATGTATTCCATCTATCAGCCTTGGTTAAGAGCTTATAATGACGATGGTACTTACGATTTTAGTTATTTTAACAGATATAATCCGGTTGCACAAGTAAAAGAAAGCTATGATAACAGCAATACTTTTGGTATGCTTGGTAATTTTTTGGCCAAGTATCAATTATTACGTTCTCTATCCATCGAAAATCAAAGTAATGTTAGCTTTGGATACAATGAAAGCACCTCTTACAACAAATCGGGAGTAGGTACCTCCCGTACGGATGGAGGAAGGGCTACTGCCAGTACAGGCCGATCGCTGAACTGGGTAAATACGGCCATCTTGCGTTACAATGAGACTTTTGGCGATATCGGTTTAAAAACTTACTTCGGTTATGAAGCACAGGAGGTAAAAAGAGTTGGGAATAGCGTAACCAAACGCAATTTTTTGCCCAACACCTATACGTTAGATAATGCCTCTATTTTGGTTGATGGAACATCTACAGGAGAAGGCAATTCACTGAATTCCGTGTTTTTTAATGCTTCTGTGGATTATAAAAACCGTTATTATTTTAGCGCATCCGCCCGTCGCGATGGTTCATCCAGATTTGGTGCCGACAGGCGGTATGGGAATTTCTGGTCGGTAGGAGCCTCCTGGAACATCAGTAAGGAAGAATTTATGGCTGGACAACACGTGTTTTCTGATTTACGGTTGCGTACCAGTTATGGGGTAAACGGGAATCAGGACCTTGGTAATTACGAATCCCTGGCCTTATATTCCAGTTCAGCATACGACAACGCACCCGGCCTTGTTTTTAGCAATTATGGAAATAACCTGCTCACCTGGGAAAAGAACAAACCTTTTAACGTTGGACTTGATTTTGGTGTGCTTAAGAACAGGATAAACGGAACAGTGGAATATTATTCCCGCATCACTTCAGATTTGTTGCTGGCAAGGCCAATTTCGGCTACCAATGGATTGAACAGTTTTACGGATAATATTGGCTCCATCCGGAATTCAGGATTGGAGTTTGAACTGAGTAGTGTCAATTTCCCGGCTCAGGATAATGGTTTCGGCTGGACTACCGACTTTAATATTTCCACGATGAAAAATAAAATCGTAAAGTTAAGCAGTCCGATAGTAAGCAGTACTTATAACCGTTATGTTGGTGGCGATTATTATCAGTTATACCTGGTAGGATATGCCGGTGTTAATCCCGACAATGGAGAGGCTTTGTGGTATACCGATAAAACAAAAACAACCACAACCAATAACTATGGTTCAGCTAGTCAGTTTAACCAGGGAAGTGCCCTGCCCGACTTTTTTGGCGGTTTAACCAATACCCTTACTTATAAAGGCTTTTCACTAAGCTTTATGTTCTATTTTAATTTTGGTAATAAAATTTACGACAACCACGGTGGCATAAGCAATACCGATGGTTCTGGTGGTTTTACACCAACCAGTCGAATGTCGCGTTACACTTACGAGCACAGATGGAAAGCCAAAGGAGATGTGACGGATCAACCTAAAATTGTTTTTACAGGTACACAATCAGGGCCTTCAAGTCAAAATTCTACCCGCTTCCTGTACGATGGTGATTATATCCGCCTGCGCGACGTAACCCTGGGTTATCAGCTTCCTCAAAAATGGATCAAAAGTTTGAGTCTGTCCAATGCCAGGATTTACTTCAGAGCCAACAACCTGTTTACCTATATCAAAGACAAGAAAATCACTTTCGACCCTGAGGTTGGTATTGATGGTTTGGCAGATAAAAATGTACCGGTTTATAAAACGGCGCTAATTGGTCTTGATCTTAAATTTTAATAAAATATACGTGATGAATATATCAATGAAAAAATCGTATAAAATGATATACGCAGTACTGATGGTGACCAGCCTCAGTGCTTGTAAAAAAGGATTTCTGGAAATTGATCCACAAGGAAACACGCCTGTGTCTATGGTGGTGATTGACCTGCCTAGTACCAAGGCTGCAGTTATGGGTACTTATGGTTTGTTGCAAAATGAAGCTTACTATGGGCGTAGTATGGTTATTTTGCCTGAAGTGTTGTCTGATAACTTATACATCAGTCGCAGAAATTCGAACCGCTATGTGAGTTACGACCAGTACATCACTACAGCCAACGACGGTACTGCCGCAAGTTCCTGGAATTACTTGTATCGGACTGTTGTAAATGCCAATATCATCATTTCCAAGGGAGAACAGCTGGTGGTTCCCGAAAGTCAGGCTGCCGAAATGAAACATTTGATTGGCGAAGCTTACACCTTAAGGGCTTTGGCAAATTTTGATTTGCTACGTTTATACGCTTTACCTTATAATGCCACTGCCGATGCAAGTCATATCGGTATCCCCGTGGTGGTAAAAAGCGGAACCAGCAAGGAGGATGTAATTAACCCTAAACGCAATAGCGTAAAAGAGGGATATGCCCAGATTGTTGCCGATTTGCAAAAGGCAATTGCCCTGCTTCCTGCTGCGGCACCCGTAGGATTTAGCGCTTCCAACAGAGGACGCATTGCTCACTATGCGGCAAAGGCCTTACTGGCAAGGGTGTATTTGTATATGGAAGATTGGGTGAACGCTGAGGCTATGGCAACAGAGGTTATCGACATTAAGAAATATACCTTGTTGACCAATGCAAACTATGTGAGCGGTGCCACAAATTTCAGAACGCAGAACAATAGCGAGTGTATTTTTGAGGTTCAGTATACCGCAACTAATAACCTGAGCACAAATTCGCTGGTGGCGTTTTTATTACAGGGGGCCAGTTATGGCGATGGTCTGGCTACAGACGATTTGTATAATAAATACACCGCTACCGATGTGCGTAGAGGTTTCATGGCTAAAGGAAAAAGAGCGACTTCCGGTGGTGAAGACCCGGCTGTGATTATCAATAAATATAACAATAACAACACCTATGAAGAAGGAGTGAAGGTGATCCGTTTATCAGAGGTATACCTGATTCGTGCCGAAGCCAGGGCCAAACAGTCGGGCAAAGATGTATTGGCTGCTGCCGATCTGGATGTTGTTGCCAAGCGGGCAGATGCATCTAAACCCACAACAACAGAAACCGGAGCAGCTTTGCAGGCCTTAATTTTACTGGAAAACCGCAAGGAGTTTGCTTTTGAAGGACACCGTTTGTTCGATCTCACCCGCAATAAACAGAGCTTTACCAAATACCGTACGGACGGCATCACTATACCTATAGCCAGTACTTCCTTAAGGACCATATTACCTATTCCTTTGGCAGAGATGAATGCAAATACAAATATGGACCAGAACGAAGCTTATAAAATCAATTGAGGTGTTGATGAAGATATCTATATTGCTATTTGCGGGGCTGATTTTTATCAGCCCCTGCTTTGGAAAAGTACAGGAGGGTAACCAAAATGATGGACCTTACGTTTTGTATCAGGATGGGAATATCATAGTGCATAGCATTGCGGCCAAAGCGGGAGCGGCACGTAAAGCGGTAGCTGATACTTACAAGCAGACTGACAAAGCCAGAATTCCGGTGATGGTTAGATTTTCTGATCATCCGGACTGGGATTTTTCCGTAAAACTTCAGCCTGTATTACACAATGAGCCTGCTGAATTTAAACAACCGGATAAACTATTGGCACTTTCGGACATAGAAGGTGAGTTTAGTGCGCTTAGAAGTTTGCTGCTGGCCAATAAGGTTATTGACAGCCGGTACAACTGGACTTTCGGTACCGGTCATGTGGTAATTTGTGGCGATTTGTTTGACCGTGGTGCAGATGTACCGGCTGTGATTTGGCTATTGTATAAGCTGGAACAGGACGCAAAAGCTAAAGGCGGATACCTGCATACCATTTTGGGAAATCATGACATCATGAACCTGAGTGGGGATTTGCGCTATGTGGAACCCAAGTATTTTGAAAATGCGAAGTTGATGGGGCTGGAATATATGGAACTGTACGGGCCAGACACAGAACTTGGACGTTGGTTGCGCAGCAAGAACCTGATAGAGAAGATAGGCGAAAATTTATGCTTGCATGCAGGAGTAGCACCCGAAATCAATAAACTTAAAATAAGTTTGAAAGCGGTTAACGAGCGGAGCCGCCCTTATTACGATAAAGCCAAAAGGAAAGAACTTTTTACCGATCAGGCCATATGGAAATTGTTTGACGGGAAAAAATCATCCCTTTTTTGGTACAGAGGGTATTTTCAGGAACCAAAAGCAACGTTGCAAGAGGTGGAAGAAACGCTTTCCTTATATGGTGCTAACCGCATTATTGTAGGCCATACCATTACCGATACCAATGTTGGCTTTTATTACGGAGGGAAGGTTTTGGGTATTGATGTAAACCAACATAAAGGCCACCATGAAGGCGCCTTGTACGAGCGTGGTAAATGGTATAAGATAAATATTACCGGTTCAAAAGCTTTGTTGTAAAAGGGTTTTAATTGCCGGCAGGAGGAATATGTGTTTCATCCTGCCGGTTTTTATTTTATTACCACCATTTCAGTGGCAGTTCAATCTGGTCTACCGAACTTACAATCAGGTCTGGTTTAAAAGCGTAATTGGCTAAATCTTCCTTTTTGGCTATACCCGAAAGTACCAATATGGTTTTGTATCCCATCTGTACACCACCCTGAATATCAGTTTCCATCGTATCGCCAATTACTGTTGTTTCGGCTGTTTCCAAACCCAGGTATTTCCTGGCCGAACGCATCATTACCGGACTTGGTTTGCCAATTACAAAGGCTTTTCGGCCTGTAGCCTCTTCAATCATGGCCGTGGTTGCGGCAATGCCCAGGTTGTTCCATCCCGGTTTTTTAGGAGAAGGGTCGCGGTTGGTGGTGATAAATTTTGCACCTGCAAGTATCATATCTACGGCGCGCTGCACCATTTCCAGTGTAAAGTTCCGGCCTTCGCCCAATACCACAAATTCGGGATCGGTGTTTACCAGGCTCACACCATTTTCGTGCAAACTGGTTAGCAATCCACCTTCACCCAATACATAGGCTGTTCCCTGCGTGCCTTGATCGCCCAAAAATTTCCCTGTAGCCATAGCACTGGTATAAATATGGTTCTCGGTTACTTCAATGCCCAGGTGTTTTAGTTTTCTGACCGAATCCAGTCGGGTACGCTGACTGTTGTTGGTCATAAAAGTAAAGGGAATATCGTTTTTCAGTAGACCGGCGATAAATTTATCAGCACCTTCAATTAAATTTTCTCCGCTGTAGATGACACCATCCATGTCAATCAGAAGTCCGTGTTTCATAATGATTTTTGTGGTTACCTGCTTGTTACTTGATTTTCTACTGATACATTGTATAATTCGTACCAATCCTGATGATCCAGTTCTATGGAAAAAGCATTGGCTGCATTTCTGATGCGTTGTTCGTTTGTAGTACCTATTAATGGAAGGGCACCCAATTTGGCCAGCCAGGCCACTGCCAGCGATTCAATATTGGCATTGTATTTTGCGCTCAGCTCTTCCAGTTTTTCTCTTACTTTTATCGCCTGCTGGTCGGTGCCGGCAGCTATTCGTCCTTCAGCCAAAGGAGCATAGGCTAGTGGGCGCATGTAGCGTTGTTTGATATAATCAATTTGTCCATTGTCAAGCGCCTGTGTACTCAACAGGTTCAGCTCTATGTGGTTGGTTACAATAGGCTTGGTCAAATAGGCTGCCAGTAACTGGTGCTGGAATACCGAGAAATTGGCTACACCTATACTTTTTACTTTTCCTGAGTCTTTCAGCTTTTCTAAAGTCAAAGCTGTTTCTTCCAGGTTGGATATCGGGTCTAGCTTATCCAGCAAAAAAATATCCAGGTAATCTGTCCGTAATTTCCTTAAAGAAGACTCCACACTTTTGGTGATATGGGCAGTTGAAGTATCATAATGTCTCACCCTGATGTCGGGATTTTGAGCATGAGGCACCCTCAGTCCACATTTGCTGAAAAGGACTACATCTTCTCTTTTAAAAGCACCTTCATGCAGCAAATTACCAAACAATTCCTCGCACTGATAAGCGCCATAACTATCGCCATGTTCAAAAGTGTTGATGCCCAATTCCAGGCACAGATGTACCGTTTTTTTCAAAACATCTGCTGTATTTTTAACCTCATCCCATCTGTAAAAACCGTATACCGCAGGCGAAACTTTGGGGCCTGCATCCCCCATATATATTTTCTGCATAACTGATCTATTCTAACTGGGCTCAAGTTCGCTTTTTTCCTTAGCATATCAAAAGCAGCCCGTCTTTATTTTTACAAAATAATCTGAGCCGGGTTTAGGTGATAAGCGCTACCTGGTGTGGAAGTTTTTTTTTGAGAACTTTATGATTAGCAAATATACCCTTATCTTTAAATAACTATTTAAAACAAAATTATGTCACACATTGCCATTATATCTGCCAGCGTAAGGAGAGGAAGAAACAGCCATCGAACTGCATTATATTTTAAAAACTTTATTGAAACTGCGGGGCTGGCTTCGGTTGAAATTCTGGACCTTAACGAATATCATTTTCCTCTATTTGATGAACGTTTGCGCTTTATTGAAAATCCTACTGAACAGATGCTGGATTTCGCGGCAAAAATAAAAGCTGCCGATGGTGTGATTCTGGTGACTCCGGAATATAATGGTGGATACCCGGCCAGCTTAAAAAATGTAGTGGACTTACTATATGATGAGTGGAGAAGGAAACCTATCGCTATTTCTACCAATTCGGCGGGACCATTTGGAGGTAGCCAGGTGATTACTTCCTTACAGTTTTCTTTGTGGAAAATAGGCGCATGGACTGTTCCTGCTATGTTTCCGGTTCCAAAAGTGCAGGAAGCATTTGATGAGAACGGCGTACCATCAGATCCGACGGCGACCGATAAACGGGCTACCGTTTTTATCAATGAATTGCTGTGGTGTATGGAGGCAAAACGCAGGATGACTACAGAAAATTAAAAGAAAATTCATTTTATGTATTGATCATACAAACAATTTTATACCTTTGAAATTCATCTGATGATATGATGAATTGTGTATGAATAATCTGATCAAAAAGAAATCACTTGCGGATGAAGTTGCCTCTAAACTACAGGAGCAGATTTCATTGGGGAAATACAGGATCAATGAGAAATTGCCCATTGAGCCTGAACTGATGAAAAGCTTTGGGGTGGGGCGCTCTACCATCCGTGAGGCCATTAAAATTCTGGCCAATTCCGGTTTGCTAAGAGTACAGCAGGGGATTGGTACCTTTGTCGAGCTGTCTACCGGTGGTAAAGAACCCATGGAGCAGCGCTTAAAACGGGCCAATATACAGGACCTGGATGAGGTACGGCAACTGCTGGAAATGAAAATTGCCGAAAAAGCAGCTCTTAACCGTACCGATGCCGATATTATAGCCATTCGCGAGCATCTGGCCAGCCGCAAAAAAGCCTCCATTGCAGGTTTACTGGAAGAATGTGTTGAGGCCGATGTACGCTTCCATGTTGCTATAGCTGAAGCTTCCAAAAATGAAATTCTGGCCGACCTGTATAAATCTGCATCTATCCATCTGAAAAAATGGTTTCTGCAGATGTACCCTGATACCCGGGCATTTGAAGAGACCTATAACCTCCACGAACAACTGTTGAAGAGCATTGTTGCCGGCGATGCCAAAAAAGCATGGACCATTGCCGCAAAAATAATCGGACACGTATCCCAATAACACATGAAAGAAAATACCACTACCATCGACCCCAAGCAGTTGGCCCAACAGACTGTTTTTCCTATTCTTTTTGCCATCAGTATTTCTCATTTACTGAATGACACTATACAATCGCTGATACCGGCCATTTATCCGCTGGTAAAAGATACTTATAACCTGAGTTTTTCACAGATTGGATTAATTACACTGACCTTTCAAATGGCGGCTTCTTTATTTCAGCCCTTTGTGGGACTATATACTGATAAGAAACCTCAACCTTATTCGCTGGCCATTGGCATGGGCTTTACGCTGATTGGCCTGGTTACGTTATCCTTATCTACAGGGTTTTATTTTATGTTGCTCTCAGTTGCGCTCATCGGTACGGGGTCCTCTATATTTCATCCGGAGGCCTCGAGGATGGCGCATGCCGCCTCGGGAGGCCGACGGGGATTGGCGCAATCTATTTTTCAGCTTGGCGGGAATGCGGGCAGTTCCATAGGCCCATTGCTGGCTGCATGGATTATTGTACCCTACGGACAATTTAGTGTCATCTGGTTTTCGATCATTGCTTTGCTGGCCATCATGATTTTAAGCTGGGTAGGAAACTGGTATAAAGGCTATATGGTCAACCTGAAAGCCAAACATGGCAGTAAAGTAGCTGCGATAGCCAATAATTTTTCTAAAAGTCGGGTGATTGTTGCGGTCATCATTCTGCTGATACTTATCTTTTCC
Source organism: Pedobacter schmidteae (assembly GCF_900564155.1). Taxonomy (NCBI): domain Bacteria; kingdom Pseudomonadati; phylum Bacteroidota; class Sphingobacteriia; order Sphingobacteriales; family Sphingobacteriaceae; genus Pedobacter; species Pedobacter schmidteae. The sequence continues at coordinate 5,316,664 of NZ_LS999839.1, read as the reverse complement.
AAATATTTTTACATGGCCAGTCTTACCAGCTATTTTACTTTTTATCTTATTGAAAAGTTTCATGTATCGGTGCAAACATCGCAGATATACCTTTTTGTATTTCTGTTCTCGGTAGCTGCTGGTACGCTTATTGGCGGACCGGTAGGCGACAGGTTTGGGCGTAAATATGTGATCTGGTTTTCTATTTTAGGAACAGCACCTTTTGCGCTGTTGCTGCCCTATGCCAATTTATTCTGGACGGCAGTATTGATTGTGCCTATCGGGGTAATTCTGGCTTCTGCCTTCTCGGCCATACTGGTGTATGCCCAGGAGTTGATTCCTGGTAAAGTGGGCCTGGTAGCAGGTCTGTTTTTCGGCTTTGCATTTGGTATGGGCGGTATCGGATCTGCGTTGCTGGGTAAGCTGGCCGACAGTACCAGTATCAATTATGTATTTCATATTTGCGCATTCCTTCCATTGATTGGTATCATTACCGGGTTTTTGCCAAATATTGAGGGTAGAAAAAAGGGCTGATGTAAAGGGAAATGCTATATTTGAAAAGTAAAATAATATAACTTTTAAGATATGGCGGTTAGCTTACGTTTGTGTGCTCTTTTTGCAGGATTCCTAATGATCAATGCCGGTTGTACGGCATTGAAAACAAATACAACTGATACACTGGGTGCCATTGATCTGAAACCTTATGGAAGGTTTCAGATCAATCAGCAACAGGAGCTGGAACTGGTCAGTTCGGCTGTGAATTTTGGTTTTGCATTTGAAGGTGAGGAATGTGTGATCAACGTAAAGGGAGATGATCCTAAAGGACACAATTACCTGCAATATGAACTGGATGGAGTTTACCAGAAACGTATTCGTACAGAGGGAGATGTGGCTACACCGCTGGTGATTAAGGTTGCAGGTAAAGGGAAACATAAGATCTGGATCTATAAAGCTACCGAGGCACATTCGGGTACCATTAAGGTGCTGAGCGTGTCCGCTAAAAATATCAGACCAATAAGCAGGCCTGCTTTACCGCTTATTGAATTTATAGGCAATAGCATCACCTGTGGTGCTGCGGCTGATGATTCGGAGGTAGCATGTGGTACTGGTGAGTATCACGATCAGCACAACGCGTATCTTGCTTATGGACCAAGGCTTGCCCGGGCTTTAAACACCAATTTTATCATGAGTAGTGTAAGTGGTATAGGCATTTATCGCAACTGGGCAGGTGATGGGGCTCCGATGCCGCGTGTGTATGAGTATTTGAAGTTTGGTGAGGGGAGTGGACCCAAATGGGACTTTAGTCGCTACAGTCCCAGGATAGTGAGCATTGCTTTGGGTACCAACGACCTCAGTAACGGAGATGGAAAAACGCCCAGAAAGCCTTTTGATACTACAATATGTATCAACAGTTATGTGAAGTTTATTCAACTGGTTAAATCAAAATATCCAAAAGCTAGAATTGTTTTGTTAAACAGTCCTATGGCCGGTGGGGAGCCCGCAAAGTTGCTGGATCAATGCATAGCATCTGTAAAGCAAAAAGTCGATGTGCTATACCCTTCAGATTTTCCGGTTTCAACTTATTTTTTTAAACCTATGCAGGCCCGTGGCTGTACGGGACATCCAAGTGTTGCCGATCATGAGATACTGGCAAAACAACTGGAACCTTTCTTTAGAAAGCTCTTATTTTAAGAAACTTAGTCATACTTGTTAAATAAAACTCCATAATATATATAAGAAGAAAATATTTTTCTATTTTTAGGTCACACACTTTTAGACCTAAAAAAATGATTGAAACCAACGACCAAAACGCCACCGATCGCCGTGATTTTTTAAAGAAATCAGGTATTGTATTATTGGGCAGTACACTGACTTATCAAACCGGTTTTGCCAATCCTTTATTCTCTTCTACAAAATCGACACTGAAAGTAGGCTTAATTGGCTGCGGCGGACGTGGAACAGGTGCTGCAGCACAGGCACTTCAGGCCGATCCTGATGTGATCATTACTGCATTGGGTGATGTATTTGAGGATAGAATGGCAACGGCTTATGAGGCCTTGACTACTATTGATCCGAAAAGGGTTAAGGTAGATAAAAAAAGAAGATTTATTGGCTTTGATGCCTATCAGAAAGTCATAGATTCGGGTGTTGATGTGGTATTGTTAACTACACCACCTGCTTTCAGACCTGATCACCTCACTGCTGCGATAAATGCGGGCAAGCATGTTTTTTGTGAAAAACCGGTAGCTGTTGATGCACCCGGTATCCGTAAAGTACTGGATGCCGCAAAAAAAGCACGTGAGAAAAACCTGGCGCTTGTTTCCGGATTTTGCTTCCGGTACGACCTGCCAAGCAGGGGTGTATTCGGCCGCGTTTTAAATGGCGATGTGGGGGAAATTAAAACGGTTACGACTTTCAGAAACGGATCTGGAAATTGGTCTAATCCGCGCCAACCAGATTGGAACGACCTGACTTTTAAAATGCGTAACTGGCATTATCAGAACTGGCTTTCGGGCGATTTTATTGCAGAACAGGCGGTGCATAGTCTGGACATGATGTCCTGGGCAATGGGCGATAAAATGCCAGTGAGCGCTACCGGTACCGGTGGCCGTCAAGTACGTGTGGATCCAATATATGGCAATATTTATGATCATTTTGCTATTGAGTATGAATATGCGAATGGGGCCAAAGGCTATCATTTCTGCAGACAGCAGGAGGGAACTTCACACCGGAATACGGTTGATGTATTGGGTACAGAGGGTAATGCTTTTGTAAATGTGGGTACCAGATATGAGATTTCGGGCAAAAATGCGTGGAAATACGAAGGGGAAAAGAAAAATATGTACCAGATACAGCATGATGAACTCTTTGCTTCTATCCGGAGTGGTAAACCTATAAATAATGGAGAATGGATGTCGTACAGTACTTTGTTGGCCATATGGGGCCGCATGGCAGCCTATACCGGTCAAACCGTTAGTTTTGAGCAGGCATTGAATTCGAATGTAGTGCTTGGGCCAAAAATTGACGAATACAACTGGGATATGAAGTGGGAAAACCTGCCGGTTGCTTTACCTGGATCGACTAAGACCGTTTAATCTTAAACAAACTGATAATGAAAAACTTGTTTAAGGGGATTGGTGTGTTTTTTTTTATCGCTTTGGGTTGTTTGCTGACCGCCCATGGCCAAACCATCCGTTTTGGGAAGGAAGTAATTGCTGAAGACGCAGCCGGACGTACCAGGGAAAAGGAGATCAGTTGGGTGAACGTGAATACCAATCCGGATACCTGGAGAAAGGAAAAAGACTTGCTCATTTGCTCGGGGAAGCCTATTGGCGTAATGCGCTCGGAAAAAATGTACGAAAATTTTATACTGGAGGTGGAGTGGAAACACATGGAAGCCGGGGGCAATTCGGGCGTATTTGTATGGAGTGATGCTAAACCGGGTGAGCATAACCGTTTGCCGGGAGGGGTAGAGGTACAGATGCTGGAATTAGACTGGGTGAATATTAACGCCAAAGACGGCGTACAGCAACCTATTGCCTATGTGCATGGCGAACTTTTTGGCGTGGGTGGGGTTACTACAATTCCTGATAATCCGCGGGGCGAGCGTAGTAAATCCATTGAAAACCGTTGTAAAGGAAAAGGAGAGTGGAACAGTTATAAGGTGGTTTGTGTAGATGGTACGATTAAGCTGTCGGTAAATGGCAAATTTGTGAATGGCATTAGTCAATCAACCATTAGAAAAGGTTATTTATGTCTGGAATCTGAGGGCGCAGAAATTCACTTCAGAAATTTTAAGGTAACTGAACTTTAATATTATCTGGTGGATACAGCTTATACTTACAAAGGATAAGCTGTATCGCTTTTAGTTTCTGATAATACAAAAAAGCTTTGTACGGTGCTTACATTGGGTAAGGTTGCCAGCTTGTTTCGCAGGAAAAGATGATAGGCATCCATATCACTTGTAGCGATACGTAAAATAAAATCATAGGCCCCCGTCATCTGAAAACACTCCATCACTTCGCTGAATTTGGCTACTTCCGTTTCAAATTCTACCAGCGTTTCGGCGGTATGCGCCTTTAAAAATACGTGCGAAAAAGCAATAAGGTTCCTGTTGATTTTTTTGCGGTCGACTATGGCAACAATGCGTTGTATATAGCCTTGCTCCTTTAATCGTCTTATCCTTTCGTGTACAGTTGCAATAGACTTATTGAGCTTAAAAGACAATTCTTTGTTGTTAAGCGTGGCATCTTTCTGTAAAAGACGCAGGATTTCTATGTCTACGGGGTCTAAATTGTTTAACATATCAAAAAGCTGAGATGAAAAAAAAACAGCCGACCTGATTAAAAACTGGGTTGGACTGAAAGAAATTGTTATTTGTGATCATTTTTCTGAAAAATTTTCGGAAATAAAGGTAAGCATTGTTATTATAACTTGTATTATGGAGTTTTACCGAAAATTATTATTTCAAAAACAATGTTAACTGAAACCAAAGAGCAGGCTTGTTTAACTGCCGACCTGAGCAACAAATTTGAACACTTATGGCACCTTGTTGGCAATACGCCAATGTTGGAGTTGCAATATACCTATAAAGGAAAACCGGGAAAAGTTTATGTGAAGTGCGAGCATTATAACCTTACAGGAAGTGTAAAAGACAGGATGGCTTTAAATATCATGTTTGAGGCTTATAAATCATGCTCCATTAAGCCTGGTGATACCATTATTGAAGCCACAAGTGGTAATACAGGTATTGCTTTTGCTGCTATTGGCAGAGCATTAGGTCATCAGGTTAAAATTATCATGCCCAACTGGTTGAGTAAAGAACGTATCGATATCATCAGAAGTATGGGTGCTGAAGTAATTTTGATCAGTAAAGAGCAAGGCGGCTTTTTAGGAAGTATTAAAATGTGTGAGGATCTGGCCGCTAAAGGTGGTGTTTTTTTACCTAGACAGTTTGAAAATCAATATAATGAGGAAGCTCATGAAAAAACTACCGGAATGGAAATCTGGGAGCAACTGAAATTAAGCGGATTAAAACCGGATGCTTTTGTGGCTGGTGTTGGAACCGGTGGAACGGTAATGGGTGTAGGAAAAGGATTAAAATCCCGCAACCCTGCTATTAAAATTCATCCATTGGAGCCGGCCGAAAGTCCGACTTTAACCACTGGATATAAAGTGGGTAGCCACCGTATTCAAGGTATTTCGGACGAATTTATTCCGGAAATTGTAAAATTGGACGAGTTAGATGAAGTGATTCAGGCCAACGATGGTGATGCCATTATTATGGCGCAGAAACTGGCCAAAGAACTTGGTCTTGCTGTAGGTATCTCATCGGGTGCAAACGTGATTGGCGCCATCAAACTGAGGGAGCAAATGGGTGATGATGCTGTTGTAGTGACTATATTGAGTGACAGTAACAAAAAATACCTGAGTACCGACCTGGTAAAAGAAGAGACCATTAAAGACTCGTTTATATCAACAGATACGGTGTTTACAGGATATCAGCCAATTTGTCGTTTAAAATAATATAAAACCATTAAAATAACTTTCGTAAATGCGACTAAACCACCACCACCTATTTATGAATTTACGCTTCTTTATACTTGCGCTTTTCCTGTTTTTAGGTACGGCAACAGCTACCTTTGCACAGGCAGATACGTCGACGGCTGATCTGGAGTTTACCGAGATGGCTCCCGAAACTGCACCTGAGGTTGCCCCTAAGGATACCCTGGCGAAAGTTGAAGCAGCTACTGCTGCCAAAGACAGCACAGCAGGCAGTACGGCTAAAGTTGAGGCTGGGGATGGCGCAGAAAAAACAGCCGATCAATCGCTGATCGGGATTTTTGTAACCGGGTTTATAGGTGGGCTGGCCGCATTGCTGATGCCTTGCATCTTTCCAATGCTGCCCCTTACGGTCAGCTTTTTTACCAAAGGCAGTCAGACCAAAAGTAAGGCAGTAAGCCGTGCCATGTTCTATGGATTGTCCATCATTGTCATTTATGTGGTTTTAGGACTGCTGGTGACGGTGATATTTGGTGCCGATGCCCTCAACAGTTTATCTACCAATGGGATATTCAATTTTCTGTTCTTTGTACTGCTGATGATCTTTGCCATCTCTTTCCTTGGTGCGTTCGAAATCACTTTGCCTTCTTCATGGGTAAACAAGATGGATGCCAACTCGGACAAAGGTGGTTTGGCCGGTCTGTTTTTTATGGCCGGAACCCTTGCCCTGGTTTCCTTCTCCTGCACCGGTCCCATTATTGGTACCCTGCTGGTACAGGCAGCCACAAGCGGTGCTTTGTTAGGCCCTGCGGTAGGTATGTTCGGATTCTCCTTTGCACTGGCTATTCCATTTGCTTTGTTTGCCATGTTCCCATCCTGGTTAAGCGCATTGCCCAAATCAGGTGGCTGGCTCAACAGTGTAAAAGTTGTTTTAGGCTTTTTAGAACTGGCCCTGGCCATGAAGTTTTTAAGCAATGTGGATCTGGCCTATCACTGGAACTGGTTTGACAGGGAGATCTTCTTAGTGCTTTGGATTGTGATTTTTGGACTGATGGGCTTATACCTGCTGGGCAAACTGAAGTTCTCGCACGATAGTCCGGTCAACTTCATTTCCATTCCGCGATTAATGATTTCCATCATCGTATTGTCCTTTACCATTTACATGATTCCGGGCTTATGGGGAGCACCTTTAAGATCAATTTCTGCCTTCCTGCCACCGCAGGGTACACAGGATTTTGATTTGTACACGCCTACTTTAACCGGCGGTAGCGGAGCACCTGCAGCAGCAAATCATCAGGAAAGCAAACATAAATATGCAGATATTTTTCATGCGCCTTTAAACCTGAATGTGTTTTTTGATTATGATGAAGGTCTGGCCTATGCCAAAAAGGTAGGCAAACCGGTCATGATCGATTTTACCGGCCATGCCTGTGTCAACTGTCGTAAAATGGAAGCCAATGTATGGCCAGATAAAGCGGTATACAGCAAACTGAGCAATGATTATGTGCTTATCCAGCTGTATGTAGACGATAAAACAGAGCTGCAGGCCAGTGAAAAATATAAATCAACCTTTAGCGGCAAGGACATCAACACCATTGGCAACAAATGGAGCGATGTACAGGCTTCAAAATTCAACTCCAACTCTCAGCCTTATTACGTATTGCTGGGACATGATGAAAAACCTTTGGTTAAACCTAGTGGAGCAAACTACGATCCTCAGGAATACCTTCAATTTCTGGAAAGCGGACTAACAGCTTTTAAGAATAAGTAAACAATACTATCCATAAAAAAACGAAAATAGGTAGTTAATAATTAAGCAAAGGCCGGCGGATACCGGCCTTGTTTATTTTTAGCGCTTTTTTTTGCTTAGAAATAATTGCTAAGGTGCTTAAAATCAGAGGGGAAGATATAAGCCTTAAACTGATAATAGCTTTAATGATGAAAAACATCTATTTTTGGCTCGGGAATGTGTCGGCTGGGTTATAAATAATAAGATAAATTGTTCAAGACAAGCATTGTTTTGATATAAAGTAACAAGTAAATATGAAAAGAGTAGTAGTGACAGGTTTAGGTGCTGTAACCCCGGTGGGAAATACAGTAAAAGAATTTTGGGATAACATTGTAGCCGGTAAAAGCGGTGTAGGTGCTATTACAAAATTTGACACTTCAAAGTTCAAAACTAATTTTGCTGCTGAGGTTAAAGATTTTGATGCAGAAGCGTATGTCGACAAAAAAGAGCTGAAAAAATATGACCTGTATACACAGTATGCTATTGCTGCCAGTGACCAGGCCATTAAAGATTCGGGATTGGATTTTGGAACTATGCCGGAAGCAGAAAGATACGAAGTAGGCGTAATCTGGGCATCAGGTAATGGCGGAATCGGTACTTTTGAACAGCAGCTAAAAGAATACCATCTGGGCGACGGTACGCCAAGATTCAGCCCTTATTTCATTCCTAAAATGATTGTGGACATTGCTGCTGGTGTAATCTCTATCAGACATAAACTGCATGGACCGAATTATGCGACTGTTTCTGCATGTGCATCTTCAAACACGGCTATCATCAGTGCTTTTGATACCATTCGTTTGGGGAAAGCGACGGTTATGGTTGCGGGCGGATCAGAGGCTGCAATTACTGAGTCATCTGTTGGCGGATTTAATTCGGCGCATGCTTTATCAAAAAGAAATGATGATCCTGCTACTGCTTCCCGTCCATTTGATATTGACAGGGATGGTTTTGTAATTGGCGAAGGTGCCGGTGCATTGATCCTGGAAGAGTATGAGCATGCTATTGCGCGCGGTGCAAATATTTATGCCGAAATGGTAGGAGGTGGTATGGCTGCCGATGCCTATCATTTAACAGGTACGCCACCGGATGGTTTAGGCGCCTCATTGGGTATCGCCAAAGCATTAACAGATGCGGGTATCACTGCAGATAAGATCGATTATATCAATGCGCACGCTACGTCGACCGGATTGGGGGATGTTGGTGAGTTGGCTGGTATTAAAAAAGTATTTGGTGATCTTCCTGTGGCCATCAGCGCTACAAAATCTATGACCGGACACCTTTTGGGAGGTGCAGGTGCTATAGAAAGTATCATTAGCATCATGTCGGTAAAAGACGATATTATTCCAGGTACCATCAATACCAAAGAATTGGATCCGGCAATACCTGAAGGATTAAATATTGTTTTGGGTAAATCGTTGAAACAGCCGGTTCACTATGTACTGAACAATACCTTTGGTTTTGGTGGGCATACAGCTACTTCGATATTTAAAAAATATACGGCTGAATAGGTCTTAACTGCATAAAAAACATAATGGGTCCGGCTGTTTTTTTAAAAAAATAACCGGGCCCATTATTGCTTTAAGAGGTGTTTGTACCAAAGCCCAAAATGGACTTTTGTTCCCTTGAAAATATAATTTAACTTGGCCAAATGGATATAGAATTCAATAAAAATGAAGATGTAAACAAGCAGTTGGTTTTTGAACTGAAAACCCGGCTGAAGAAAATATATAAAGGAGGGGGAGATAAGAGTGCGGCTAAACAAAAAGAGAAAGGAAAGCTGCTGGCCAGGGAACGTATTGCCTATTTAATCGATAAGGAAAGCGAATTTTTGGAGATTGCGGCATTTGCTGCCGACGAGATGTATCTGGAACAGGGTGGTTGTCCGTCGGCTGGTGTGATTTGTGGCATTGGCTATGTGTCGGGCAGGCAATGTATGATTGTGGCCAATGATGCAACGGTTAAAGCCGGAGCATGGTTTCCGATGACGGCCAAAAAGAATTTGCGGGCGCAGGAGATTGCGATGGAAAACCGCTTGCCTGTCATTTATCTGGTTGACAGTGCCGGTGTTTATCTGCCGATGCAGGACGAAATTTTCCCCGATAAGGAGCATTTTGGTCGGATGTTCAGGAATAATGCCCTGATGTCGTCTGACGGTATTGTGCAAATTGCTGCAATTATGGGTTCATGTGTTGCCGGTGGGGCTTATCTGCCCATTATGAGCGATGAGGCTATGATTGTGGATGGCACGGGGTCGGTCTTTTTAGCAGGTTCTTACCTGGTAAAGTCCGCTATCGGCGAAGATGTAGACAATGAAACACTTGGTGGTGCTACCACCCATTGCGAAATATCGGGAGTGACAGATTATAAACATCCCAATGATCAGGCTTGCCTGGATAGTATACGGAACATCATGAGCAAACTGGGGGCACCTCAGGTAGCAGGTTTTGATCGCATTAAACCCGTTTTGCCGAAGCTGGATCAGGAAGAGCTATATGGAGTACTGCCTGAAAACAGGGAAAAGCCTTATGAAATGCTGGACATTATTCAGCGTTTGGTGGATGATTCAGATTTTGAAGAATATAAAAAATTATACGGGCAGAGCATTATATGCGGACTGGGCAGGATTGATGGCTGGGCAGTAGGTATTGTAGCCAATCAACGTAAGGTTGTAAAATCTAAAAAAGGGGAGATGCAGTTTGGCGGGGTAATTTATTCGGATAGTGCCGATAAGGCTACCCGGTTTATCATGAACTGCAATCAGAAAAAAATTCCGTTGGTGTTTTTACAGGATGTTACCGGCTTTATGGTGGGCAGCCGGTCAGAGCAGGGTGGAATCATTAAAGACGGTGCAAAAATGGTGAATGCCGTGGCCAATTCGGTGGTGCCTAAATTTACTATTGTAATTGGTAACTCTTATGGTGCCGGCAACTATGCGATGTGTGGAAAGGCTTACGACCCGAGGTTAATTTATGCCTGGCCAAGTGCCAGGATTGCCGTGATGGGCGGTGCCCAGGCGGGCAAAGTGTTACTGCAAATCAAAGAAGCTGCATTAAAGTCAAAAGGGGAGGAAATTACTCCTGAAAAAGAAGCCGAATTGTTGAAAGAGATTACCGAAAGGTATAATCATCAGACCACGCCATACTATGCAGCGGCCCGACTATGGGTGGATGGGATTATTGATCCTAAAGATACGCGCAAGGTGATTTCTATGGGGATTGAAGCCGCCAATCAATCGCCTATAAAAAAGCAGTTTAATGTAGGGATTATTCAAACCTGATCAGAATTATAATCTATATATCACAAAGTTGCATTTGTTACGAAATTGCTATTTGTGTATAGCGGGATAAAGCGTAATTTTGTATTACAATATAAAAATATATGTCACAAGAAGTAGAACACGTTCAATGTTTAATTATAGGTTCAGGACCTGCGGGATATACAGCTGCAATATATGCGGCGCGTGCAGATCTGAAACCAGTTATGTATACAGGTATGGAACCTGGAGGTCAGCTTACCCAAACCACTGAAGTGGATAATTTTCCGGGATATCCATCTGGAATAACCGGACCTGAGATGATGGAAGATTTCCGTAAACAGGCCGAGCGTTTTGGCACTGATATTCGCTTTGGTTATGTAAGTTCAGTTGATTTTTCTTCATTGCCACATAAAGTAGTGGTTGATGATATCAAAACCATTACTGCTGATTCGGTAATTATTTCTACCGGAGCTACTGCAAAATGGTTAGGATTACCAAGTGAGCAAAAATATAATGGATTTGGTGTGTCGGCCTGTGCGGTTTGCGACGGGTTTTTCTTCAAAGGACAGGATGTAGCCATTGTTGGTGCAGGCGATACAGCAGCAGAGGAAGCTACTTATCTGGCCAAATTGTGTAAAAAGGTTTATATGTTGGTTCGCCGCGACGAATTCAGAGCCTCAAAAGCGATGGTGCACAGGGTTATGAATACTCCAAACATCGAGGTAATTTACAATACTGAGACTAAAGAGATTTTGGGCGATGGTAAAAATGTGACGGCTGTAAGGGTATTTAATAACCAAACTGGTGTAGAAACAGATTTGCCTGTAGAAGGATTTTTTGTAGCTATTGGGCACAAGCCAAATACCGATATTTTTAAAGGTCAGTTGGATATGGACGAAACCGGATACCTGAAAACGGTACCTGGGTCAACCTTAACCAATATTGAAGGTGTGTTTGCCAGTGGCGATGTGCAGGACAGCTACTACCGTCAGGCGGTAACTGCAGCGGGTTCAGGTTGTATGGCAGCTCTGGATGCCGAACGTTACCTGGCAGCTAAAGAGCACGGTATTAAAGTAGAGGCTTAGTACATCATAAATAATATTTTAAAAGGCAGGATCATTTTAATGGTTCTGCCTTTTTTTTGGCTTCGTTATTAAGTTTTTTTTATCTTAGTCAGGAAATCAAACAAATTTTTAAACGGATGAAAAAACTACTATCTATTGTTTTACTGGCATTTTTGTATGTCAACTCTTTTGCACAAAATGATGTGAACATGGGAATTATCCCGGTTCCGGTTACCATAAAGAAAAATACAGGTAGTTTTAAATTAGATAAAACGGTTGTTCTTGTTTCCAATGATGTTAAAAATTCGAAATCTGCAGATCTGCTAAATGCGTTTATTGTAAATAAAGGTGGCTTCTCATTAAGAACCGTTAAAGCAGCCGGTGCTAATGAGCGGGCAATTGTACTTAGTTCTGACGGAGCTGATCAGTTGCCTGCCGAAGGATACACCATTCAAATCAGCCCTAAAAAAATTACCGTTATTGGTAAAGACGCCGGTTTGTTTTATGGTGTGCAGTCATTAACTCAGCTGATGCCTGAGAAACAAAACAATGAAATCAGTATCCAATCTGCTGAAATTAATGATTATCCTCGTTTCAAATATAGGGGGCTGCATCTGGATGTATCGCGTCATGCCTTCCCACTGTCCTTCATCAAAAAGTATATCGATTTGATGGCACAGTATAAATTGAATAATTTTCACTGGCATTTGACAGACGATCAGGGTTGGAGGATTGAGATTAAAAAATATCCAAAATTGACCACTATCGGTGCATCGAGAAATGGTACCATCATTGGTCATCATCCTGGTGTAAATACCGATGGAGAAACATACAAAGGATTTTATACCCAAAATGAGGTAAAAGAAATAGTAGCTTATGCTGCTGCAAGGTTCATCAATGTTGTTCCTGAGATAGAAATGCCGGGGCATGCTTCAGCGGCTATTGCTGCTTATCCTGAACTGAGTTGTTTCCCTGAAAGAGATACTTTTGTTGATGCGAAAACGCCATGGTCTGGTTCGCGCAAAGGCAAACAGGTACAACAGCAATGGGGCGTATTTGATGATGTATTTGTGCCTAGCGAAAACACGTTTAAATTTTTAGAGGGTGTACTGGACGAAGTTATCGCACTTTTCCCGTCTAAATATATTCATGTAGGTGGTGATGAATGCCCTAAAGAGTATTGGAAGCAAAGTGAGTTTTGCCAGAAGCTGATGAAGCAATTGGGACTAAAAGACGAGCATGAGTTACAAAGTTATTTCATCCAACGCATGGAGAAATATGTGAATTCGAAAGGAAGAAGAATTATTGGCTGGGATGAGATTTTAGAAGGTGGCCTTGCACCGGATGCTACGGTAATGTCGTGGAGGGGAACAGAGGGTGGTATTGCAGCAGCAAAACAAAACCATGATGTGATCATGACGCCGGGTGGCCCTGTTGGTCTTTATTTTGATCACAAACAATCCAGTTCTGCAGATGAGCCTACAAATATTGGAGGTTTAGCTCCTTATTCTACTGCTTATGCTTACGATCCGATGCCAAAGGAACTGACTGCCGAGCAACAAAAACATGTAATTGGTGTACAGGCTAATTTGTGGACAGAATACATTCAAAGTCCCGAGAAAGTGGAGTATATGATTTTGCCAAGATTATTTTCTTTGTCGGAAATTGCATGGAGCCCGGTGTCCCGCAAAGATCTGAAGAATTTTTCTGAAGAACGCCTGCCGGCCCATCTGGCCAGGTTAGATAAAACCAATACCAATTATTGGGTGCCTACTCCTTTGGGCTTAGATCAAAAGGTACTGAACGGCGAGGATTTTAACATTGCTTTAAAAGCGCCAATTCCGGGAGCAAAAATTTATTATACATTCGATCTGACACGTCCTTCACAGCTGGCCGAGTTGTACACTAAACCCATTAAAATTACGGTAGCTAAGGGGCAAAAGCAGATATTGAAGACTATTGTGATTACATCTTCGGGTAAAAGCAGTGTGGTTACTGAGACCATTCTGAACAATGGCGCTGCCGATGTGAAAACAAAATAAACTACGGGGTATATTGATAAGAACAGAGAAATAATGAGCGTATTTATAAAGATAATAACTCCTTCATTACTGCTTTCAGGGTTGTTGCTGATGGCTTCCTGCGGTAACAATAAAGTGGAACCGGTAACGGTTGTAGCACCTGCGACGACTGCCACGGCAGTCAAACAATTTCCGTTTTACAAAGACATTAATGTCAAACCCGGGCTCAATTTTGAGGTGGTAAGCTGGGGCAAGGGTGTGGATAGTGTTGGTGGTTATCTGATCCTGATGTCGGATTCTGTGAAGAATAATTACAATTCCTTTTCTGCTGAACGAAAAGGAATCATTACCGATGCCTGGAATATGGATATGGACAATGATGGTAATCCCGAAATTTATATTGAACTATTGAGCAAAAAAAATGTGCTGGATTTAAATGTTTATGAATATTCGGGGGGAGACTTTAAAAAGATCAACTTCCCACCATTAAGCAGCAACGCGAAGAAAAGTTATCAGGGTAATGATAAGTTTATCATCAAAAATGGCGACTTGTTTCGTTCTTATCCACTGGTCAATCCCAAAGATACCAGTATTAAGGCCGGAGCTATTAAAATGCTGCAATATCATTTTAGTGGCAATAGTTTTTCCATTAGTGAGATCGATCAGGAAAAATAACTTACACTTTAGGTTTTAGACCAGTCTGTTGCTTCTGGCTACTTTTATGGCATCTGCTTTCGAATTGACATTCAATTTGAGGTAGATGTTTTTGATGTGCGTTTTTACCGTTTCTGTTTCTATGAACAATTCGGCTGCAATTTGTGATCGGTCTTTACCTCTGGTAATCAGGTTCAGGATTTGTGTTTCGCGCTTGGTAAGGGGCGAGTCTGGATTTTTCTGAAGCGAGGTGATTACTTTTTTTGCGACATTGGGACTCATGGGGCCACCACCTTGCCGTACGTCGGCAATGGCTTCAATAAGTTTTGAGGAAGGGGTGTTTTTGGTAAAATAGCCGGCGGCACCATTTGCCAATGCTTCCAGAATAATTTTTTCTGTTTCATGCACCGTCAGCATGATAATGTACACCTGAGGAAGTAATTTTTTTAATATTGGAATGGCATCTATTCCGTTGGTTCCCGACATTTGTATGTCCAGAATAATCACATCAGGATTGTCTTTTACAATCTTATGCCTGGCTTCGTCAAAGGAGGGATAGGTATTTACCACCTGGTAAGGAGAGGTGTGATTGATCAGGTAGGTATAGCCTTCTCTAATGGTCTCATCGTCTTCAATAATTACAATTCTTGCTTTTGCCATTTTTGTTCAGTTTATGATGTTAAAGTTTAACTGAGAGTGCTATTGTTGTACCTTGCAGGGTGGAAGTCATGGTCAAAATACCCTTTATCCGACCAGCACGCGTCTGCATATTCTGTACCCCATGTCCATTTTTTGCCAGTGTGGTGTCAAAACCTGTCCCATTGTCCTGCAATTGGATTTCTAAATGTTCGTCGTTCATTTTTGCGCTAAACGTTACCTGATCTGCTTTCGAGTATTTTAAGGCATTATTTATGGCTTCTTTAAAAATCATCAGGATGTTTCGGCTCATTTCCATTGAAAGTCTTTTCAGGGCATCAATATCGTGAATATCGGTATCTTCGTCAAAAACAATTGGGGTATCATTAAACATATCCGATCCAAATTCCTTAATGTGAGCCAGCAGTTCACCCAAAGTGTCATTTTTAGGGTTTAAGGACCATAAGATATCTTTTGTGCCATTGTACAGTTCATTTACATTGGTTTTAATTTTTTGAATGATTGCTTTTTTCTCATGGTCATTTTGATCCGTCATACTGCTCAATACTTCTGATAAGACAGATATTCTGGTCAGTTTGTTACCAAGATCGTCGTGAAAATCTTCGGCAGTCTGTTTCCTGATTTTAAACTGCTCTTCGAGTTTAATCTTTAGCCTCAATTGCCGCTGTTTTTCATTCAAATTAATGATGACGTAAATGGTTGTCATAATCAACAATAAAATGACGGCGAGTATAAAGAGTTTAAAAATAGTGGTCTGGTAATAAGGAGGCGTAATTTCGAGCTCAAAAGTAGCTGTGTTGGCCGATTTGATTCCTGAGGCAGTTACCGCTTTTACCTGAAAAGTATAGGTGCCAGGCGGCAATGCAGTATAGTTGACCGAAGTATTGGCGGTAGGTCGGCTGTACTTTTCGTCCAGTCCCTTTAGCCGGTATTGATAGGTAATTATTTTAGGATTGGTGAGATAAATGCCCGTGAAACTTATGTTGAGGTGATTGTGGTTATAGGGCAGAATAATCTTTTTATTCAATTGATACTCTTTATAGGTAACCTGTTGCTGATTCTGGATACCTTTTTTATTCTGAACCAGGATGTTGACAGAATTGATGAAAATAGAAGGCCTTTTTAAAGGGATGGCGGTGTTGTCGTTATTGTAAACTACGGCTCCTTTAGTGGTGCCTATCCATATATTCCCCCGATGGGCTAAAACAGCATTCTGATTGCACTCCACCAGTAGGGTGTTTTCATTGTTGTTGGCCAGTATACTAAAGTCTTTGGCCCATATTCTGTTAATTCCCCTTCCGGTACCAATCCATATGATACCTTTTTTATCCAGCAACAAACTATACACGTGGTCGGAAGAAAGTCCGTCCCGGGTGCTGATTTGTTTAACTTTTCCGGTGGTAATGTTCCAGATGATCAAGCCATTGTCGGCGGTTCCAAAAAGCACATGATCCTTGTATTTGAGCATTGACAGGATACTTGCACCTACTATGGGATTGAATTTTAAGGGACTGATGTTTTTTTTGCCGCGGATAAGGTCCACGCCATTCTGGCTACCGGCCAACATAATTTCATCACCAATTTCCAGCAGGCTGGTGGCATAGTGTTTATTAATCCTGCTTATTTTTTTTGTTTGATGGTCTAAAATAAAACAGCCCAAATTGGTTGATATCCATATGTTTTTATGCCGATCTTCCAGTATTGCATTGGATGTGATGGCCCTGTTTCCCCTGTCAATGCGTTTAAAGTTGCCATCTTTATAAATCCATAAACCACCGCCTACGGTGCCTATCCAGATATTGCGGTTGCTGTCTTTGAACAGAAAGTTAATGCGCCGGGCGTCTTCATTGTCGGAAGGAATGGCGAGGCGTTTGATCTGACTTTTCTGATGTACAAAAATTCCATCGTAGGTGCCAATCCATATTTCATCGGGGTTGGGGCCTTCAATCATGCTCATTACAATGTTGTTCTGCAATCCCTGAGATTCGTCGTAGGTGACATAACTTTTGCTGTTGAACTTGTAAATGCCCGAACCGTCGGTACCCAGCCATATGTTGTTTTCGCTATCCCTGAAGATCCGGTTGACCACATTATCTGTAAAGCCATTTTTTGAATTGAAATGAATTTGTTGCCCTGGTGAGATAAACCAGGCCCCTTTGTTGGTGCCCAGCCAAATGTTACCATGTTCATCCTGATTAATGGCGTTGGCCTTTTTTATAATTTCGGTATATGCTTTCTGTATTTTGCCATTTTCGGCTATATATATACCATCAGGTGTCAATAGCCATAGTTTGTCGGCCGAAAAGCTGTCTGACAACATATTGGTAATTACCAGATGACCTGCTTCGGGACTGATATTTTTTTTCTTCCATTGTTTTCCCTCCAGATAATATAATCCGTAGGGGTAAACTGCTGCCCATGTTCTTCCTTTGCTATCTGTTTTTAAAGCCGTAACAATTTCAGCGGTATCGCCAGTTATGTTTATGCGGGTTATTTTTGACCCCTTTATGCAAAAGAGGTTTTTTCCCGAGATGCCATATACGATACCGGAGGTGGTGGTAAGTGCTTCTACCCAATCTTTTGTGACAGGGTAGTTGTGAAAAATATCGTTTTTGTAAATAGATAGTCCTCTGTCTGTACCTACCAGCAGATTGCCTTCGGTATTCAGGGTAAGCGATAGGACAAAATTACTGGTCAGTCCATCGGTTTTGCTCAGATTGGTAAACTGAACACCATTAAAATGACTTAATCCACCAAGACTGGCAATCCAGAGTCTGTTTTGTTGATCCTGTGCAATGGCGGTAACCTGCGATTGTACCAAACCATCTTCAATATCATATTGTTGAAAGTTATAACGTTGCGCAAAGTTTTTCATGCTAAATGTTAACAGGAAAAATGCAATAAATATTGATTTAAGATTATACACCGCCTAAGTAAAAAATTCTTTAAAGGTTGCAAAGATAAATGTAATTAAAAAGAAAAATACCCCCTAAGGGGTTAGAGTTTTTTATTTATATTATATTAAATTTGTTTCATCCTCAGTAGGTTATAGGGGCTACTGAAGTGTTAATATATGAACTTTAATCAAGTATATAAGATTGTTTTTGTTAATTGTGAAGAAACATCGGTTGAGTTCTTTACGCGTATGCCTGGTTTTAAGGTGTATGAGCAAATCGAAATACAGGGCAAGTCGTGTTCGGTATTGCAGTTGACAAATGGCGATTTTATGATGCTGGTTGAACAAGACAATTTTGAAGCAGATACCATTGTATTAAAAACGGATGACTGCTTACGGGATTATTGTTTATTTAGCCGGCAGCAGATTGACAGTCTTACCAGGCCCCGTTATGTTGCAAATGGGCTGGAACTAAGTTTTTCAGACCCCTCAGGAAATCAGTTTGTACTGATTGAAGAGCGAGATTATACAGAAGTCTGATCAATTTAGTCCAAAACAAATGAAGTATAACAAAGTCCTGGTAGATAAGAATGAAATCATAAGTGAAACCACTTGTCATGCACACTATTCGGATCTTGAAGGTAAGTATGCTTTTCATATTGTATTTGCCGGCGAAGCTGATTATACCGTTGGCCGACGCCACATCACCCTGGTACCCGGTAGTTTTATATTTTTGAACCACGATACCCGTTATACCTATAATGTTGATTCGACGGTGGAAGTGAAAACTTTTTCCTTGCTGTTGGATCCTGATTTTGTTCATGATTTTGAATACTCAAAAACACTGGAAGATCACTTACTACTTGAGCATCCCGAAGGCTTTAAACATAGGGGCGGACGTTTTGTGGAATCAATTTACCCGTTGCAGGGAAATATGAAGTTCAACCTGATGCATCTGGCCAGGTATGTAGAAAATGGAGTGAAGGATCAATTGCTTTTAAATGAATATTTAAACCATAGTCTGCTCAACTACTACAGTCTTTACCATTCAGAAGTTGTACGCAGGGCGGCGTCTTTGAAGTTTCTAAATGGAAGTACCAAAACCGAGATTTTGAAACGTTTGTCGGTTGCCAAAGATTATATGATCAGCAACTACAACAAAAGAATTCATCTGGATGAAATTGCGCAGGTGTCTTGTTTATCAGTAAACCATTTGTTACGTACCTTTAAACAGGCTTATCAGCAATCGCCACACCAGTTTTTAACAAAAGTAAGGCTTCAACAGGCAAAATATCTGTTGAAGAATACCGATTACCCTGTGGGCGAAATTGTGGATATTGTTGGTTTTGAATGTCCTAGTTCTTTTATCAGGTTATTTCGCAATTCTTTTAATGTCACACCCGGTCAATATCGATAAATAAGGTGCTTTATGGTGATTTTCGCCTATTCTTAGCGGAGATGTTCAGTTAAATTTGAAACAGGAAACCCAGTATATAGATTTGGATGAATTTAATTTGGGTTAGTTAATAATAAGGTCATTCGAAAATTTCGGATGACCTTTTTTATTACTGCCCTTTGAGTTGATTTTCAATACGTTCAAATTTTTCAATCAGCAATGCAATTCTTTCTTTTTCCTTTTTCAATACGGCTCTACGTACCAGGGTTGAGCAGAAAATGATCCATCCAAAAGTGAATAGTACAATCAGCAACTGAGCCCATAAATCAAAATAAGCTAGTATTTCGAAGAAATAAAGGATAATACCCAAACTTAAGGCTATGGCATAAAACCAGTACATTTTGTTGTACAGACTAAGCCTGCTCAGTTGATAGCTTTTCAGGTCGTTCAGGAATTCGTGAGGATTGGTGGTGAAATCTGTTTTTGAGAGGAGTCTGTGACTTTTAAGCAGCATAAAAGTGGATGCTGCAATTGCCGATAAAAAAATGGTGAGGCCGGCATGGGTAGTCCAGGAACCGAAACTAAAGAACAGCCACAGAACGCCAATCGCCAGAAATGACAATAGCATTCCTGCGATATTTGCCAACGACCGATTGCGCATGGTATTCACTTCCTTTTTTACCTGTTGCAGCATCTCATCGGATGAAATTTTAAGTTCAACCGAATGTGATTGCCAAAGGGATTGTATATGATCAAATTCTTGCATGCTGATTGTATAGTTCGGTAAGTTTTGTTTTAATGCGATGAATTTTTACCCTCAGGTTTCCTTCACTGATTCCTGATATTTCGGCAATTTCATTATAGGGCAATTCATCAAGTACCATCGTAATGATCAGGCGATCGTTCTCTTCCAATTTGGAAATCGACTTGTATAACAAAGCGATCTGTTCATTTTTTTCTGAGAACTCTTCCGGCCGGTTTTCTATAATTTTATCTGTCAGTTCATCTTTAGCTTGTCTTTTTTCTGCCCTTAAATAGGTTAAACAGGTGTTTACGGCAATTCTGTATATCCATGTAGATATGAGCGACTTATTTCTGAATTTGTCCAGATTTTGCCATACCTTCAAAAAGGTTTCCTGAAGCAGATCATTTGCAGCATCCTCGTCACCCGTGTAGCCGTAGCATAAGTGAAATATCTTTTTAGAGTTTGTGTCGAAAATCTGCTTAAATAATTGATCCTTATTTTCCAATTGAATGCGTTTTATTCTTGGTTTAGATACTGATATGCTTATTTTGTTACGATGTGAAGATATAAAATAAGGAGCTGAGGAACAATTTTACAGAATAATTTAATTATTGTAGTTTTACGCCTTCAAAAAAACTTTAACATAAGATAGATGTCAAAAAAAAACAGGTTAACCTTTTTTATCTTCCTAGCGCTTGTCTTAGGCGTAGGTTTAGGCTATTATTTAAATGTAAGTACATTTAATACCTATAACGACCATATTGTTCAGGCCGATAACCGGATAAAAGAACTGGATGGACAACTTCTTAAAATTAAAGATACTACACAGGCTTCATATGCCAGCATTCAGGCAGAAAAGAAAATTGCACAGCAAACACGTCAGGAGAACGAAAAGATCCGGGAAAAGAAACTTGAGCCTTTAACTTTGCTCAGTGATATTTTTCTGCGTTTGATTAAGATGATTGTGGCTCCACTGGTATTTAGCACGCTGGTGGTAGGGGTAGCAAAAGTTGGAGATGTTAAGGCGGTTGGTCGTATTGGCGGCAAAACCATGCTTTGGTTTTTTAGCGCCTCTTTGTTATCGCTGGTACTTGGCTTGATTATGGTTAACATTTTTAAACCTGGTGAGGCGATGCATTTACCTTTGCCGCCAAGCAATGTAGATACCGGCATTCATAAAGTTGCGTTATCGCTCAAAGATTTTATTTCCCATATTGTGCCTAAAAGTATGGCCGAAGCCATGGCTACCAACGAGATTCTTCAGATTGTGGTATTCTCCTTGTTTTTTGGTGTAGCCACGGCGGCTATAGGTGAGAAGGGGCAGATCATCATCAACTTTTTTGATTCGGTGGCGCATGTGATTTTAAAAGTAACCGGTTATGTGATGAACTTTGCACCCTTTGCTGTATTTGGGGCTATGGCTGCCATCGTAGCTAAGCAAGGGCTCGGTGTTTTGTCTACCTACGCTTTGTTTATCGGCGAGTTTTATTCTACCATGTTATTGTTATGGATCATTTTAATTATAATTGGTTTCTCAATATTAAAGTCCAGGGTATTTAACCTGATGAACAGAATGAAGGAGCCTGCTATGCTGGCCTTTAGTACTGCCAGTAGTGAGGCTGCCTATCCCAAAACCATGCTTCAACTGGAGCGTTTTGGTTGTAAAGACAAAATTGTAAGTTTTGTTTTGCCTTTGGGCTATTCTTTTAACCTGGATGGCTCGATGTTGTACATGACTTTTGCTTCCTTGTTCATTGCACAGTCGTATGGCATCCATCTTTCGTTTGAGCAGCAGGTAACCATGCTATTGATTCTGATGTTGACCAGTAAAGGTATCGCTGGGGTTCCAAGGGCATCTTTGGTAGTGATTGCCGGGACTATTGCAACTTTTAACATTCCGGAAGCCGGTTTGGCACTGTTGATTGGTATCGACCCGCTATTGGATATGGGGCGTTCGGCTACTAATGTTATTGGAAACAGTCTGGCTACAGCTGTAGTGAGCAAATGGGAGGGAGAACTGACCGGTCCACTTGATTAAACGCTTTAAACAGAAAATTCAACACATAATATATATCATATAAAGCATGAGTACCCGAGCAAAGAAAATATTTTTAGCCTTAACCATTGTTGTTCCTTTTTTAATTTATTGTATAGTGTATTACACGCCGATGTTGCGCAATGCACCTTATAAACTAAAGGAATTTGAATCTATCGATTTCAAATGGGGGGTAGGCAGTAAACTGGAGAATTCTTACAATTCGGCTACAGGTGATTACCAGTATTTAAACGCGAAGGATTCGCTGATCAGGACAAATGTAAAACTGAGAAAAGACGATATTCTTTATTTGCACTCCAAAGCAAGCGAACTTGGTTTCTGGAATTTCCCTGAGCTATTGGCCAATAGGGGAGCGGATCTGAAGACTGCTACTGTGCCGCGGTATGAGATGACATTTAATTATAAAACGAAGTCTAAAAAGGTAATTTATTGGGCTGATTATAATGAAATTCCAAAATTAAAAGGCCTTGCAGAACAGATGAAAACCCTTTTGCAACAGAGTATTAATGATGCCGAAGAGCGGTACGGGAAACAAGCAGGATCAAAAAACTAAATCATTTGTGAATTTAGAAAATAAAGTTCTATATTTGCACCTCGATAAAAATAAACAAATTTAAAATAATAACTAATTAACAATGTACGCAATAGTAAATATAGCAGGACAGCAATTCAAAGTTGCAAAAGACCAGCACCTTTTTGTACACCGTTTGCAAGGAGATGAAGGCGCTAGTATTGAATTTGACAATGTATTGTTGGTTGAAGATGGTGGTAAAATCTCTGTAGGAGCTCCTGCATTGAAAGGTGCGACCGTTTCAGCTAAAATCGTGTCTCATTTAAAAGGTGATAAAGTAATCGTTTTCAAAAAGAAACGTAGAAAAGGTTACAAAAAGAAAAACGGTCACCGTCAGTATTTCACCAAGATCCAGATTTCTGGTATCAGTTTATAATTATTGTTAAACAAAAATTGCCGTTTCATACGGTGATTCATAAAATATAAAACAAGATGGCACATAAAAAAGGAGCCGGTAGTTCCAGAAACGGACGTGAATCGCATAGTAAACGTTTAGGTATCAAAATTTTTGGTGGTCAGGAAGCTATCGCCGGAAACATTTTGGTACGTCAGCGTGGTACAAAACATCATCCTGATAAAGGAGTAGGTATTGGTAAAGACCATACTTTATTTGCTTTGGTTGATGGTACTGTAATCTTCAGAAAGAAACAAGACAATAAATCATATGTATCTGTTTTGCCTGCAGCTGTTGTTACTGCAGTAGAAGAGAAAAAAGCACCTGCTGCTAAAGCTAAAAAAGCTGCTGCACCTGCTGCTGAAGAAAAAGCTCCTGCTAAAAAAGCACCTGCTAAAAAGGCTGCTAAAGCAGATACGGCTACTGAAACTGAAGCTGCTGCTGCAGAATAGTATTCAGTATCACGATAAAAAAAAAGGCTTCATTGTACAATGAAGCCTTTTTTATGCAATAACTGAGCATAACCTATGTCTTGCTCCTATATTTTCTCTGTTTGATTAACGCTATTTCATGCTCTAGTTTTTTCAGGCAAACCGTAAAATGTTTAAACGTTGCTTCAAGATCGTTTACAAGTACGCTGATTTTTGCCGGCGTTTCGGTCGACAATTCGAGCATATGTCCATGTAACAACCATTCATAACTTTTTGCATAGTACCTTGCAATTTCATGTAAAGTATTGAAAGAAGGGTACTGGTTACCAAGTTCTATCTGTGAATAATTGCTTCTGGATAAACTTAGTACATTAGCAATAAATGCCTGCGAAAGGCCACTTTTCACTCTTAACTCTTTTATTCGTTCGCCGATCTCTTTCTTGGATAGAATTTCTTGCATAATTAATATTTATTTCGTTGATTTGCGATAGTTGGGATAATTAATTGCTTAAAATACTAGACAATTTTAGCTCCATAAATTTTATTAGGGTGTCAATTTTAAATAAGGGGATTAACAAGGTTGATGCTAAAACCGGCATATGCTGGTCGGCGGGTTGGGGAACTATGCTGATCAATATGCTTTATAGCAGCTTAAAACACGTTAAACATGCCATATAGAAACAATTGCGAGGGGGCCTCAGGTTCATTTTTTTTGATCAATAAAAATTATGAACTTTCATTTTTTAAAATAGATACGCCCGACAACCTGGGTAGTTTCCTTGAAAAAAATCCCGCAGTTGGGGAGCCGATTGTGGAAATGATTGCACAACAATACAAAAGAAATTTCATCAGCCTGTTGGGGCGAAGCTTTGATGGTCACTGTTTTAGTATAGAACAGCGGCTCTCCGTTTTAGGTTCTCCCGACCTGGTTTTTCAAATTGTTTTTACGCCTTTAACTATAAACGAGGTTACCGATGCCGTTGTGTGTTCGGTGGTGAATGTAAGCAACACCAGGGGATTGATCAGTATGATCCGCGAATATTCTCATCTCACTTCTCATCAGTTAAGAGCGCCTATTACCAATATCCTCAGTCTTTCTACCATTACCAATTACAGTAAGCTTGAAACTTATGATGCACTTAAAATTACCCGCCTGCTAAGTGATATTAATGTTCAGGCATTAAAACTGGACGAGATCATTAAGATGTTGAACGAGGTACTCAATAAACGCGGACATGTGAATTTGTTTGACGATTTTGGTGGAAAATCTGCCCATCAGCATATTGTATTGGTTGATGACGATGGAGTTACCAACAAGATGCATAACATGCTCATTAAAAGACATCCCAGCGAGAAAAAAGTGGTGGTGTTTGACAATCCCAAAAAGGCATTGTCTTATATTCAGCAGCATAGTCCGGATCTGATCTTGCTGGATCTGCATATGCCTGGTATCGATGGCTGGCGATTTCTGGAGATGATGGAAGAACTGAATATTTTTATTGATGTGGTGATTGTTTCTTCTTCGATAGATCCCCGCGAGCACTCCAAAGCAAAATCTTTCCTATGCGTTAAGGACTTTTACACCAAGCCCTTAACGGCCGAAAATGTGAACCAACTGCTAGACCATCATTGAGCTTTTTAATGCTCTCTGTTCATCAGTAAGGCTGCAAGGTTAAAAAGTTCTGCTTTCCGTTCTTCGGCAGCACCAGCTATTTTCAATGAAGTCAGGGCCTCAAAGGCTTTGTCAGAATAATTTCTCATCTCTATGCTGGCCAGCTCCCTGATGTTGTAGTCGTCATAAAGTGCAGTGGTATTTTTTATCTTTTCCGGATGGTTGGTATTGACACTTTGTTGCTCTAGTACCAAGAGGTCGTCGGCATTGGCCAACTCCTTGAGTTTTAATAACAGCAAGGTTTTTTTATTGGCAATGATATCGCCGCCAACTTGTTTTCCGAATTTCTCCGGATCACCATATACATCCAGAATGTCGTCCTGAAGCTGGAAGGCTATACCCAGGTTTTCTCCAAACACATACAGCTGTTGGGCTTGTTCGGGACTGGCGCCGGCAACCTGAGCACCTAGTTTCATTGCTCCACCTACAAGCACAGCAGTTTTAAGCCGTATCATGTTGATGTAATCGCTAATGTTCACTACATCCTGTTCTTCAAATTCCATATCCAGCTGTTGCCCTTCACACACGCCTTGTGCAGTTGCATTAAATGTATGTAAAGCATCTTTCAATACATTGGCGTTCAGCATAGAAAGGTGCTTGTTGGCTTCAACCATCATCACATCGCCGCTTAGTATGGCATTGTTTACTCCCCATTTTTCGTGCACGGTTTGTTTGCCTCTTCTTAAAGGGGCATTGTCCATAATGTCATCATGTATCAGTGTAAAATTATGGAAGGTCTCAATGGCCAGGGCTGCCGGCATGGCTGCTTGTATGTCTGCGCCAAAAAGATCTGCTGCCATCAGCGTCAGTACCGGCCGTATCCTTTTGCCTCCCAGGCTCATGATATAACGTATGGGTTCATATAGCCTTTCGGGCTGTGCAGGATAGCAGATGTTTTGAACAGCGTTTTCTATAACTTCTTGTAATTGATTAGGAGTATACATTTTTTACGAAGGAATTTACCGGAATCTTATATTTTATTGTTGGATCAAAGAAAAATCTATTTGTCGTTTGGAGAGGTCTACTTTTTTGACTTTTACCATTACCTCATCGCCCAGCTGATATTTTTTTTGTTTACGCTGACCAACGATGCAATAGTTTTTTTCGTCAAGTACATAAAAGTCATCTGTAATGTCACGCAGGCGGATCATTCCTTCACATTTGTTTTCAGTCAGTTCTACATACATTCCCCATTCAGTAACCCCCGAAATGATGCCGGCGAAGATGTTGCCTACATTCTCCTCCAGGTATTCGGCTTGTTTGTATTTGATGGAAGCACGCTCAGCATCTGCCGCACGTTTTTCCATTGCCGAAGAATGTGATGATGCAATTTCATATTCTTCTTCGTTGGCCGACTTTTCATTATTTAAATTAGCTGCCAATAGCCTGTGTACCATCACATCCGGATAGCGGCGGATGGGGGAGGTGAAGTGGGTATAATGGTCAAATGCCAGTCCATAATGGCTGGTTTTTTTTGTTGTATAAATCGCTTTTGCCATCGATCGGATGGCTAGCTGCGTTAATACATTCTGTTCTTTCTTCCCTTCCACATCTTCCATCAGGTAATTCAACGATTTGGCAATTTCCTTATCCGACTTCATGTTGATCTTATAACCAAAGCGGGCTGCAAACAGCGCAAAGCTGTTCAGGTTCTCCAGGTTTGGAGCGTCATGCGACCGGTATACGAAGGTATATTTTTGTTTGCCTTTGCCTTTTTTCGCAATAAATTCGGCCACTTTTTTGTTGGCTAGCAACATAAAGTCCTCAATCAATTTATGGGCGTCCTTACGTTCTTTTACATATACGCCAATGGGTTTACCTTGCTCGTCCAGTTTAAATTTCACTTCAGTGCTTTCAAAACTGATTGCCCCATTTTTAAACTTTCTTTCGCGCAGTATATAGGCCAGTTCGTTGAGTTTTAAAATTTCGGCAGCATAATCACCCGCTTTATTTTCAATTACTTCCTGGGCCTCTTCATAGCTAAAGCGCCTGTCGGAATGAATTACGGTACGTCCAAACCACTCGGTGATGATATTTGCTTTTTCATCCAGTTCAAATACTGCGGCGAAGCACAATTTGTCTTCATGAGGGCGCAGGGAACATACCCCATTACTCAAACGTTCGGGCAACATGGGGATCACCCGGTCTACCAGGTATACTGAAGTTGCCCTGGCATATGCTTCTTTGTCCAGATCGCTGTTGGGCAGCACATAGTGCGACACATCAGCAATGTGTATTCCTACTTCGTAATTGCCATTTTCAAGTGTTTTAAAAGAAATGGCATCATCGAAATCTTTGGCATCGGCCGGATCAATGGTAAAAGTGATGGTGTCTCTAAAGTCTCTTCTTCCTTTTATTTCTGCTTTGGTAACCTGTTCAGGAATTGCGTTGGCTTCATTTTCAACTTCAGGAGGGAAGCTTAGCGGAAAACCGTACTGGGCCAGAATGGCATTCATTTCTGTATTGTTTTCGCCTTGCTCGCCCAGGATATGCATGATGCGACCAATCGGATTTTTGGCACCTTCAGGCCATTCGGTGATGCTCACCTGTACCTTTTGTCCATTTTTTGCGCCGTTCAGGTCGCTCAGGGGTATAAAAATGTCATGCAGCATTTTTCGGTCGTCCACATTGACAAAGGCATAACGGTCTGATATCCTGATTACGCCAATGAAGTCGGTTTTTGCACGGGTAATGATTTCCACCACTTCGCCCTCGTTTTTCCGTCCGCTTTTTTTGGCGTATATATACACCTTTACTTTGTCGCCATGCAGGGCATTGTGCAGTTTCCTGGCCGATACGAAAACATCTTTTTCGAATTCATCGTCCGGGATTACAAACGCAGAGCCATCGGCTGTCATATCTACTTTTCCAATCAGGAAGGTTTTCAGGTCTTTTAACTTGAATTTTCCTTTTTCGGGCTCCAGGAAAATACCTTTTCTCGATTGATCTTTTAAAATGTCGAGAATGGTTTCCCTTGATGCTGCATCATTAATATTTAATTTAGCAGAAACCTGCTTATAGTTGAGGGCCTCATTGTTACTTTTTTCCAGAACGTCACTAATCAATTGTATTAAAACAAGTTCCAGATGAGAAGATTTCTTTTTTGCCATAGTCTATGTATGAATCACCCGAAGGTAACAATTTGAACTGAGTATTGTTGGATTTTGTATCTTTGATTACGGTTCTATTGTTAAACTTAAAGCGATTAAAATGATTGAAGACAGAGAAAGAAAGACGGGAAAGGAGCTCCTGGTCATTGCCATCAAAGCCGTCATTTACTTATTTCTTGTCTATTTTTACATCAATGAACCAACGCTGTACATCAACTATCCTGGTATCGATAAAGCTGCTGGTGCTGTTATGGTTTTCCTGGGGCCAAGTCTTACCATATCTATCATCCGGCTCATCATCATTTACTGGTACATTCGGAAACATAAGTTCAAAAAGAATGTAAAAGATAATTTTATTCTGGGTATTAACAGGATTACTTCCATTCTGGATACGGTTTTCCTGGCCATGGCATTGCTCTCGCTACTCAATATTACGTTGAAGGAGCTGGTATTTAGTGTGTCTATTGTTGCAGCTGCGGTGGCGCTTACATTTAAAGATTATGTAACCAATATGATCAATGGTTTGATCATTATGTTTTCCGATCGTTTGTCGCTTGGCGACCATATCCGGATGGGAGATCACGAAGGCAAAATTCTGGACATTACGCTGATCAATATGATTTTGCAGAATGAAGACAGTGATATGGTGATTATACCCAATTCGGTAGTTTTCAGTTCGGTTATCATCAATCAGTCTAAGCAAAATATAAAAAAACTGAGTATTGAATTCGACATGTCACTTAAAAACGGCTATACACCCGAGTATCTCGAAAATTACCTGAATAAAGTGATTTCAGGTTATTCGGCCAATGTGGTAGAGGGCGGTTTAACTGTTAAAACCATTGCAATCAATAAAGATGCTGCTATATTTAAAGCAATGGTATTGCTTAAGCATTATGACAAAGTGAAGGAACGTGAAATCAGAAGAGCCATCAATACCGCTATGATACGACTTTCGGCCACGTTAAAAGAGGAATAAATTATTTAGCGACCTGGTATGGCGGCAATCAGTTTTTTGGTATATTCTGCTTTTGGATGGTGGTAAATTTCTTCGGGAAAGCCCTGTTCTTCAATCTTGCCTTTGTTCATCACAAGCATCCTGTCCGAGATGTGTTTTACCACAGCCAGGTCATGGGAGATAAAAATATAAGTCAGCCCAAATTCCTGCTGCAACTCTCTTAGCAGGTTTAGTACCTGTGCCTGCACCGATACATCCAATGCCGACACAGATTCGTCACAGATGATGAATTTAGGTTGTAGCGCCAGTGCCCTGGCAATCACAATGCGTTGCCTTTGTCCACCCGAAAACTCATGTGGATACCGGTTAAAATGTTCGGGTTTTAAATCCACACGTTGCAACAAATTCAGGATATGTGCCTTGCGATCGGCATCGTTTGCAAACATGTTGTGCACACGCAGGGGTTCCATTAGGGTATTTCCTACTGTCAAACGAGGGTTGAGCGAAGAGTAGGGGTCCTGAAAGATGATCTGAATATCTCTTCTCATTCTTCTCAGCGCTTCATTTTTTAGTGATCTGATATCTGTTCCATTAAAAAGAAGCGCTCCGGAAGTAGGTTCAACAAGGCGAATGATGCTGCGGCCCAGTGTGGTTTTTCCGCATCCCGACTCGCCAACCAAACCCAGGGTTTCTCCCGGAAAGACATCGAAAGTAATGTCATCTACCGCTTTTACATAGTCTTTTGTTTTGCCAAAGAGGCCCTTGTTTATGGGGTACCAGGTACAAAGTTGTCTCACTTGCAAAAGAGGCTTTTCACCATACAATTGTTTTCGGCGTGCCTCAATTTCGGCAGGTGTATAGGCATTGGTTTGCAGTAAATGGTCAAGCGCAGTGTTTTTGCTATCGTCTAAAAAGTCGGCTACAACGGGCAGCTTTTTTAGTAAACGCTGCGGGCTGGGCCTGCAGGCCAACAAGCCTTTGGTATAGGGGTGCTGCGGAGTATCAAATATCGTTTTTGCCGGTCCTTGTTCCACAATAGTTCCTTTATACATTACAGCCACCTCATCGGCAATTTCGCTGATTACTGCCAGATCATGCGTAATAAAAATCATGGCCATGCCGCGTTCGGTTTTTAGTTTAAGCAGCAGTTCCAAAATGGTCTTTTGTACCGTTACATCCAGTGCGGTGGTTGGTTCATCGGCAATCAGCAGTTCGGGGTTACAGCTTAGGGCCATGGCAATCATTACCCTTTGCTTTTGTCCGCCCGACAATTGATGAGGGTAGCTGTCAAAAATATTCTCGGGCCGGGGTAGCTGTACTTCCTTAAACAAAGCAATGGTTTTTTCTTTTGCGGTATGTTTGTCCGTTTTCTGGTGCAGCATGATGGCTTCCTTTACCTGGTTGCCACAGGTAAACACAGGATTTAATGAAGTCATGGGTTCCTGAAAAATCATGGCTATTTTGTTGCCCCTGTATTTTCTGATTTCTTCGGCGGATAAATTGAGGAGGTTGATTTCCTGAAAATCAATTTCACCATCAATTTGTGTGCTTTGAGGATCGTGCAGGCGCATGATGGAAAAAGAGGTTACTGATTTTCCGGAGCCCGACTCGCCAACGATGCCCAGTACTCTTCCTTTTTCTACACTGAAGCTAACCTGGTTTACTGCTTTAAGCCAGGAGTTATCTTCCTTATTCAGGAATTGTATGTCTAGATTTTTAACGTTCAGCATTATTAAGATACGATCTTGATAAAAGAAATTTGAGATCAAGGTAGTTATTTTATCGTCTAAATTCGGCAGTTTGCTTAATTTTGCGGCATGGAAAGAGAAATTCTTGATACTAAGCGTAAAGCTTTAAAGATTAACTTAAACCCAAGAATATACGGAACCTTTGCGGAGATTGGTGCAGGACAGGAAGTGGCCCGTAACTTTTTTACCGCCGGTGCCGCATCCGGCACTGTTGCTAAAACGATGTCGGCTTATGATATGACTTTTAGTGACGTCATTTATGGTGCCGAAACTTCGGGCCGATATGTCAGTGAATCGAGGTTGTTGAAGATGTTGGGACATGAGTTCAGTTTGCTTACCGAACGTTTAAATGGCGAGAAATATGAAGACCGCACTTTTTTTGCTTTTGCCGATACGGTTACTACCTTAAATTACAATAAATCCAACGATCCTCATGGCTGGATCGGAATCCGTTTTCAGGCAGAACCCGGAGGGGCGCCCAATGAGATATTTTTCCATGTACGTTTATTGGATACTGATGCAGCGTTGCAGCAAAATGTACTGGGTATTATTGGTGTAAACCTGGTTTATGCTGCCTTTTATTTTAATCAGGATCCTAAAACGATGATCGAATCGCTGGCCGATAACCTTACTGTAGGTTCGGTAGAGATTGACCTGATTTCGGTAAACGGGCCGGTGTTTGAGGGGGTCAACAATATTCTGTTGAACCTGTACCTGATTGTAAAGGATTTTTCGGATGCCGCCATATTTGATGCTCAAGGTAAGCCATGTTTGCCTAAAGACCTGTTGTACAAAAAGGACATTATGATTTTGCGTACCAAATATGCGCAGAAATCAAATCCTAACTTTAGCATGTTAAACAAGGCGGTAGATCAGTTTGTGAGAACAGAAAATGTGAAGGAAGACAACCTGAGTGTATTGATAGAGGTGTTGATGTCGAATGTGTTGACCGCCAATGATGAACTGCCGGAAGATATTGACCTGAGGGCGGTAGCTAAAAGGGCCGAAGAAATGTGCAATACCGGTAACCTGGTTATTGTATCCAACTTTTCCCGGCACAATAAACTGGCTAAATACCTGGATCGTTGCAGACCAAAAAGTGTAGGTATATCCACCAATATCAACAACCTTAAATTTGTATTTAATTCCAGCAATTTTGGTGGAAATTATACCAGTCAGCTGCTCAGTTATGTGAGCGATATGTTTAGTAAAAACGTTAAACTTTTTGCTTACCCTTACCTGGATAAAAAGACAAATGAAGTGATCACCAGTTCAAACATGCCGGTAACAGCAGATGCGAAACCTTTGTTCGATTTTCTGATCGTAAATGGCTATATCACTGATATTAAAGAGTATAGTGAGAGCGATGTGAAGACTGTTTAGTCTTGCTTTTTATAGGGATCGGCAATTGCAATTCCCATCAATCTTTCGGGGTGTTCTATAGCTTTAAACCCAAACTGGGCGTACAAACCGTGTGCGTCCATTGTGGCCAGCATGTATCTGCGCAATCCCTGCAGGTCGGGGTGAAACAGCATTAGCGACATTAATTTTTTTGATAACCCCAATCCGCGAAATGACTCGTCCACATATACATCGGCAAGGTAAGCAAATGTAGCCCTGTCGGTTATCCATCTGGCAAATCCAATCTGCCTGGTATCTTTATAGATGCCAAAGCAGAGGGAGTTGTCTATAGATTTTTGTACCAACTGGAGTGGAATGTCCTTTGCCCAGTACGATTGTGTACTTAGGTAATGATGAATTGCAACAGGGTCAATCTTTTGTTTATCGTCAGAAAAGACAAATCCATTTTCAACAATTTCCATGTGCGGCAAATTAGTTACGCATGTTGATGAACTGCAGTGGCTGGCCAAAATCTTCTTTTTTACAAAGTGCAATCACACCTTGCAGGTCGTCAATACTTTTGCTTTGTACACGAACCTGATCTTCCATCATTGAAGCTTGTACTTTTAGTCCGCTGGCTTTTATTTTAGCAACAATTTTTTTTGCGGTTTCTTTGTCAATACCCTCTTTAATAGAGATTTCCTTTCTGATCATGTTGCCGGATGCATATTGTTCCTTGCCAAAATCCAGACTTTTGGAGTCGAGGTTTTGTTTTACCATACGAGATATGATGGCATCCTGGATGGCTTTCAATCTCATGTCATCTTCTGTAACAATAGTAATTACATTGGTCTTTTTATCATGGTCAATGGTACTCTTTGAAGTGCTGAAGTCGTAACGGTTCAGGATCTCCTTTTTAGCATTGTTCATGGCATTGTCCAGTGTTTGCGCGTCTACTTTGCTTACGATATCAAAAGTGGGCATGATTATTATGGCTTTAGTATTAAAAATAGATTAGATTAGTAGTATAATTTGGTTCAGCAATTCTACAAAACAAATATAAAACAATTAAAGTAAATGCATATGAAAACCAATAAGTCAAAAGTGCAAAAAAAAGCCGCAAAAAAGGTTGTAAAAAAACAATTAGAAAAGAGCTTAGCAGACAAGATTCTAGAGACTGTTAAGCATTTAGGACAAGATGCAGAGAAGATTGGGGATGATATTGCTTTGGTTAGTAAGTTTGTAGCCAAAAAGCTATCTAAAAAATTTCAGGATGTAAAAGCTGTTGTGGAGAGTAAAATTGATGAGGCCAAAACAGCAAATAAAAAAGCCGTTAAAAAAGCTAAAAAGAAAGCAGCGGCAGTTAAAAAGGAAGTAAAAAAAGAGCTGGCAAAGGATGTTAAAAAAACGAAAAAGGTGGTAAAAGTAGCTGCTGCAAAAGTGAAACCAGTGGTGCAGAGTGTTAAAGTTGCCACCATTGCCACTGAGAAAAAAGCGGCCGACATCATTGCAAAACCGGCAGTTAAAGCGGTAAGTAAAGCAAAAGCGGCGGTAAGCGCTAAAGCTGCGGAAGTTAAAAAGGAGGTAGCTGCATCAGCTAAAGCGACTCCAAAAGCAGCAGCTAAACCGGTTGCTAAAGCTCCGGTTAAAAAAGCTGCTCCCGTAGCTAAAAGCATAGCCAATGCGGCAGCGGCCGTAACCAGCGTAGCAAAACCAGCAGCTAAACCGACTGCCAAGCCAGCTGCTACGACCAAACCAGCGGCAGCAAAAACAGCCGCCAAGCCTGTGGCAGTGAAACCCGCAACAGTAGTTAAACCTGCAGCAAAGAAGCCGGCAGTAGCCAAGCCTGCGGCCACCAAGCCAGCCGCCGCTCAGCCTGCAGCACAAAAAGCTCCGGAACCGGCAGCGACAGTTACAGCAGCTACTCCGGCAGCCGTTAAAGCAGAATCGGAGGGCAAATAAGAGGGGGTTAAGTAATAATTGTATAATTACTTGATAATTAACAATTATTTAACAATAGAATTCGCAGTTTTGAGCATCCCTGTTTTTAAACAGGGATTTTTTTGATTTTATACATGACGAAGAAAAAGGCTCCATTTCTAAACAGAGAAATCAGTTGGTTGTATTTTAATGAACGGGTTTTGCAGGAGGCAGCTGATGAGACTGTCCCTCTGATTGAGCGTATAAAATTTTTGTCTATTTTTTCTTCCAATCTGGAAGAGTTTTATCGGGTACGGGTAGCTACCTTAAGCCGGTTGTCTAACTTAAACGATAAGGCAAAGGCCTTGCTGGGTTTCAATCCAAAAAAGGTACTAAACGAAATCAAAAATATAGTGGTAAAACAGGAACGCAAATTTGAGCAGCTGTTTAAGGCCACTCTGATTAACGAACTGGCTCAAAACCGTATTTTCATCCTCAACAATACCCAGTTAAACGTTGCCCGTGGCGAATTTGTAAGGAACCATTTCAGGGACAGGATTTTATCCAACCTGGTTCCGATTATGATTGATCCGCAACGGCCATTTCCTGAACTGAAGGACCGGTATTTGTATTTTTTTGTTCGGTTGTCAAAAAAAACGACCAATAAGAATGAAAAATATGCATTGATTGAACTACCCAATGACCTGCCCAGGTTTTTGGTACTGCCCGAAACCAATGGGCTTAAGTTTATTATCCTGGCAGAAGACATTATTAAGTATTGCCTGGATGATATCTTTTATATCTTTAATTATGACGTACTGGAAGCCTTTTCCATACAGCTAACCAGGGATGCCGAGTTGGATATTGATAAAAATGTTAGCGACAAATTTATAGAAGAATTAAAGGCAAGCCTCGATAAACGTAAAAAAGGCAAACCCATGCGTTTGCTGTACGATACAGAAATGCCTTTCGAGATGCTGACGGTATTGATCAACAAAATGAAAATAGAGGCCGAGAGTCTGATTCCCGGTAACCAATACCATCGTTTTGGCGATTTTATCGCATTTCCCAACGTGGGCAGTTCCGATCTGGAGTATAAGCCCAACGTACCACTTAAGGTGCATGGTTTACACCGTGCCGAAAGTATTTTCAATAAGATGCAGGAAAAGGACTACCTAGTCAACCTGCCTTATCAATCTTACGATTATATTATACTTTTCCTTCGCGAGGCAGCTATCGATCCTAAGGTAACTGAGATTAACATCACCTTATACCGGTTGGCCGAGAACTCGAGGGTAATCAATGCACTAATTAATGCGGCCAAGAACGGCAAAAAAGTCAATTGTCTGGTTGAATTAAAAGCAAGATTTGACGAAAGCAATAATATTTTCTGGACCAGCCGGTTACAAGAAGAAGGCGTACATGTAAACTATGGTTTAACAGATTATAAGGTGCATTCTAAGATATGCCTGGTCAAAAGAATAGAAAAAGGCCGGGCAGTTTATTATGCGAATCTTGCCACTGGTAACTTCAATGAAAAAACAGCAAAATTATATTGCGATCATAGCTTGTTTACCACCAGAAAGGAAATCACAACCGATCTGATTAAGCTGTTTAAGGCTTTAGCAAAAAAGACAGTGGTCAAAGGATTTAAATACCTTGTTGTTTCCCCCTTCGAATCCAGAAGTAAGTTTTATCACGTGGTAGACCGCGAGATCAGGTTTGCCAAACAGGGTAAGCCGGCATACATGATCCTGAAAGTAAACAGTTTGGCCGATGAGGGTATTGTTGAAAAATTATATGAGGCCAGTAATGCGGGTGTTAAAATAAAACTTATTGTACGTGGCATTTGTACCCTGGTGCCGGGTGTTCCCAATTTCAGCGAAAACATTACTGTGATCAGTATCATTGATAAATTTCTGGAGCATGCCAGAGTGTTTATTTTTGGTAACAATGGTAAGGAAGAAATGTTCCTTTCTTCGGCCGATTTGATGAGCAGAAATCTGGAGCATCGGGTAGAGGTAGGTTTTCCGGTTCTGGATCCTGATTTACGACAAGAGATACGTGATATTATTGAGTTCCAGTTGCAGGACAATGTAAAAGCCAGGGATATTACCCGCTTGAATAATAATAAATACCATAAAAATAACCTGAAAACAAAAATCAGGGCACAGGTGCAAACCTATAATTACTTAAAAAATAAACATCAATAAAGCCAATGTTAAGATACGCTGCCATAGATATCGGTTCAAATGCGGTTAGATTATTAATTGCTGATATCTCGAAAAATGAAAATGGTTATAGTTTTAAAAAGAATACATTGGTACGGGTTCCATTGCGTTTAGGGGATGATGCTTTTTTGGACGGCCATATATCGGACCGTAAGACCGAGGATCTGTTGAAAACGATGGCTGCATTTAAAAACCTGATGGATGTATATCATGTTTCTGAATACCTGGCCTGCGCTACTTCAGCTATGCGCGAAGCCAATAATGGTGCCGAAATTATTAAAAAAGTAAAGCAGCTGACTGATGTCAATCTGGAAATTATTGAAGGACAGAGGGAAGCCAATATTATCTATGCCAATCATATCGAAGAAAACCTGGATATCAAAAAGAGTTATCTGTATATTGATGTAGGTGGGGGGAGTACCGAACTTTCCGTTTTTGTAAACCGGGTACCCGTTGCTTCCCGATCGTTTGATATAGGGACTATCCGTATTCTCGACAATCAGGATAAAGATGAAACCTGGGAGGAAATGAAGAACTGGGTAAAAGAACATACCAAATCTTTAAAAAACCTGGCCGGAATTGGTACTGGTGGCAACATCAATAAGCTTTTCCGTATGTCGGACGAAAAAGATGGCCTGCCTTTGAGCTTCCTGAAATTGAAGGGGCTTTACAATCAGCTGAATTCGCATTCACTAAAGGAGCGGATCAATGTTTTTGGTTTAAATCCTGACCGTGCCGATGTTATTATTCCGGCTTGTGAAATTTACATTACTTTATTGAAGTGGACCGGTATCAAACAGATTTATGTACCCAAAGTAGGCTTGGCCGATGGGATCATTAGTTTGCTGATTGAGGAGAACCTTATAGATAAATAAGGGCCAGATAATTGCCATGGTGACTTACCGAAATAGGGTTGCTATGGCGATAGGAATCGTCGGTTGCGTCGTAATTGTCGATTTTAGTGATCGCCCGGTTGATGGTTTCTGTTTCTTCGGCGGCAATGGTATGTATGTAAGTGGGGGCAATGGTACTCTGGCTGTAATAGGTTTGCCCCAGGTAGGATATCCGTCCGCTGGCACTTTCCTGATGCAGCACCAGATTGTCGCAGGCCAATAATGTTGGGGCAAAGCTGTGGAGTTTGATTTCGGCAGCACGGGCTTTGTACGCCGACTCTTTCATGGTCCATAATAGCCAAACCATAATTTCGGGGGCTGTAGCCGCGGCAATCAGCAACCTCTCGGAGGTGGTAAACAGTTTTTCAAGGTATCTGTTCCTTCTCCAGTTGCTTTCTATTGCAGCCAGGTTTAAGTCAACTATGTCGTTACCTATCAAGTTGTTGTAATTTGGCCTCAATAATGGAAACTGTTTCGTTTACATTCAGCATACGGGCCATTTCCAGATTATCAATTTCGATGTCAAATTCTTCCTCCACATCCAGGATAATGTCTACCAGGTTGGCCGAGTTGATTTTAAGATCTTTGATAAAGTCTGTTTCGGGGTTGATGTTGGCCAAAGCATCCTTATCATGAGTGTAAGGTGTAACAATTTCTTTCAATTTTGCTAACAGTTCTTCTCTCTCCATTTTAATACTTTTTAAAGATCACGCAGGCGTTTACATCACCAAACCCAAAGCTTGCTTTAGCTAATATATCAATGTTTCGGTAAATTATTTTATTTCTGAGTTTATTTTTGTTTACCAGAACGTCTATATCGGGGTTCAGATCTTCGCAATTGATTGATGGAAAGATAAAACCATGTTTGAGCTGTAATACGGCGGCTACACATTCGATGCTTCCTGCAGCACTTAGGCAATGACCTGTCATGGCTTTTAAGCTGTTGATATAAGGAAAGTCGGACGGTTTCCTGTTTAAGGAAATGGCCCAGTTTTGTACTTCCAGGGCATCTTTGGCGGTTGCGGTGAGGTGCCCGCTGATGGCGTCAATCTCATTCGCCCCGATACCTGAATTTTTGATGGCTGTTTGTATGCAGCGTTGCACTGCCATGCTGTTGGGGGCGGTCATGCTACCGTTGCCGCGTTGCCCACCGGAGTTGATATTTCCACCAAGTATTTCGGCGTAAATGGTTGCACCACGTGCCAGGGCGCTATCTAACGATTCGACAACAAAGGCTGCGGCACCACTACCGGGTACAAAGCCGCTGGCGCTGGCACTCATGGGTCGCGATCCTTTTTCGGGTTCCTGATTGTGTTTAAAAGTACATACCTTCATGGCATCAAAACCGGCCCATATATAAGGGCCGCTATCGCTGGTGCTACCCGCAAGCATTCGCACTGCCAGTCCCGATTTTACCCTATCGTAGGCCATCAGCAAGCTCTCGGTGCCTGTGGTGCAGGCCGATGAGTTGCTGCTTACCTGGTTGCCCAGGCCAATTTTTCCGGCCAGGTAGGCACTAATGCCACTGGCCATGGTTTGCACCACCACATTACTGCCCAGTTTGCGTACCTGTAATTCATCAACTTTGTAAATGGCTTCTCTGAATTTTTCAATGCCCGATGTGCCGGTGCCAAAAATTGTTCCGCTGTCCCAGTCGGGTTCGGCTTCGCCTGATAGGGGCAGGCCGGCATTGTGCCAGGCATCCATTCCGGCAATAATGCCGTATAAAATGCCCGAGCTGTTAAAATTCCGGCGTTCCAGCTCGGTCATGTATTGAGCAATCAGATTATCGGACAGTGTTGGCTGCCCGGCAATCTGACAGGAAAATTGTAGTCTTTCCAGTTCCGGATCGTGTTTGATGCCCGAAATGCCATTTTTAATAGCTTCCGTAAATGCAGTTAGTCCAACTCCATTTGGCGCAACCACGCCCATTCCGGTTATCACTACACGTTTATCCATTCATTTTATTGGTTACCATTCCGGCAATGGTACCTTTACAAACCACTTCGCCGGCGGCATTGGTCATTTGTACATTACAGTTCAATTTTTTAAAGCGGAAATAAACCTTTTCGGCAGTTACGGTTACTTTTTCTCCCGGGAAAACAGGTTTCATAAAATCGATGGCTGTAGATGTCAGCATCACGTGGCCCGGCATTCCTCCTTCGGCTGTGCCCGACAAATAGATGCCCAGACAAACCAATCCAATTTGTGCCATTGTTTCTGTCAAAATTACGCCGGGCGTAACCGGGTGGTCTTTAAAATGACCTTTATAAAAATCAAGATCTGCGTCGAATGTATAAGTGCCTTTCACTCCATTTTCGTTAATATCTTCCAGGTCATCTACAAATAAAAAAGGCTTTGTGTAAGGTAAGTGGGATAGGATCTCTGCTTTGTTCATTTTATTGTCTTTAATTGTTTTACCATTTTAAAAGCACCCTTTGGGCCGAAAAACCGGGGCCGAAGCTGAGCATCAATCCCAGTTCGCCACTTTCCAGTGGTCGTTCCATATACCTTTCCAGTACATAAAGTACAGTGGCGCTGGACATGTTTCCGTATGCTTTTAAAATGTTTTTAGTTTCGTTTATATTTTTGCCTAATTTACCAAATAAGCTCTCAACTGTATCAATAATTTTTTTTCCGCCCGGATGAAAAATCAGGTGGTTGATGTTGTCTATACTGAGTCCATTTTTTTTCAGAAAAGGATGGATGATATCCGGAAAATGCTGTTCAATATTTTCGGGTACATTTACATCCAGTACCATTTGTAAGCCTTTGTTGGTCAGGTTAAAACCCATCATTGGAGTAGCGTTGTAAAAGTGGTACATTTCTTCGGCCAGCATTTCGGGGCCATGGTCTTCTTCTGCCGAGGAGAGTAGAACGCAGGCGGCCCCGTCGCCAAAAATGGCAGCGCTTATGATGTTGGCCATCGAAAAATCATCGAGCTGAAAAGTCGCAGTAGGCGATTCAACAGCAATTACGGCGGCTCGTTTTCCAGGATTGGCTTTCAAAAAGTTTTTGGCATAAATCATTCCCGATATACCTGCTGCGCAGCCCATTTCTGTTACCGGCAGGCGTACAATATCTTGCCGCAGGTTTAAGCTATTGATGATGTAGGCATCCATGGATGGGATCATGATACCTGTACAGCTAACCGTAATGATGTAATCCAACTGATGCGCCTGCCAGTTTGCTTTTTTCAGCGCCAGCTGCAGGCAGCCTATCCCCAG
Source organism: Pedobacter schmidteae (assembly GCF_900564155.1). Classification (NCBI taxonomy): domain Bacteria; kingdom Pseudomonadati; phylum Bacteroidota; class Sphingobacteriia; order Sphingobacteriales; family Sphingobacteriaceae; genus Pedobacter; species Pedobacter schmidteae. Next base: position 5,276,153 of record NZ_LS999839.1, on the reverse strand, counting down.
TTTAGTGCCTTCCCTAATGTAAATGTTATTTTTTTCTTCAAAGGAAGTCCGGGTAAACACCTCCTCGGGCGACATGATGGAGTATCTTTTTTCTACCGCTGCCTGTTCAAATATTTTCTTTACTTTTTTTACAAATCGAGGTTCCTGGTCTTTTAACCAATGGGTCAGAAAGGGGATAATTTCGGCTGTTGTTCGCGAATATTGTGGTGCTAATGTGGCCACAGTGCTGATCTTTACGCTCATGTGCTTGGTATTATCCATTGGTAACGGAATGCCCACCTCCAGTTCAGTATATAGGTATTAAAATTCAGCTGTCTGGAAAATCTTTCCAGTTCCTCTTTTTTAAACCCCCTTAAAATTGAGATCAGGCCATCCTCACGCGACATATGATTGAGCCTGAATACAACACATAGGGCAGCAAAAAGACGATGGGCCAGTTTACTTCTGTGCAAATCGTTGATGACAATACCCAATGCGGATTGTGTTTTAAAGCCCTTCATAAGTGTAATGATATCATCGTCCTCAAAATGGTGTAAAGTCAATGTACAAAGGATAACATCATATTGCCGGGGTTGTTTAATTTCTTCGAATATATTTGCGCAACTGTAGCTGATATTGGGATATTCGGTTGACAGTTCTTGTGCATGGCGGATGGTAAATGCATTGGCATCTATCCCCTGCAGTTTAAAATTGAGTTGTTGCTTTTCGGCATATCTGGCCAGGGTCCTCAGCATATCGCCATTGCCACAACCTACATCCAGTATGGTAATTTCGCTATTGGCTGGTTGATGTTGCAGTTTTGTTTTCAGCAGCCACTTTAAGCCATCCATAGTTACCTTATTGCCGCCCAGTAGTTTGTTAATGTAAGCAATCTTATTCAGGGCATCCCTTAGTATTTCACCTTCTAAATTGAAGTCGTCCATTATTTCTGGCGAGTTGCTTCTCCGGCTGGTATCTAATCGCATAAGATTGGTTTTCCGTGGGTCATTTTAACAATTAAAGGCAGTGCCGATGGAAAATTAGTCAGCAGGTGCTGCATAGGGCTGAATATTTCGTCCCCTCTAACCATTCCGGCAAGTAAGCGTCCCATAAGCAGGCGTCTTCTAAAACAGGCATTCCAACTTGCAGCATATTGCTTTTCCAGTGCTGCTCTGGATATCAGCTTCCCGTTCAGATAGTCGATACTCAATTCGGCACATATTTTCGCACTATGTATAGCCATGGCCATTCCGTTACCACAAAGTGGATGAATGAGTCCGGCGGTATCACCAATCATTAGCACATGGTTGCTCACCAATTCCTTTTTAGCAAAAGAGACCTGGCTGATGGTGAGGGGCTGTTCAAAAAGCATGGTGCTTTCTTCAAAAATCTTTTGCAGCAGCGGATTGGCATACAATACCTTTTGCTGAAAGTCCTGCAGGTTATGATAGGCCTTGAAACTTTCATAATCGGCCAGGTAGCAGATGTTGATCTGTTCGTTTTCTATGGCAGATACACCACAGTAGCCTCCTGCAAAATTGTGTAGTTGTACCATGTCGCTGGGTATGATGCCAGTATAATGTGCTTTTACTGCCAGCCAGGGCGATTTTCGTTGCATAAAGCTGCGCGATAGCTTTTGGTCCAGGGCCGTTCTTTTACCAAAGGCCCCAATAACCAGTTTTGCCTTAAAGGTTCCATTGCTGGCGGTAAGTACCTCAAACTGATCGTTTTTGAAGCTGATGTCGGTTACCAGATCAGTTATCAAAATGCAACCCCTTTGCCGGGCTTTTTCGAATAAAAAGTTATCCAGGGTATAACGGCTGATTCCAAAGCCACCCAGGGGTAGGGTACAACCCAGTACTTGTCCGCTTAATGAAGATACGGACAAACGTGTAATGGGTACGGGGTGCAATTGATGTGGGTCGGCGTCCAGCCATTGTAAATAGGGCAATACTTCGTTGGATACATATTCGCCGCAAACTTTATGGTGGGGGTAGGTGTTTTTTTCAATCAGCGTGACTTCAAAACCTTCCTTTAGCAAGTGCAAGGCACAGGTGAGTCCAGCTAAGCCACCGCCAGCAATTACGATATTTTTACTATGGTCAGCTTTCTTTAGCATATTGCGTAGCAAAGGATACAGCAATATAACACTAAAGAAGGGATATTGTTATGAGCCGGTTAAAACATTTAATCGGCTCATATTTTTACTATATTTGAGCCGATTAGTAATTTTAATCGGCTCATGAAATACAATTGGGAATTAGAGCATTGGCCAGATTTTAGTTTTGTGCTCACAGATGTTGAGCCTTTACTTTATGCATTTGCCTTAGAAACGGGTGAAGTGAATGGAATATTGCAGACACTTCCCAACGAGATTCAGCAGGAGGCTCTGTTACAAACTATGATTTCGGAGGCGATCAAAACATCCGAAATTGAAGGGGAGTTTTTAAGCAGGGCAGACGTACTTTCGTCCATAAAAAATAAATTGGGTATTAACATGTCCCCTGATGTTGTGCGTGACAAGAAGGCTTCGGGTGTTGGAGAGCTTATGGTAGATGTAAGAAAAACATTTAAAGCGCCACTGGATAAAGATAAATTATGGTTTTGGCATCAACTGCTGCTTTCGTCTGTAAAAGGAATTAATGTTGGTTGCTGGCGTACCGGGGATGAGCCTATGCAGGTTATATCTGGAATAATAGGTAAAGAAAGGGTTCATTTTCAGGCTCCTCCTTCAAGTGTTGTTCCTCAGGAGATGGAACGTTTTATCAATTGGTTTAATGAAACTGCTCCGGGGGGAAAGCATGCAATCAATTATGCGCCTGTTCGTGCTGCAATTGTTCATCTTTATTTTGAATCCATACATCCTTTTGAGGATGGAAATGGAAGAGTGGGACGTGCTTTGGCTGAAAAAGCTTTATCCCAAACTTTGGGACGACCGGTTTTGCTAAGTTTATCAAAAACTATAGAAGGCCAAAAACGCGTATATTATAAAGCTTTGGAGCAAGCTCAAAAGAGTAATGATATATCGGCCTGGATCAAATATTTTGTAAAGACTGTATTAGATGCGCAGCTTGATGCAAAGAAATTGGTGCACTTTACTTTGTTTAAAACGAAGTTCTTTGACCTTTATCGGTCAGTACTAAATGAAAGGCAGCTTAAAGCGGTAAAAAAAATAATGGACGCAGGATCTGAAGGTTTTGAAGGAGGGATGACAGCTAAAAAATATAGCTCCATTAATAGGGTATCAAAAGCTACTGCAACGAGAGATTTAAAGGAGCTTGTAGACTTGAAGGTGCTTCTCGCCTCTGGAGCAGGTAGGAGCGTACACTACGAGCTTAATATGGTAGTTTAAAATTTATAACACCTCACTTGTCTGTCGCTGGTCGAATTTCGGCGGTTGATGTAAAAACCTGCTGAAATTTCGTGACTGCCATAATTGTAGTCGCGCAATTTATTTAAGGCATAATCATAAGAATAGCCGATCCTCAAATTTGGCGATGCAAAAATCTCTAAAATGGCGCCGATGGCGTTTTGTTTGGAAAGTCCGTTTTGCTGGTAATCTTTTTTATACAGGTCAAATGAACTGCGGTAAAAGCCGCCAATCCAAAGGCTTTCTTTTAACAGCACAAAGGCGTTTAAATCTATTGAAGAAGGACCTTTCGTATCATCTCTCAGGAGTACTACCGGTTTAAAGCGCATATCGTCATTTAAGGTAAACATGGCTCCGGCGGTGAGGTAAAAATGAGGTTGTGGTACGGGGACCAGTCTATTTTCGGTATTCTTTTTGGCCATATAGCGGGCCAGCATATTGGTGGCCGAGAAACCGGCGAAAAAGTTGTTGTTGGCATAATAAACGCCAAAGCGGGCATCGGGTAGGGTATTGGTTTGCGATCCTACGGGGATCAGTTCGTCACCGGGTTTATAGCCTTGTAGTTTATTGCCATCAAGTCCCAGTTGCACCATACCAGCCGCTATGCCAAAGGCAAGCTGTGCATCTTCATCATTCATCCTGATGCGGTACGCATAGTTGGCGTAGGCGGTAAGGTAACTTTGCGCACCCAGCTGGTCGCTGGCAACAAGTAATCCGAGTCCTACATTGCCATCGTTAAAAGCACCATCAGCGGCAATCGAAAAGCTTTTTGGAGCACCACTAACCCCGGCCCATTGCGAACGGTAAAAGGATTGTACGTAAATGTCATTTTTATACCCTGCATAAGCCGGATTGATATGCAGGCCATTGAACAGGTATTGGGTAAACTGGCTATCCTGTTGCGCTTTGGCACTGGATATTAAACCTGCAATGCATAGCAATTGTATAATTCTTTTCATGTTATTTGCTGCGGAGTATGGTTACATAGCCTTTATAAACTTCCCATTTGTTGGCTGCGGTTTTTACTTTCAATAGGTAGAAGTAGGTTCCCTCGTTCAGTCCTGTAGCTGCCCAGTCATTTTTGTAAGCTTTTTTATCATATACAGTACCGCCCCATCTGTTTACAATGGTCAGCTCATTGGCTTCATACAGTTCCAGTCCCGGTATCTGGAAGGTATCGTTCAAGCCGTCACCATTTGGTGTAAAAACATTAGGGATGATTATTCCGGCAATGTCTTTACTGTCTGTTGAGGTGTTGTTTCGCTGATCGGGGTCTGTTTCCAATGCAGTAACGGTGGCGGTATTTCTAATGATGCCGGCTTTTATAGCTTTTACCTTTATTTTCAGGTCGGCCGACTGCCCGTTATTGAGTTGGCTGATTTCCCATAAGATGGTACGGCTGCCATTGTTATAATTGGCGAACCCCAGCATAGGGGTAACCAGTTGTTCAAAGGTCAGTTCGGGCGGTAAAACGTCATTTACTTTTATCTGTGTGGCATTGCCTGCACCATTGTTTTTTACCTGTATCAGGTATTCAAAAGTTTCATTGATGGCAACCGATCTGGATTCCGAGTTTTTATTGATCATCAGATCGGCAGTAAGGGATGTTGCAGGCCCTACGTTTACAATTACCGGCGAGGAAATGTCCGAAGCACAGCCCTGGGCGTTAAAAGAGATTACGGTATAAGTCCCCGAAAGTAATACATTGTAATTCGCTGATGTAGCACCCGTAATGGCGGTTCCGTCTTTTATCCACTGGTAAGTTGTTGCATTAACAGAACTAGCCTGCAGTTTAACCGAAGATCCCCCTGGGACGTTTACGGTTTGCGGGCCATCAGATTGCGCAAAGCCTGCCGTTGCACTAAGCAACAGCAAGCTAGTTACGAAACCTTGTTTTCTGTTAAACATGAAAAAGTTTTCTGTTTGATTTATGAAGCAGAGATAGTAATTGTTGGTTTAGCAGGGGTTGGGGTTACTGTAACAGATTTAGTTGAGGTAGCTGCTGCAGGGCAACCTGTTGACCCGAGAAGTTGATTTGTAAACCCAGTTTTTTGTTTATATTTCACGGTACCCGCAATAGTATAGGTGCCTGGAGTAAGCGTTGATAAGGTATATTTTCCGGTTGCGTCGATAGATCCAACACCGGCATCAGTCCCATTAACTGTGGTTGTTCCGTTGTTTACAGTATAAGTATATTCCAATTCTAAGTCGTTTTCACTTCCAGCGGGAAGAGTAGCTCCGGTTGGTGTGATAACCGACGAGTTTACTGTGCTGTTGGCCTGGCAGTAAGTTGCATTAGATGGGTTTCCAAGGTTGAATGATAAAGTAGGCAATACAACAAAATCGTTTTGGATAACGTCAGGAGGACAGATGCCTGAGTTCGGGTCTTGTTGCGAAAACACAGTGTAAATCGTATAAGTACCTGGGGTTGTAGGCAATGTAGTTGGTGCCGTAGCACTTAATGCTGTTACCGTAGTGGCTCCTTGTTTAACTTCCCATTTTATATCAATACCTGTAATTGCCGGTGTTGATAAGGAAAGTGTAGCACCATTACATACATAATAAGTAGCTGAAAAGGCTGTGCTAGATAATAATAAAAATAGTGCTAGTAAGCTGTTTTTTAGGATTGTAGTTTTCGTTTTCATGTTTGTTTTTGTTTATATCAAAGTTTTAGTTAATTCGATGTGATGTTTAGGTGTGGCGCAGGCATAAACGGCTTTACTGTTACGGTTACATTAACTGTGATCTCGTTGCAGCCACCAATGTTTAGTTTAAAAATGTAGATCGTATTTACAGGGCCTGTGGTGGTATTGTAAAGCGTCTCTGAAACTAAGGCTGTTGTTCCTGATGAAGCGGAATTGCTGATGCCAGCTACAGCCGCCCTTGTCCAGGTATAGGTAGTTCGAGTATCTCCATTACTGGTTGCCGTATACGAAAAAGGAAGATGCGTGCATACAGCCGTGCTAAGGCTGCTGGTAAATACAAGTGGGGCATTGACTTCTATGGATTTTGTTACGGTTTTGCCACAGCTGTTTGCCACATCTGTTACGACGTAGCTAATTGTAGCTGTACCTGCGGCTACCCCCGTAACTTCGCCAGTGGTCGCATTTACGGAGGCGATGCCTGTAGCATTACTTGACCAGCTACCGGCAATGGCAGAAGTACTGCTAAAGGTGGTTTTAGATCCGACACAAACCGAGCTTGCACCCGAAATCTCACTGACTACAGGTATTGTCGATTTTATTTGAACCGGGTATCTTAATGAATTGTTGCAACCTGATTTTACAGCGTCTATATAGTAAGTCGTGGTACTTCCTGGTGTAAGTCCGTTAACTACGTAGCTACTTCCTGTAAAAATCGGAGAACCTCCACTTGCAGTGCTATACCAGTTGTAGGTGGTTGTGAGTTGAGGATTTTTGATGTTTACAGTGGTACTTGTTCCGCAAACATTGATCAAGCCTAAAGGGGAAGCTTCAACTGTAAGCGGGCTCTGAACTCGTTGTACATCGTAAAGATCGAGCTCTGTTGCAATGGTAAGTACACCACCAATTGTAAATTCAATTCTGTCAAATGATCCAGACGGCACGAAATAGAAGGTATATTTAGCATTGCTTCCTAGTAGCCCTAATAAGTCAAGTGTCAAAAGATTGTTTAAAGACTGTCTGGTTCCAACAGTTGTATTGCCGTTGTAAGCTTGCACCGAAATATTACTTAAAAGACCAACGGAGGCTAAAAAAGAAGGGGGGATGGAAAATGTTGCCCGAACTGCATCCCCGGCATTGGAGAGCGTGGAGAAATGAACATTTTCGTTTACTGTTGCTAAGAGGCCTATTGCGCCTAAATTCATATGAGCAAAGGAATTAGGGTCAGTGTCGATGGCTTTATACGGATCAGTTACTCCTCCTCCCAACAAAGGAACTCCTGATGTAGTAACCGATGTAGCGAAGCCGACTCCACAATCTGCTGGGTTTGGGATATTGTAAAAGGCGTGAAATAGGTTTGCAGTAGTTGGACCAAGTAATGTACCTGCAAATTCTATTTTAAGTGAATTAAATGAGGAAGAGGAGCTAACCGCGATAAAATAATTGTTATCACGGGAATTATATACTGTGCTCGAAGTAACCAAAGTGATTGGTGAACCCAATGATGATGATGTGCCTCCAGAATAGCCAGTAATTGTAATGTTAGTCGAAGCGTTTACCTTCACATATACTGGCGTATTTGCTGGAACTATATCACTAGAAGAGAATAATAATTGTATGGACGTTTTAGTAGGGAAAAGGCCTCCGTCCACGGTCATTGTAGCGTAAGAATTATCTGGTAATGCAGCATTTGATATGCCAGCAACTGTCCCAGACAATACTCGGGCAGTACTTGCATACGTTTGCCCCTTCACTTCTTCCATACCCGCAACCATCGCTATTAAAACTAATAGCAAGCAGTAAATGGATATGTTTTTAAGTTTGGGTGAGCGCATTAACATTTCGATTTAAATTCTGTAAAACCGCCTTTTCTGTTTTGTAAAGGCTATTTTCCTTATCCCTTATTACAAAACTAGGCTACAACATGGGGTTATTTTTTGTTCATATTGTTCAGTTTGATTAAATGGATTCTTATCATGGTTGGCCGACGAAAGACTTTAGTTTTTGATGTAGTGTCTAACTAGTAAATTGTCAGGCAATTAATGCGGAGAGAGGATGCTTGTTCATTTTGTTCATAAATTAAAATCCCCCAAAGGATTACTCTAATTTTTAAAAATGATTGCCGACATATTTCTCAATTGTATATGTTAACTTTACTTATGATAGTTGTTGTAGTCAGGAATCAATAAAAAAAACGACAAGCGTTAACTTGTCGTTTAAATTTTTAAAAATAAAAATAGGTCGTAAGAAAAAATATTTCCTTATCGTTCTAAGGTTGACGAAGTTTTAGGAAATGTTTACTGTTCGCTGATATCCATATCCTCAATAATCATGTTCAGCATTTTGGCTGCCCCTTCGGCTTCATTAATATCGAAGGCGCCAAAACCCAGCATCATATAGTTGACTTTTTCGGAGGTTTTCTGATTGTTGGGATGATAAGGCACAGGAATACCCATACCTTCCAGTTTGCCCAGTAGTATATTTAAATCAATGTTATCTTTAAATTTCAGCCAAAAAGTAAGGCCATTTTCAGGTACTTCATAATTCAGATATCTACCCAAATGATTATTGAGTACAATATCCAGCTCATCGCGATAAGCTTTAGATTTGAGTCTGATTTGCCTGGCGTAATCGGCCATATCACCATTCAGGATCATATCGGCAATTGCTTTTTCCTTAATCACATCCCTGTTTTCGATGGATGGATTGGGGAGGGCATGTAATTCGTTGATAAACTGACTGGAGGCAATAATTAACCTTAACGCAATGGTGTCGGGTGTCGCTTTACTCAGGGCACCCATATAAATTACATAGCCGTCGTGATCGTAGCAGGCCAGGGGGCGGTAGGGTGTGCTGCCATACCAAAATTCATGTTCATCTTCCTCTTCAATAATGCATACCCTATGTTTTCTGGCCAGTTTTATCAGGGTTTCGCAGTTTTCGGTACTTAGCTCAAAGCCTTCCGGAAAACTGCATTGCGGACGGATATGTATGGCTCTTACCTTTGTGTAGGCCAATACCTGTTTTATCCGTTCAATAAAATCCTCTTCGCTGCGGCTTACTGTGTATACCCTTGCTTCCCGTTTTTCCAATGCGGCCGATAACCTTACATCATATGGCGAAGTATTGATTACCACATCACCCGGACTAATGAGTACCTTAAACACCCTGTCGAGGCAGTTTTTTCTACCCCTGATCACATCAATCATATTGTGCTTCAGGCCAAAATCACGTTTGCGGTTCAAATGTTCTATCAATGCATCTTTCAGGTGATCTGCATCGTATGCATTTAGCAGTTCGGCCTGGCTCAGGTTTCTACTGGCTTCGCGATGGCGGTTGTAATATTCCGAAAATTTCTGCTCCGGAAAAGAGGCCGGACTTGGGAAATCGGTACCCACACCGGTAAAAGGCTGGCGGATATGTTTACTGGCCAGCTGTTCTTCTCTCTTATTCAGAAAAGCCAGTCCTGCCGGAAAATGCTCTGTAAATCCTGATTTTTTTGGCGTAATACTTTCGGTGGGATTACTTACCGAAACAAAGGTTCCCGAGCCCCGGGTGCTGCTAAGCCAGTTGCCATCAGTAAGTTTCGTATACGCTCTTCTAACCGAGCTGTCGCTTACGTTATTGATGGCGGCCAGTTCGCGATAGGGTGGAACCGTATTGCCGGCATGCAGGTTTTTTGATTTGATGGCGTTGATCACAAAATCTTCAATCTGGCTGGCACATTTTGTTTTATCTAAATGAGGTATTTTCCAATCGATTGTGTAGTTATTCTTCATAGCCGAAAGCGTCATATTAAGAATGAAATTGTGAGTTAAACAAATGTAAACTAAAAGATTATAAAAAACACAAACAAAATTGAGTTCAGTAAAAAATAGTCAATTGAGTTCAGCATATTTCATTTTAACTGCGGAACTTTAAGAGCTGTTGACTAACAAATTATTTATTCAAAACATATTTATGATGATCAAACATCAAAAAAATTATGTTGTATTGCCACAAAATTATTCCCAAAAAATAATCACTTGTAGCATTTGTAAAACTGTTTGTTATGCTATTGCTGCACTTTTTGTACTGGCTGCGGCCAGTAAAATTACCTATTTGGATCAATTTGAGGCAAAACTTAATGATTTTTCTATTTTATCGGCTTTTCCGGCGTTGCTTGCCTGGCTTATTCCATGCGTAGAAATTGGCATTGGCGTGTTGCTGCTCTTCCGCAAAACCAGGTTATCGGGCTTGTATGCTTCCTTAACCTGGTTTGTGTTGTTTACCTTTTACTTGTCGCTGGTATTAAATGCCCACATGCCTATGCCATGTGCGTGCGAGGGCCTTTGGTTGTCGGTAGGCTGGCATACCCAATTGCTTTTTAATTCTGTCTGTATTTTTGTAGCCATATCGGCACTTTTGCTGCACACCAAAATGAGGCGCAGGCTCCTGCGTTATAAAACTTATGGCTAGGCTTATTGGGTTATGGTTAAATATTTTTCATGGCCAAAAGATGTTTTTTTTGATGCCTGAGCAAGGTTTAAGAGTGTGTTTTGAAAAATGAACAGAAGAAATTCGCTCAAAATTTTGGCATTTAGTAGTAAAGTTTGTTAATTTTACATAAATAATATTTAAATATTACGCTCTTAATTTAACGAATCTCTCTCTCATGAATCACATAGACCGTTTATTAAATGATTTGAACAATATGTTTCCGTTATCGGCGGGATTTTGGAATGATTTGCCTCCAATGATGACCGAAAAACGGAAAAAGTCTCATTCCATCTTTTTAAAGCCGGGGAATATTGCGGCCAAGGCCTGGCAATTGCTTAGTGGCTTCATTTTGGTTATCCGAATAGGGCAACGGGGAGAAGAAATTGTGGAAAGGATTTACTATTCTAAACAAATTGTTACCGATATGAACAGTTTTTTTGAGAATACACCGGTGCGTTTCCGGTTTGAGGCAATTGGGGAGGTAAAAGTACTGGAAATAAAAAAATCGGATGTACTTAAATTGGAGCGATATCCCGAAACGCAAAAACTGATACAGCACATTATTTTTCAGGACACCAATGCTGCAGATACCAAAGCGATGATGTTGCGGCTTCCGCCATTGGATCGGATCAGAGAATTTCTGACAAATCATCCTGTTGATGGTTTGCCTTACCAATATTGTGCCTCATTGCTTAATTTATCGCAGGAGGAATATATCGAGAACAAGGTGTTCCTGGAAAGTGCCGGGTTTAAGCCTCTAAAAATTGTTGAAAACGAAGATGAGCTGATATCTACTTCAGATACTGCATATAAAATTAAGGCTTATATTCTTAAAAAACTGGGGCAGCCCGACTTTGGGGAAACTAAGGAGACTGCCGATCATTTTAGCATTACCGAACGGACATTAAACCGGCTGTTTGTGAAGACCTTTGGTATTACCGTTACCAAGTTTATCTTAAAACGCCGTATGGAAAAAGCATATGAGTTGCTCAATCGTGAAGAGCTTACTGTGGGCGAGGCTGCCGCTGCTGCCGGTTATAAGGATATTTATCACTTCAGCAGGACATTTAAAAGATATTACGGTTATCCACCCAAGGAAACCAAAAAACGGTAACACCACCAGGGGTACCTTGATTATTTTAAATCCCCAATTCGAATTAGAGCTTTTGAATTTCCTCCCTTGAAAGCTTAGTATACTTTATAATCTTTTCTATTGGTTCATTATTGGCGAGCATTTCAACAGCTATAGCTATAGCGCTTTTGTGCATACCTTGAGAAATACCTTTCGAAAGGCCTTTCGAAGTGGCTTTAGCGGTCGCCTCCTTTATTGCATAATTCATGACAGCATTGTTGTCACGTTGTATTTTTAAACTTTGCTGATATTCATTCATTTCTTCAGGTGTTAAATTTCCAACTTCCGCGGCTTCGAATACTTTTTGGTATTCTTTCTTTTCTCTCAAAGATACCGGAATTTCATTTAATTTTTTTAAATTATTTAAGATGTATAGCCATTCATCGAGTTCGTTTTCGAGCTGAGATTCAGTCTTTTTGAACTTTGGCATTTCAATAAAGATGTATCCTATTTTTGGATAGAACTCCTGATTGGTGTTAATTTCCATTAATCGTACATCATGTATAAAATGATCAGGATGACTATTGTCAAATTTAAAGTTCATGATGGCAAGAAAGTAGATCTCAGGCAGTAAATAATCCCAATTGGCAATTACTCCTATGCCTTGCTCTTGTATCAGGTTGGCGGTGTAAAAAATACTTCTGTCTTTAAAATTATCAACTTTCGCTTTCTGTATTTCAATGATGAATTTTTCACCGTTGTGGCCAGTGCAATACAAGTCAAAGATGGTTTTCCGATAATTTTTTCCCGGCCCTTTATATTCGGTGCTGTTGTATTGAATGTCGACAATTACTTTTCTATCCTTAAAAACCCCATTTAAGAATTTGATTAGAAAATCGCGATTGGGCGATTTTCCGAAAATATGTTTAAAGCCAAAGTCGGAGTAAGGATCAATAAAGCGGGTCAGCTGATCCTCTTCATCTCCAGCGCTTCTGCTTCGGTCGATTGTACCTGATTGTTCCGGCATATATTTGATTTTGATATGGCAAATATATAACATTAAAGTTAAATAATACACTTTAGATTAAATATTATTTTAAATATTAATTTAAAGTAAAGTATTGGAGTTTCTTCCAGAATTTTGAATACTTCCGAATGGTGCCCCATTCAGCATTACAAAGGAGGGCTCAAAGGTATAGGGACAGTAATACTTCAGGAGATACGAAAGCGTAATACCTCAGGTGAAATTCAGCATCACAAAGGAGGGCTCCAAGGTAGAGGGGCAGTAAGACTTCAGGAGATACGAAAGCGTAATACCTCAGGTGAAATTCAGCATCACAAAGGAGGGCTCAAAGGTAGAGGGACAGTAATGCTTCAGGAGATACCAAAGCGTAATACCTCAGGTGAAATTCAGCATTACAAAGGAGGACTCCAAGGTAGAGGGACAGTAATACTTCAGGAGATACGAAAGCGTAATACCTCAGGTGAAATTCAGCATTACAAAGGAGGACTCCAAGGTAGAGGGACAGTAATACTTCAGGAGATACGAAAGCGTAATACCTCAGGTGAAATTCAGCATCACAAAGGAGGGCTCAAAGGTAGAGGGGCAGTAATACTTCAGGAGATGGAAAGGAGTAAAACTGCAGGCAAAAAAGATGAGTATTTAAAAAAACAGTGCAATAATACGCCGGGGGATAGAAAGGAGCAATACTTAACTACGGGTACCCACCAAATGCCTTAATAACGCGGTAAGTTGTTGTAAAACAATAATTTGTGTTTGTATATTTTTACCATATTTTGGCATTTTTTAAGTTATTTTGTCATTTCTAGCCATTTTTTTTAGCCCTTTAAGTGCGGAACTTTGAGATAACCTCTTAAAGAAACGTTCTGATGAATGCTAATATTACCCTTAAAATATTGCCATGCACGGAGTTCTTACCGGACGGTAAGCCGGCTCCATTTTCTACAATTACCCTAAAAAATGCACAGTCCAAACTGCTGTGCCTTGACGCGGGTAAGTTTCTGTTGCAAAACATCCATCACCCATTGGTGGATATTGACTTGTTTGAGTACGACATTGATTCGAACGCGCAGATAGAAGTAAAAGTAAACGAGCCAACTATTGTAATGTTGGCGATGCTAGAGGGGCATTCCATATTGTACAGCGAAGATGGGAATATATTAAAAGAAAACTACGGTAACTGCTGTTACATGAGTTATATACCGGGCGGCAACTACAGCCGTACATTTCTAACCGGCAAGCACCAAATGCTATTGTTAACCATTCCTGCGGCATTGCTGCTACAGGAAATTAAAAGGTTTCCAGAGTTTTTGCCTATTCTGGATGGTTATTATGCCGAAGTTAAAACTTACCTGAGCCTGGAAACGGCGGCCATTGCCAAGCGGATATTTAAGTTGGTTAAAAAATTAAACTCCCGTACCAGCTGGCAGGGGATGGAGCCCGGGCAAAGGGTACAGAGCTTTTTGCTGGATTGCCTGGAGGCCTATAATAAAAGTTTGGAGCTGAGCGGTATTTATGATGCTATACAACAGCAGAAGGCCGACGAGCTGGTTGATTTTTTGCGACAAAACTATGCATCCGATATTGTGAACAACAAGGCTGAGCTGGCGGCACTTTTTTACATTTCCGAAAAAACGATGTTGCGGCTGATCAAGAAACGATTGGGAAAATCCCTGCATCAGTTTATCATTGAGCTGAGGATGTTGTACAGTTTAAAACAACTGATGATGACTGACAGGTCGGTAAAGGAAGTGGCCGAGTCGGTAGGTTATCACGATCCGTACCATTTTAGCAAGGCTTTTAAAGACTATTTTAACATTTCACCAAGTAAAATTGAGAATTTATCCGTTCCCGACCGTTTGCCGTAACAGGCATTTCAAAAATTTTGTCCAGATTTTCCATTGTATCGAAAATAAAATGTACAGAAATTTATAGTTAAACGCTAACCTCTTCAAAACTATGAACCCTTACGAAAAAAAACTAATCGATGATCTAATATTGCCCGCTTTTACTCAGGTAACACTCTCTCAAAAATTAATTAACAGCTTGTACGAACTGTGCCGGTTGCACCAGGTTACCAAATATCAGCTTTTAGAGCTGCCAGGCCCTTATTACGAGGGGCGCCTTTGGTTTTCTGTAAGCGCCATGGTGCAGGCCTATTATTTCTGTCCAGACAAGCAATGCAAATGGGGTACCCGCATTTGGCGCAAGCGGGAATTTATCCTGAACAGTGCCAGTTTGCTGAACCAGGAATTCCGGACCGATTATATTGAAGTTTTGGAGCCTGGCAATATGTTGTCTATTACCTATGTTGATTTGTTGAGCCTTATTGTGGAGTTTCCGGAACTGGAAAAACAAGTCCAGAACATTGCGGCCTGCAACGAAAGGTACTACTACAACCGCACGCAGCTCCTAAACCGTCCCCCGTTTGAGCGTGTGCAGCAGTTTGAAAAAGAAAACCCCTTATTTGTTAATGTTGCCGGCAAGGATGCCATTGCTATGCATGTGGGCCTTACGCGGCAGGGGTATTACAGCCAGTTGAAGAAAAATTCTTTTAGTTCGCCCCAGTGATTGTTGCGCCGGAAATACCATCAACTATGGGCAAGATCGTCAAAATGGATGTGCCAAGAAAAAGGCAACCGGGGTTTGGGCTTTTCCCCAAAGCCAAACAGATCCTGGTTGACTTTATTGCCTATCTGATTGCGTTATTTTTTGTGTTAGCCGTAACCAGCAAATTAATGCACTTGGATAAATTCGAGACTCAGCTTGCTGAGTCTCCTTTTTTATCTGTTGTTGCGGCTCCGCTGCATTTGCTTATTCCGGCTTTCGAAATTTTGATGATCCTGTTGTTGGTACAACGGAAGACAAGGTTACTGGGGCTTTATACTGCTTTTTCCTGGTTTGTATTGTTTACCTATTATATTGCCTTTTTATTAAACACCGGGGTACCCTTGCCCTGCGCCTGTGGCGGTCTGTGGCTTTCAGTAGGGTGGACCACCCAAATGCTGTTTAACATGGGCTGTATCATTATTGCCATTACAGCGATATTGCTGCAAACCAAAATCATGACTACCCGTAAATAAGCTTTATCCTAAGTGTTGTCTCTGCTTGGTATGACTCCGCCATGAGAGCGCCATGAGAGCGCGGTGAGAGCGCCTTTTTACCAGGGAAAAGGCGCTCTCATGGCGCTTTAACCGTCTACTCATCGTGCACTCATTATAAGTTTGTTTTAAGCGCTGTTCAAATTCGTTCTTATTTAATAACAGATGAAAAAAATGTAAACACGTTTACAATAATTTGCAATCCTGTTGCTAACGCTCGCTCTGTAGATGATGTAATTTTGGTGTATAGATTGAAAGAAAAAATTTTAAAACTCTACTGATTATGAAATTTGAAAAACACCAGTCTCTAATATCAGTACCATTTATAATTGTTTTAAATCTAAAAGGGACCGCGGGTTAACGTCGAGAACCGCTAACCCCGGTCTTTTTTCTCAATTGCACAGAGATGCAGACCCTTCAATTGCGACAGATTTAAACCTTGTAAACAATACACGAATAAAATTATCAAAATGGAGACTACTATAAATAAACAATCAAAGATGTTATCAGACAAAGCCAAACAAAACCTTGTCGACATCATATGTTACCTGTTTGTACTCCTGTTTTTATACGCCGCCACTAGCAAGCTGATAGAGTATGATAAGTTTCAACTCCAGATGAGTAAATCGCCCATTATCACCGACTATGCGTCCATTCTAGTCTGGTTGGTACCCCTAACCGAAATTATCATCTCTATTATGCTGCTAATTGAAAGAACAAAAATGGCAGGGTTGTTTGCTGCTTTTGGATTGATGTCACTCTTCACCGCATATATATATGCTATTTTAAATTATAGTGACTCCATACCTTGTTCATGTGGAGGCGTTTTACAAAAGCTGACTTGGGATCAGCACCTCATATTCAACATTGTATTTATTGTGCTGGGTATTGTAGGCATCCTTTTACATACTAAAACAACTAATAAAAAAGTTCATTAAGAACTTTATAAGATATTCTTTTGGCCAAATCGAATCAGGGAAAGCCGAAACCCTGTAACCAAAATAGTAGGCTCTTAAACTACAAATTTAAAAAACATGAAAAAATTATTCTTTGCCGCCGCATTAGCTATAGTAGCTGTTGGCAGTGCACTTTCAGTAAATGCTATTCAAGTTTATACAGTAGATCCAGATGGTACTTCAGGACCTGGTGCTGGTACTTTAATTGATTGTACTAAAACCGCTATCTCTTGTGAGTCTTTACAAGGAAGTGTATACTATCAGCAAAATGCACCTCAAACTTTGGTTGATCCAGCTGATCTAGAGGATACATTTAGAAATTAATATTGTTAAGGGGAATATTTCGGTATTCCCCTTATAATTTTAAAATATGAAAAAACTCATTATCTATATTGTATGTATTCTAGCATTTTGTATATTGATAATATCTATACTTAATTTTATTTATACAAATAACTCCGATAATTCTTTCGTTAGAAAGTTTACAAACACTCAAATAGAGTTTAAACGTGAATTACTACTTAAAAATAATCAATTTATTTTTGCAGGAAAATCGAGTGGCCAGATTATACTTAGCGATTACAAAGATCCAGCTCATCTTTTTGTGGTAGATTCCTCACTGAAAAAAAATAGATGGATCAGCCTAAATGCACCTTCGTCATTTAATGAGAAAGTAAGAACCACTTTTTTAAATACTTTTTCTAATGTAGCATTTCTAAGTAATCAATTTGGTGATTTGGCTATTTTCAACAATAGCAATATAAATTCTTATAAGACTAAAGGACTTAAATTTGATTTTTTACAGCCTATCGCAAAAGATAGGGTCATCGTTAGGGCAAAAAAAGATAAAGAATATCAGAGAAATAGAGAATTAACAAAGTTAACAATTTCAGACAGTCTTATAGTTAATGCAAAATACTTATTACCTAAGCAAATTGATGGATACTTTTGTACAGATGGCTGGCTAAGTTATAATGAAGAAAATTCAAAAATCTTCTATATGTATTACTATCGAGGTGAATTTCTTTGCTTAGATACTAATCTTAACCTTTTATATAAGAAAAAGACGATAGACACAGTATCAAAGGCAAATATTAAATTATCATTTAAATATGTGAAGGGAAGTAACGGTGCACTGATTCGAAACACTACACAAGCAACTCCACCAAATAACCTTGTTAATCGTTACATTACAACTGATAAAAAGTCAATTTATATATTATCATTGTTGAGAGCGAATAATGAGTCTGTTTCTGAATTTAGAAAAAATCACTCTATTGATGTATACTCAATGAAAAATGGAGAATATCAATACAGCTTTCACGTTCCCAAATATAAAGGGAAACGATTTACTGACTTTCAAATTATTAACGATATGTTGATTGCAATTTTTGGCGAATATCTCGTCGCTTATTCTATCAAAAACTAGTTCATCAGTAATTTTTTATTAAAATAAGATTGCGATTACTTTTAAATTGGCGTATAAAATAAAATGGCAATTTACATTTTGAAAAATCTTAGTGTTTAATTTGATACCTTCTTGTTTTTTCTATCATAGAATGTGTCCTTCCAAATAAATAGACATAAAAACTAAAAATGTTGAAGAAGAAGTATAAGATTTAAGAGATATTCGTTGATTAATAAATCAGCGGGTGTTGAAAACCTAGAACTTCTAGAATATGTACTTTAAATACAAATCAGAAAAATATGAAAAAGATATTCTTTGGTGCTGCATTGACAATAGTTGCTATAAGCAGTGCGCTCACAGTAAATGCTATTAAAGTTTATACAGTTGATCTAGGTCCTGGGTTGGGGCATGGGACTTTAATTGACTGCAGGGGATTTGCTGTCTCATGTGAGATGTTATTCGGCACTGTGTACTACCAACAATGTGCACCTCAAACTCCCGTAAGTATTGAAGATTTAGAAGATACATTTAGAAATTAATAATTAATACTGAAGAAGATTAAAATTTCCTTCGGTATCGATTTGAAATATGAAAACTTATCTTATTATAGAATATGTGAAATAAACTGTGTCGAATAGTTAATTGTTAGCTTGGAGACACATTTTATTTTATATAAATCATTATTTCCATTCAAATAAGAAAGAAATAGCAATTCACACTTGAAAACATCTGGTAGTGTCTTGAATTTTGTTTAAGTAAAAAAAGATGTGAGGTCATCCTATTGTGATTAAAGAAATTCAGAACTTTAATTACAAGAAATGGAAGAGAACAAATTAGGGTTACCGAAGGATTTTTTCAAACAGTTCAAGTCCAAGGAACAATTTTAGGAATTCTTTCAGGAGATGTTCAAACAGGGCGTTCGGGAAATGCTGTAGGGTGAACTAGACGATCACCTTGGCTACGAAAAGCTGATGATCAGGCGGCCGTACAAGCTGTGTATCTATCCATTATGAACATCCGGAAAAATGGACCATGCCCATCAGGGATTGGGACAAAATTATTAACCAGTTTAGTATTATATTTGAAAACAGATGTAGGATTTAATGGCAATAGGTTTGACCATTTACACAAAAATCTTCATAGGCTCAAACATCTCTCTGATTACTTAGATACACTACTGTCTAATCCTGATTTAATTAGTTTAATCAAATCTACTGACGAAATTCCTAAATTAATTTGCGATATGATTTTTCCTCGTTTATCAATAAGCATCAAACTAGGTAACGATTGAATATTGTAGTGTTTGGCAAATGGATGGCCTAAAAGACCTAAGCCATAGGTGTTTACATTTAGGTATTCTTTTGAACTATATTTTTCTATATTCTTGAGCCATACTTGTTCATCTTTGTCTACTGAAATACTTAAGAAAACAAAATCGTCATTATCCTTAAATTCCGGCCATATATTTTTTTCGAACCAGCGATGAAAATTTAAGCACCCACCACATCCATCGCCCCAAAAATCAATAAATACCACCTTGCCCTTCAATGATGAAGTACTTACATATTTCCCTTTTGAATCGATAAAATTAGCATCATACAATGTAGTCCCGGCTCTTACTTTGGTTTTTGCCGAAATTATCTTCTTAGCATCTAATGATGTAATATACTGCTGAGCATCTAAGACAAGTGAATCGTAAGTATTGGGATTAAAATCTTTAATATTTGTAAACGTCTCCTTGTTACGGAAAAAAGTTGTTAATAAAGCCTCCTTAGTCATTTTAGATGAATTTTTTTTTACAGAATTATAATATTCTGTAAGATCTATAAGACCAGTCTTACTATTTAATATCAAATATGTTTTATGCCAGTTCTCAAATTCCGTAAGTACACGAGGAGAGAAAGTACTTAATCGATCATCTAATCTTAAAAAAAAGATATTTTTGAAACGATTAAAGTAATTACGAACCAATGATTCTAATTCTGGTTTCCCAACACAGTGTTTTAAATAAATTAGCTGAAGATGACTATTCCAAACTGAAAAATAATCAGCAAATTGAAATTCGATAATATTCCTGACATCTAAACTTACCGTTTTTTCAAATTCTCTTATTGATTTAGTTTTTTTGTTATTGAAAAAATCTATAGTTCTACTTAGATCATTGAAGTAATTGTCAATATTTTGATATGTAAAGATAGAAGGCCATTTTTCTCTGTACTCAACAAAATGTCTATAATCTTTATTTATGCTTTCAATCAGATTATACTTTGGGGCGCCGTTTCCTGAGAAAAATAATGAATCTTTTGACAATTTTACAATATGTACAACAATATTGTCATTAGGTTCGGCATAATATTTTCCCAGTTCTTCATACTTATCTTTAGAAATTTTCCATATTTTAAAGAGCTGAACATGATTAGACTGAGGTAATTTAAAAGTAAAATCTCCTCGTTCACCAACTTTTACTTGAAAGGATAATGGAGGGGCACTAAATCTTGATAAAACTGCAACAGCAACGCTGTCTGGTTTTTCTTTAGCGGTAAAAATGCCCGAAATTTTTGGTTGCGAGGAAAATACACACGTTCCGGATACGCAACTGATATATGTTAAAAAGACGCAGATTGTCGAAATTAAAAGTCTAACACTTTTCATAGCTATTTTATTTTTTACTTTAAGTAGATTGATGTGTAGTGCTCAGTAACCTAGATTTTGTATAATATTTTTATTTCTAACTGTTTCATCATAAGGTATTGGATATAATTCGTCTGTTGACTGCCAGTTTGGTTTTATTTTTCCTACAATGGCATTTACTCGGCCCGTCCGCTTTAAATCAAACCATCGATGCCCCCATTCACAGAACAACTCAGCCTTTCTTTCCTGTTCTACAGCTAACAAGGCCTCGTTTTTGGATAATGTTGTTAGGAGAGGGGTAAGGATATTAGTGTTAACTCCATTTACGGGACGTTGTCTAATCGTATTTAGATCACTTATTCCGATGTCAATTTTTCCTTGATTAATTCTTGCTTCTGCACGAATTAAGTATTGCTCGGCTAGGCGCAAAACCATTGAATATTCAATCGGTGAGGCTGCGGCCCTTGTTTTATACTTAACCGGATAATAATAAGTTACTGAGCCAACTTTATAACTTTTAATCCAAGACTGTTGTCTTTTATCGTTGGGTTCAAAAGTACTTAACACGAAATTGCTTTCCAACGACACAAATGTTGGCTTAGTGGTAAGAGACCCCGGAATAAATAATAATCCGTCTTGCGCATTTGTTCCTGCTGTTGGAAATAGTTGCCAAATTGCTTCTTTACTATCCACTAAAAAAATTGCATCAAAATTCACCAGACTATATGTACTCGTTTTACCGATTACTAGTGATGAATATTTTTCTGCATTTTCCCAATCCCCGAGATATAAATATGTCCGTGCCAAGAGTGCTTGTGCGGCGGACTTATTTGGTCGTACTCTACCTGCTGAGGGGTAAA
This sequence comes from Pedobacter schmidteae, assembly GCF_900564155.1. NCBI lineage: Bacteria > Pseudomonadati > Bacteroidota > Sphingobacteriia > Sphingobacteriales > Sphingobacteriaceae > Pedobacter > Pedobacter schmidteae. The sequence goes on along the minus strand of NZ_LS999839.1, from coordinate 5,254,634 downwards.
CATCTGAGAGTAAGCTTTCAGAATACGTTAGGTCAGCGAGAATCTGTTTATAGACATCACTTTGTGCGGTACGACTAGCAATTTGAGTAATTCTGTAGTCGGTTACAAGATGCAAAGGTACGGCACCATACATATTTACTAAATAGAAATAAGTAAATGCCCGAACAAATAATGCTTCACCCCGTAGTTGTGCCTTAACAGGAGGAGTTACCTGATTCGAATTTTCGAGAGCTTCTAGAATTGTATTAGCCACATAAATTATCTTGTAGGGCGTTGAATATAGTGAATTTGATAGGTCAGAATTCACTGTTGAAATTTCATTTTCATAAAATTCTAGTAGATTTGAAGAATATCCTACAAGTTCATCGGATGAAGTACCAGCAATGCTAGTGATACTTGCTGACCCGCCCGACGCATAGCCGGGATTGATTGCCATAGCGCTATAAATTCCAGTAACTGCAGATGTCGCTGATTCATCGCCTTTAAAAACAGTTTCTTTTGTTAAAAACTCTTTGGGTGGATCAATGTCAATAAATTTGGCACAAGAAATTAAAGTGCAACCGAGGATATACAAACTGAATTTAAATATATAACATTTCATAATTATTTTTTTTAAAAAGTTAAATTTAACCCAAGTGTTAGCGTTCTTAACGGTGGTAAATAAAGCCCTTGTGTTTCTGGATCTAATCCTTTATAACTAGTAAATGTGAAAATATTTTGACCTTGAATTGTTACCATAGCATTACTGATCTTGAGACGAGTAAGAAAACTCTGAGGTAATGTATATCCTAGTGAAAGATTGCGGAGCTTTATATAAGACGCATCAACAATTGACAAATCTCCAAATGACTTGACGGCTGTATTTAATGAATTATTCGCGGTGACTGTAGTAAATCTTTGAACTGATGTGTCGTCTCCATTTTTTTGCCAACGATCCAAAACTTCGGAAAATTGGTTAGTTTGTACCACGCCACTGGCTAGTAATGCCCCTCCCGGCGTTCTGGTAGATGAGGTACGATAACTTCTGCCGTTTTGTTTTGCAAAAGAGAAAAATATTCCAAGCTTGAACTGCTTAAATGATATATTGTTTTGCATTCCTCCGTAAAAATATTGGCCTAAAAATTTCACGATAAAACGATCGGCGTCATCTCGAACATTATTTAAATTTTTATCTTCGATTATGTACAGTCCAGTTTGTTGATTAACAGTCACCCGGTAAGTTTTGAAAATCGACAATGGCTGACCTATTTGATAGTTTATCGCGTCTGTTGAAGTTTCAAGCCCAGGGTAAGCGACGAGTTTATTTTTTGGTATTGTGAGATTTAACCCTGTAGACCATTTGAGATTTTTACCGCTTATCAGATTGATATTTGAATCAAACTCCCAGCCGGTATTCTTCACGATCGCTGGAAGATTCACCGTCAATCCGCCGGTTCCAACACTCAACGGAAAAGTTGTGCCTATTAATTGGTTAGACGACACATTTCGATAATAAGATATATTTAGATCAATTTTATTATTTAAGAAACCAAACTGTAAAGAGACTTCGGCTTTACGATTTTTTTCCCAAACGAGATCTGGATTCGCTATTCTCCCTGGAGTAACTGTTGGTTTTCCTTGGTAAGTTCCAGAAGGATTCCAAAACTCCAAAGAGTTATAATCACCGATCTGATCATTCCCAGTAATACCATAACTCGCCCTTAACTTTCCTAAACTTAAAAAAGGAAAATTATCTTTAAATATTTTTTCATCTGAGAAAATCCAGGCCGCACCTATAGCCCCAAAATTTGCAAATCGTTTTCCTTCACCAAATCTGCTTGAGCCGTCTCTCCTAACTGTTAAATTTAAGAAGTACTTATTCGATAGACTGTAATTTAGTCTACCAAAAACAGCGGCATATCGATATTGGCTACTATTAGCGGACGGAAGGTTAGTAAGTAGGGCGGCACCAACTGTATTACCCATAAGGTCATCGCTATTGTACCCTGAACCTTGAATGACATTTTGTTCACTACTATTCCTTTGAAAGCTACTTCCTAACAAAGCATTAATTATTCCTTTTCCTAAGGTAATGTCATACGAGATTTGAGGTTCAACTAAATAGCTGTTCGCGTAATTATTCGAAAAAACAGCTATTCTATCTGTTGGTGTTAAATTCAAAGCGGGAGAATAAGACTCTAACGGTTGTTTTTGTTGTTCTTTTCTATATAAAATGTTATAACCAAGTGAGGTTTTCAAAAACAGATTTTTCACTAATTGGTATTTTAAGGTGAAATTTCCGATTAGAGTATTACTTTGTGAGTTATTCGTTTGCAATAAAAGTGACATTGGGTTCGACACAATATTGCTACTCCAATTTAGTTTCCCATATTGATCATATAAATCTGGATAATTTGGAGCCAATAATATATTATTAGTAGGATCGAATCTAAGGAGGTTACTATTAGTGTAACTATAGTTTATGGTAAAATTTGCGCTAAGCTTGCTAGGTTCAGATCCTAGATTTATACTGGAGCGAATGCTGGCTCGCTCAAAGCCAAAATTTCCAGAAAAAACAGTGCCTTCTTTGTAATAGGCTCCTCCAATTAAGTAACTACTTTTGTCGTTTCCTCCATTAATATTTAATAGTGCGTTTGTAATTCTACCTTTTCCACCTATTAATACTTCTTGCCAATCTGTATATTTGTTTTGGTCCCACGTGCCATTAAGATCATAATCGTTAGGTCCTGGAGTAAGTTTATCGTTATTGAAGGCTTCTTTTCTCATTTGTAAATATTCTTCTGTATTCAATAAATCTAGTCGGTGGCCGACTTCACTAACTCCTTGGGACATTCCAACGTTTACCTTGGTATCTTTTGAACTTCCTTTTTTGGTTGTAATTAAAATCACTCCATTAGCTCCCCTAGATCCATAAATTGCCGTGGCATCTGCATCTTTCAAAACCTCTATACTTTCAATATCATTGGGGTTAATAAAACTTAACGGGTTTGCTGTTACTGTCCCCCCAGATCCGAATATTTCACTTGTAGAAGCCGCAGAAATTTTGGAGGAAGCATAATTCACCCCATCTACGATGTAAAGAGGGTCATTGCCTTTCGCAATGCTATTTCTACCACGTATCTGTACGTTTACTCCGCCACCAGGCATACCTGTTTGTTGTGTGATTTGTAGCCCCGGTACCCTTCCAACTAGAGCTAGCAAAGGATTATTCACTGGCTGCTGTCCTATTTCTTTCGCCGTAATTTTAGAAATAGATCCCGTTCTTTCTCTTTCCGTCACCGTATAGTAACCTGCGTTAATTTGTACTTCCTGAAGTTTATCCTCGCTCATCACCAATTTGATATCACCTATCTTCTCTGTAGCTTTAATTTCCTGATGCTCATAACCCAAAAATGAGATCTCCAGTATGGCTTTCTCATCTACATTTTTTAACAGAAATTCTCCTTTGCTATTGGTTGATGTGGCTTGTTTGGTTCCTTTAACTTTTACAACCGCGCCCACCAGTGGTTCATTCTTTTCATCAAGCACACGGCCGCGTACATCAATAGTAGCAAAAAGGCTTCTGATCTTGTCAGTCAACGAAAGTTCTTTCTCTTTGATGGTGATGGTTTTGTCGGAGATGGTGTAGCTAAGCGGCTGTCCGTCAAGGATCTGGTCAAAAACCTCGGCCAGCAGCACATTTTTGAAATTGGCATTTATGGTGGCGTCAACATCCAGTTTCTTCTCTACCCATACTACATTGTAGCTGGTTTGTTTTTTGATCTCTTTAAAAAGTTGGGCCAGGGTTATATCCTTTTTTACATAGCTAAGCTTTTGCGCATACGTGGATGCGCTGACCTGCAACATAGAGGCTATAATGATAATAACGGTTAAGCGCATTATTAGCAGGATTTTATAGACATACCTTTTCCATAGTATATCATGGTTGTTGATATAAATTTTATACATTTGCTCTTCTGTTCTAGATTGATAGTGCGACTATTTTTTATAGCAGAATATTGGCCAGGATGCGGTACGAACGCATGTTGGCCTTTTTTATTTTTCTGCTCCCGTAAGCGGACGGCGCTTACTTAAGTGCTCGTTCGTAAAGATTTTTCCATTTGTGGTCCCCCTTTAGTTTAGTGTTTGTTGTTCCCTATATTTCCCTTTAAAATATAATATCCCCATACCACAGACAGCCGTCTGCAGTTTGGAGAGCGTTAATTTAAATGACTAAAGCGGTTTAAAGTGCGCGGGTTACAATGACCTTATTGCCCCTTACCTTAAACCTGGCGCTGCCCGTATTTTCTAATACGCAAAGCACTTTTGATAGGTTGGTATACTTAGTTATGGTACCCCCTAGTACCGCTTTCCCTATTTGCTCATCTTCAAACGAAACCTCCACATTGTACCATCTACCAATCTGGCGCATGATACTTTTCAGGCTTTCGTTCCTGAACATAAACTCGCCGTTTTTCCAGGCTACGGCCATTTCTGTATCTACATTAGATACTTTGAGGGCTGAGTTGCTGTTTACGGCCTGTTGTCCAGGTTTAAGGATGGCGTCTCCTCCGGCTGAGGAGACTTTAACCGATCCTTCCAAGAGCGTTGTCCTAATATTGGGCTCGTCAGCATAACTGTTGATGTTGAAGTGCGTACCCAACACCGTTACTTCCTGACGATCTGTTTTTACTACGAAAGGCATTTTACGTGCACGCTTTTGCATGCCAAATACCGTTTTAATTTGTGCTACCTCAAAGTAGGCTTCTCCTGTTAGTTCTACTCTTCGTTCTGGCATATCGGCAAAGGACGAAGGGAAGCGTAAGCTGGATCCGGCATTAACCCATACATTGGTGCCGTCGGGCAGTGCAATATGGTATTGCCCACCTTTAGGGGTGGTTACACAGTTTAACCGGTTTAATGATTTAACCGGACTTGCACCCGAAACCAGTGCGCCAATAGAGTCGCGCTGTGTAGTGTTGCTGGCCTGGGCTCCATCGGGATTAAACTTGAACAACAACTGTCCATCAGCCGATTTGATAATTTCTACATTGTGATCATTGGCCAGTGCGCCATTTTTAGCATCACTTAAATTGATGGTTTTGCCATTGGCCAAAGTTAAGATGGCTTTGTTAGTGCCTGGTTTTACATCGTTGGCATAGCTTGCTGGGGTAGGAGTGTCTTTTACCCTGAACAGCGTAATGGTAACCGCTACAAAAGCCAAAATGGCTGCAGCTATAGCCAACCGCAATCCCCAGTTGATAATTTTTGCAGGAGCGCAAATTTGTGCAATGTCATCAGTCAAATCATCCAGCATCTCCTCATCGCCCGAAATGTCATCGTTGGCAATAGACGTAAAGGTGATGTGCTTTTCAATTAATGCCATCTCCTCAGGCGTACATTTACCCGATTGGTATTTTTTTATTAAGCTTTCAGCGTCTAAGTGTGGCATAATATGCTTGATTTAAATACTAGACGACTGAGTGTTAAGCTCGGGTTCAAAAAAAGTTAAATAAATGTTAAGTTGTTATAAATGAATAAGAAAGGATAGAATGAACAGGTGGCCCAGGCGGTCTTTAAGGATTTTCATGGCGCGGCGCAGATTGGTTTTTACACTCTCTTCCGGCACATGCAGTTCCTCAGAAATTTCTTTTCTATTGAGGTGCTGTTTCCTGCTCAGTTCAAATACTACACGCATTTTTTCGGGTAATGCAGCAATCTCCTGTTCAATGAGACTGTTGAGATCGTTGTGTCGCACCAGGTGATCGGTCGAATCTTCCTGTGCCTTTATATAAGCGTTAAAATTGTCGATATAGCGCTGGCTTACTTTCTGGTGTTTGTAATGGTCCAGGATCCTGTTTTTGATTACCGTGACCAAAAAGGACTCCAGGTTTCCGGGGACATTAACCGTAGCCCGCTTTTCCCAGATGTCCGAAAAAGCATCGTGAATAAGGTCTTTGGCCAGTTCCTTATCATTTAAACGCCGGTAAGCAAAAGAAAATAACAGATTGCGGAAACGCGCAAATATAGTAGTGAAAGCAGTGCCGTCTCCTTCCCTTAATCGAGATACAAGCTGAGCGTCAGTAAGGGAAGTGTAATCAACCATACATTCTCCAAAAAATTGTGTTCACGATACTTAATAATTCATCTACGTTAAAAAAACAGGTTCGGTTTTCAAAAAAAAATATTTTTTTACATTTTTTTAACCTGCTTATAACGCGTCTCGATAAAACTATTGTCCTGTGACGTAATAGTATGTTGCTGAACGGGTAAATAGGCTGCCCGCATATTTTCGGGAAGGGCTTCAATTTCCTGTTCAATCAGATCGGAAAGATCCATATAACGTGAAAGCTGAACGGGCGCGCTTTCGCGGCTTTTTAAGTAAGCATTAAAGCTGGCCAGATAGGCTGGTGATACCTTCTTGTGTTTATAATAGTCTAAAATGGCGTCCTTAACCAGGGCAACCAGGTACAGTTGCAGGTCGTCGGTCATATCAAGGGTCAAACGCTTTTTCCAGATGTGGGTAAATGCACCGTGAATTATTTTTTTTGAGGCTTCCTTGTCGTTAATCCTTCTGTAAGCGAAAGAGAACAGCAGGTTACGGTACCGTTCAAAAATCTCGGTAAAGGCAATCCGGCTTCCGCTCCGTAATTGGCTCATCAGCTCAGCATCTGAAAGGCGTTTATGATCTGTCATTTCAATAGGGTTTTTCTGTTCATTCAGGTGTTTAATCTATGTACTGAAATTACCTATTATTGCAACTTAAAATCCATTCATTCTGTTCATTACAGTCAAAAGGCTGAACAAGGCCGTTTTCAGGTCATGAGTGTTTTAGCCACTTCAACAGGATCGCCCAGAAAGGCCTCCAGGCCCGAAATGTCCTGTGTGGTCACCATTTTTCGGATGAAAAAATCTTCTATCAACACCTTTTCTTCAGGTGTACAAAGCCCCATGGAGTTACATATCAACATCAACTCGCCAATTTCTTGTGCCATCTGTTCATTATTTGGTAGCCAACCGCCAAAAAAGCGGGAGACTACGATTAAAAAATAAAATATTATTTATTCTTCATAGGGAGATTAAGCATCACTTATAGGGAGATAGGTTTGCTGTTTTTTACAATAATTGTATGGCCGGCAGTTTCAAATTTTACCCTTCCGGTATCTTCAAGTCCTGCTAAAATTGAGGTAACATCGTTGCCTTTTCTCAACGCACCGCCAAAAAGAACTTTGCCAACATCAGGATCGTCATAAACCACATCGATGTCGTACCATCGGGCAACTTTTTTCATGATGTTTTCCAGGGGTTCATTTCTAAACACCAGCAGATCTTGTTGCCAGGCCATAATGGCTTCGGTATCTGCTTCCGACACTTTTCCGTCTGCACCGGTATTGCAAAACTGCTGACCGGGTTTAAGTAAAATGTTCTTTTTGGCTAAACCGGGTGCAGAAATGCTGACCGACCCTTCCAGTAAAGTAGTTTTTACAACGGGTTCGTTGGCGTAACTGCTCACGTTGAAATGGGTACCCAATACGGTGATCTGCTGCCGGTTGGTAACCACCGTAAAGTGTTGTCGTACTGCTTTGCCATCGGCAACAGCTGTCGTTTTGGCTACTTCAAAATAAGCTTCACCTGCTAATTTTACACGGCGGTTTGTCCCATTTTTAGTCGAAGCCGCACTAAATGTTAGGCTGGATAAGGCATTTAGCCACACCCGCGTACCATCTGCCAGCACAATCTGGTACTTTACGCCCCGTGGGGTGCTTATATTTTGTAACTTGTTGGTCGTTATATTTTCTATTACCTCCTCTCCATCGTTATAGATTAGTTTTGGTCCTTGTATTTTAACTCCTGTTTTGCCTGGGTCAAGTGCAATAAAGGTATTGTTGCCCAGTGCAAGGGTAACCTGGTTGCCGGACGGCGGGGTAGTGGTAACGCCGGCTGGCAAATGATGCAGACTGCCGAAAAAGTAGAAGGCCGTACCTACAATAAGCAAAATTGCTGCGGCAGCCGCAATTTGTATCCGTAATTTCCTGCAAATCCGGAAACGTTTTTTGACAATTGGGTTTGTAGATTGCAAAATTTGCTGCAAACGCATTTCCTGTTCATCCCATAGCTCCTGTGGTAAGGGCAATGAGGCATTGTGTTTTGCAACATTTGCATACCAGTTTTCTAATGCAGCTTTTTCTTCGGCACTACAAGTGCCGGCTTCATAGTTATGAATCAATTGTTTCAGTTTGTCCCCCGACATATTTTGGTTTTATAATAGTAAGACAACTTAAAACGCCCGATGTACCAAAGGAATTTAAAATAAATTCAGGATGACGAGAGCGTTGTAAAAGGGAGTGCTATAAAAAGGGGATAAGCAGCGCCAATAGCTCTGTTTTGTTGCGTAACTTTTTGAGCGCCAGATGGAGCTGGTTGCGAACTGTATTTTCGGAAATGTTTAACTGATTGGCAATTTGCTTGCGGTCAAAATACTGTTTACGACTCAAATTAAATATTTTACGCATTTCGGGTGGCATTCGCGCTACTTCGGCTTCAATAATATCGGTCAGTTCTTTGGTTCGAAATGCTTCATCACTATAACAAACTTCTTCTTTTTGGTATGCGGCAATTTGCTCCAGATAGCTGGCTTTTACTTTTTCGTGTTTAATAGCGTTGAGTACCCGGTTGCGGATGCAAGTATACAAATAGGCAGCCAGGGTAGTGTTGATGTTTAAATTTGCCGCATTTTGAAATAAATCCATAAAAAGTTCCTGGACCAAATCGCGGGCCAACTCTTTGTCGCGCGTAACCCGATAGGCATGGGCTAGCAATACCGGGGAGTATCGGGTGTAGATTTCGGTAAATGCAGCCTGATCTCCTTGTTTTAGTAAGGTCACAAGCTCATCGTCCGAAAAATCGCTATGTTTCATAGTTTGCCCAATTTTGCCCCTTGATTGTTTTGCTAAGATATATATACGTCAGGAATGAAGTGTTGGTTTTTAATAAGTAAACAAAATGAACAGAATTGAAAATATTTTAATCGGACGCATTTTAGGGGCAAAAAAAATGGCTGTTATAAGGTTTTGATACTTATACAGCCATTCATTTTTTAAGCTTACGCTTATTTATCGTGTAGCTGTTATGGTGCGGCCTTTTATTTTAAATTTTACTTCGCCGGTGCTTTCCAATACTGCCAATACTTTCGAAATGTTGCTGTATTTGGAAATGGTGCCGCCTAAAGCGAGCTCGCGCAGGCCCTTGTCCTGATAATTTACCTGCACATTGTACCAGCGCGAAACCTTACGCATCAAACTCTGCAGTTTTTCGTTCCTGAACATAAATTCGCCATTTTTCCAGGCTACGGCCATATCTACATCGGCTTTTTTCAAATGAATGGCGCTTCCGCTATTGACGAGTTCCATACCTGGTTTCAAGGTAGCTTCGCCCGCTTTGGACGAAACTTTTACCAATCCTTCCAGCAGGGTGGTTTTGATATTGGGTTCGTCGGCATAACTGTTTACATTAAAATGGGTACCCAGCACGGTAATTTCCTGTTTGTCGGTTTGCACAATAAAAGGTACGCGGCGTGCTCTTTTTTGCATGCCGAATATGGATTTCACCTGCGCTACTTCAAAATAAGCCTCACCAGTTAAATAAACCCGGCGCTCGGGCATATCCGCAAAAGAGGAGGGGAACTTTAAGGTAGATCCGGCATTGATCCATACATTGGTGCCATCGGGCAACGCAATATGGTATTGTCCGCCACGAGGGGTAAGCATCACATTTAAGCCACTGCCGTCTTTTATAGTTTTGGCCGCCGAAACCAATGCAGGCACAGAGTCTACCCGGCCGGTTGGTTTGGCCTGCACAACAGGATCAGGATTAAACTTAAAATCTAGTTGTCCATCCATCATTTTTATGATTTTTACGCCACGATCTTTGGCTATTTCCCCATTTTTTGCTTCGCTTAGATCAATGTTTACGCCGTTTGCCAAAACCAAAATAGCTTTGTAGCCTCCTGGTCTGATGTCATTAGCTGTATCGGAAACTTGTGGTTTTTCTTTTTTCAAAATGAAAAGCCCAAAGATTGCGATTAGGGCAATTGATGCCGCTATTAAAGGTATGTGCGCCAGGCGGCGAACTTTTTTGACTGGTGTTGATTGCGCTAGTCGCTGCCGTACACTTTCCCTGGAAGCTTCTATTTCTTCTTCAGTGGGGCCGGGTTCATTTTCGTTATGTTGCCAATACCAGGTGTCCAACAGCGTTTCTTCCTCCTCACTGAGCTTTCCTTCAGCGCGTTTGGTAAGCAGTTGCTCGATATCTGTATCTTTCATGGTAGTATCAGTTTTTTAATGTGCTTACCAAAACGGTTATCTTCAGGAATTAGGAATAGTTAAACAGAAAATCTGTAAATAAAATTTTTGTTTAACTAACCCAATCTGCCTTTCAATATTTTAAGCCCATTGTTGATCTGTTTGGAAACATTATTTTCATTGGTATTTAGCTTCCGGGCAATCTCGCTATAGGACAGTTGTTCCTTTCTGCTCAATATAAAAATAGCCCTCATTTTGGGTGGAAGTGCGGCTATTTCTTTATTGATCTGATCGTTCATTTGTTTTTCGCGAATGAGGGAGTCGGTCCGGGGAATTTTATTGTCGGCTTCAAATGTTTTGACAAATGTGGCGTATTTGAGTTCGGTTTGTTTATGGTTAAAAAAATCGAGTATCCGGTTTTTGAGCAGGGTGTATAAGTAACCCGGAAGGTTCTGGGCATTTAAAGGTCCTTCACGCCTAATCCAGAACTTCACGAAAAGGTCGTGAATAATGTCTTCGGCCTGTTCTTTGTCTTTCAGTTTTTTTACCGCGTGATAAAATAATAGTGGATAATACCGGTTATAAATTTCTGTATACGCTGCTTCATTTGAAGCCTGAAATAAACGTACTAATTGGGCATCTGATAGTTTTTTATAGTCAAGCATAGTTCCCCTCATCAATTGGTTGAGCATTAGCTCAATAAAATTATGGAAATCGGGCTTTGGTTGGTTGTTCATTTTGTTCATAGTGGGAAAACAGAGAAAGATTTTTATAGAACTGCCGGGTTTTACAAAAACGGCAGAGGAGCTGGAAAGTAGTGAGGACAAGTGGTTGTTCTGTTTAAAGCATATGGTTGAATTAAAAGAAATTCCCTTATCTTTGAGTAAGGACCTTATTTTTAAAAAATTGTTTAAAGTAGCAGAGGTTAGTAATCTAAAGCCGGAAGATATGAATGCATACCAGCGGGAGCTTAAAAGAAAACGGGACAATTATAGTCACGATCAGTATATTCGTGAAAAGAGCGCGCAATTGGGCTTGCAGGAGGGGTTGGAAAAGGGTTTGCAGCAAGGGTTAGTTGAAACGGCAAAAAAAATGTTAGCCGACAACCTACCCATAGATCTGATTATTAAATATACCGGGCTTTCAAAAGAAGAAATCGAAAATCTTTAAACACTATGATCAAAGCAGCTTTTAAATCACTCTTTACACGGGATCTGAACAAGTTAAAATCAGAAATTGAGCAGTATCAGGACGAACAGAATATCTGGCTGATTGATAAGGCCATTCTAAATTCGGCGGGTAACCTGTGTTTGCACCTGGTGGGCAACCTGAATACTTTTATAGGCGCCGAACTGGGTAAAACGGGTTATGTGCGCGACAGGCCTTTGGAGTTTTCGGCAAAAGATGTACCCCGTACCGAGCTGATCAGCAAAGTGGAAGCCACCATAAAAGTGGTAAATGATGCGCTTGACCAGCTAAGCGATGCGGATATGGAAAAAGATTATCCTGTAGTAAAAATAGTAGAAGGGGGCAGCTCGGTAGCCTTTATGCTGATGCACCTGAGCATGCACCTGGCCTATCACCTTGGACAAATCAATTACCACCGCAGGTTGCTGGATACGGTTGGTTAGAGCCTGGTGGTGAATAAGCCCCTTAAATAAAAAACGAGGAAGCTTTTTGGGCTTCCTCGTTTTTGTGTTTTGTCATCTTGATTTCGATCGTTTTATGAGTCCAGCAGGCTGGCTGCGGCATCATCCAAAAACCAGGTTACGCCGCCATCAATTGGATTAACCAACTGAGCCGGATATAGCCTGGTGTTCTTTTTACCACTTTCAATGACATGTTTTACCGCCTGGGCCTTACTATCGCCAAACACCAAAAATGCCACATTTTTGGCCTTATTGATTAGCGGAGCAGTAAAGCTGATACGGTAAGTAGACAGCTTTTCGACAAATACTGAGTCTATTTCTACATTTTTATTGTTCAGGATGGTAGTTCCAGGGAACAACGAAGCCGTATGCGCATCATCGCCCATGCCCAGCAAAATCAGATCAAATACCAGGTCAGCACCATCAAAATGTTTTACAATAGCTTTATTGTATTCAATGGCTGCTTTTTCGGGAGCCAGCGTAGTGTCTACATAAAAAATATGGTCTTCAGCAATATTCAAAGGATCCAAAATGGCTTTTTTGGCCATCAGTCCATTGTAGCTTTCGTGCGTAGGCATTACGTTACGCTCATCACCAAAAAAGAAATATACTTTTGTCCAGTCTATCTGCTCCTTGTAGGTAGTAGCCAGCATTTCGTACAATGTTTTTGGCGAATTGCCTCCTGTAAGTACAAAGTTGAAACGGTCGTGCTCATCAATGGCTTTATTCGCTATTTTGATAATATACTCCGCCAGATCTTCCAGTAATTCCTGCTGTGTTTTATATATCAATAAATTCATTTAATCTTTACTTAGTGGTAAGGTAAACCAGTGGAAACCATCCCTGGCAATAAGGGCTTCTGCATCTTCAGGTCCCCATGAGCCCGCATTGTAATTCGGGAAGCTGAGTGACTTTTTACTTTCCCAGGCATTTACTACCGGCATCAGCAGTTCCCAGGCAATCTCTACCTGATCGGCACGCATAAACTGCGTCTGATCGCCAGTCATCACATCCAATAAAAGGGTTTCGTATGCTTCCGGCGACTCGGTGGTATAGGTTCCTTTGTAGTCAAACACCATATCAACAGGGTTCAGGATCATATCCAGTCCCGGTCTTTTGCCTTGTACCTGCAAGCGGATACTCATTTCGGGCTGTATGCTGATGATCAGCCTGTTTTGCTGCCAGTGCTCGGTCACATTTTCAGGAAATACCTGGTGGGGTACATCTTTAAACTGAATGGTGATGAGCGAGGAAGTCTGGGCCAAACGTTTTCCGGTACGTACATAAAAAGGAACGCCTTTCCAGCGCCAGTTGTCGACAAAAAACTTAATGGCAGCAAAGGTTTCGGTATTGGATTCCTCTGCCACATCTTTTTCCGAGCGGTATCCCGGTACTTCATCGCCTTTAATCCAGCCTTTGGTATATTGGCCACGCACGGTATTGAAACGGATATCTTCGGCCGAAAAAGGACGCATAGCTTTGAGTACATCAACTTTTTTATCCCTGATTTCATCTGCATCAAAGTTGATCGGGGTTTCCATACCAATGATACAAAGGAGTTGCAGCAAGTGGTTCTGGATCATGTCGCGCAGGGCGCCCGAACCATCGTAATAACCACCACGATCGCCCACGCCCAATTGTTCTGTTACAGAAATCTGTACGTGGTCGATATAATTCCTGTTCCATAGCGGTTCAAGGAAGGAGTTGGCAAAACGGAAGGCCATAATGTTCTGAACGGTTTCTTTGCCCAGGTAATGGTCTATGCGGTAAATCTGCTTTTCTGTAAAACGCTCTTTCAGCAGGGCGTTTAGTTCGTGTGCAGTTTCCAGGTCTTTACCAAAAGGTTTTTCAACTACAATGCGGCAATTGTCTTCATTGTCGGCCATTTTGAATTTGGCCAAACGCTTGGCTATGGAAGGGAACAGATCTGGCGATACGGCCAGGTAAAACAGGATCTGTGTATTGGCAGCGCCAAACTCTGCCTTAAACTTATCTACTGTTACTTTTAATTCGTCAAAAGATGCCGAATCTTTAACATCAGTAGGTTTATAATGAATACTCTGAGAGAAATTTTCCCATTTGGCCTTGTCTACTTTACCGGTACGTGAAAAGCTGTTTACACCGTCCATCAGTGTATCTCTGAACTTTTCATCGGTCAATGGTCTTCTGGCCGTGCCAATGATGGCAAACTTATCGGGCATATAGCCCTCGGCATAAAGGTTGTAAAGAGCAGGCGCCAGTTTGCGCAGATTTAAATCACCGGTACCACCAAAAATTACAATAATGGTTGGATTGAGGTTGATACTTGTCTTCATTATATGGTTTTTTACAAATTATTTGAATTCCAGTCGGCATGGAAAATTCCGGCCTCATCTGTACGTTCAAAAGTATGGGCACCAAAGAAATCTCTTTGTGCCTGGGTTAAATTAAGTGGTGAATTGGCAGTTCTTAAAGCGTCGTAATAAGTTAGGGCAGAAGCAAAAGCAGGTAAAGCAAAGCCGTTTTGAATGGCATTGCCAATTACTTTTCTGGTGCCTGGGATAATGTCTTTTAACAGATTTTGTATACCTGCATCGGCATAAAGATGTGCCAGATCGGGTTGTTTTTTGTAAGCCTGGTAAATATCTTCCAGCAATACCGCCCTGATGATACAACCTCCGCGCCATATTTGCGAGATTTCCTGTAAGTTCAGTTCATATTGGAACTCGGCCGAAGCCTGGGTAAGCAAATGTAAACCTTGTGCATAGCTGCTAATCATGGCAAAATAAAGGGCTTGCTCCAGTTGTGCCTCAAATTCGGCAGGGTTTTCTATTTTTTCGGCGGCATGAGGCAGGGCTGCTGCCAGGGCTACACGCAGTTGTTTAAATTTGGAAAGGTCGCGTGAGCTAACGGCCTCGTTGATGGTTGGGATAGGCAATTGCAGGTCCATTGAAACCTGTGAAGTCCATTTGCCGGTACCTTTTGACTTGGCTTCGTCTTTGATCACGTCGATTAAATAACCGCCTGATTTTTCGTCTTTAACCTTAAATACGTCTCTGGTTACTTCCATCAAAAAGCATTGCAACCTACCTTCGTTCCATTTTTTGAAGGTATTGTAAATTTGTTCGTTATTGTACCCCAAACCGTTTTTAAGCATATAATAAGCTTCGGCAAGCACCTGCATAATGGCATATTCGATACCGTTGTGTACCATTTTTACAAAATGACCGGAAGCGCCAGGGCCGATATAAGCCACACAAGGATCGCCATTTACTTTGGCCGATACGGCTTCGAGGATAGGTTTTACGGCATTATAAGCCGCTTTATCGCCACCCGGCATCATGCTTGGTCCGAAACGTGCACCTTCTTCACCACCCGAAATACCCATTCCGAAGAAGTGGATACCCTTTTCGGCCAGCTCGGTTGCCCTTCTACTGGTATCGGTAAAATGAGAATTTCCGCTGTCGATAATCATATCGCCCTTGTCCAGCAAAGGAACAAGCTCGGTAATCACATTGTCTACAATCTGACCTGCAGGTACCAGCAGCATTACGCGCCTTGGCAATTCTAAACTTTGTATAAAATCTTCCAAAGAAGCAAAGCCTTTTAAGTTATGGGCTTTTCCATCTTCTTCCAGCTTTTGCAGCATCCTGGCATCCTTGTCGTAACCGGTTACAGCAAATCCATTATCGGCCATGTTGAGCAATAAATTGCGGCCCATGGTGCCAAGGCCTATCATTCCTAAAGTATATTTGTTGTCCATTGTCTATTTTTTTGTGGGATAATTGGTGAAAACATGATATTTTTCTTCCAGGTCCCATAGTTTTGCTCCACCCTTAATACCGTCTTTATTGGACGATAGCTTAATGTTGTGGTCAAGATGAAGGGTAATGTGTTTGGCGTTGCCTCCGCCGATGTATAAGGTATCGTAGTTGAAAACGGTTTTATAGATTTCGATAATCCGCGCCAAACGTTCGTTCCATTTGGTTTTGCCTATTTTTTCGAAAGCTTTGGTGCCAATGTAGTCGTCATAGTCTTTGTTTTTGGTGATGGGCAGATGTGCCAGCTCCAGATGGGGCAGCAAATCGCCGTCAAATACCAGGGCCGTACCAAAACCGGTACCTACGGTAACTACAATTTCGAAGCCTTTGCCTGCCACAATGCCAAGGGCCTGTTGGTCGGCATCATTAATAAGACGTACCGGTTTGCCAAAGAGATCGCTCACCTGCTGGGCCAGATCAACATTGGTCCATTTGTTTTCGGCCAGGTTTACGGCGGTTTGTACCTTCCCGCATTTTACATATCCCGGAAAACCAATAGAAATCCTTTCAAAAGGATCGCCCAGTGTGGCCACCAGTTCTTTGATACATTTCAGAACGGTTTCGGGAGTGGCCTGATTGGGAGTAGGTAATTTTTTGAACTCCGAAAGCAGATCCCCTTTTGAATTTAAAACACAGGCTTTAATGCTGGTTCCACCAATATCAATAGATAAAATGTTTGTGTCGTTCTCTTTTTCTTTTGTAACTGGCATGTTTTGTTTTTTGAATAAAAAAAGGCCTGTTCGCTAATATCCTTCAAAATAACAAAATTATGATCAATATTCATCTATACAATCTGCTTATTCATCGGTTCTTCTCATCTTTTTTTTGTAATATTAGTCACCTTTAACCAATCCATATTTCTTCTGCCTGGTATTGGCGGGGGCTTTTGAAGTCCAGGGCCGGCTATTGCATGCCCTGGACGGTTTGGGTTTATTACAAATAAAGGAAGTAGAAACAGAAGCCTTGAGTAACAATGCTGTAATGTTGGTTGCTACCGTAAAAAATTAAAATTTTGCAACGGTAGATAGTTCTTCTTCCTCTTGTTCGGTCTTTATTTCCATAACGGATTCGGTGTCTGCAAATAATTTCCTGTCGCGGCTTAACGTTGGTGGAACACCGGATATCCCGATCCCTGCCAGGGCCAATACCATAAAAAGAAACAATGCAGCATACCTCATCAGCTTTTTAAGCTGTTTCATGTGTCTGTGTTTAAAATGAAATGATGATCGCTATAGGCTTAGTGATGTTGAGTTTATGCAGTTGCTGCATTCAGCTCATCATCATCATTTGAGGCAACAGATTTTGCCTGGTAAAAAAGACTTATTTTTTTGAGATTAACCGGTGGTTTGCTGTATAGGGCAATTTGGTTGTGAAGTAATCGGGTATGTATGATGGCCAATAGGCTTGGGCTGTTAAGCCGCCAAATACTATGATCACCGGATCTGTTGATGTGGTTTAAAGCTCTTTTATAACTGATGCTTTTTGCCGTTTGGGCCTTAACATTTCCTAAACTACCTGTTTGCTGGGTATCGGATTTGACCTGGGCAATGGAAATGCTGAAGCCCGAAAAATTAAAAAAACTCAGGATCAGAATAGCCGCAAACAGCCATTTTGAATAGTTTTTTTGATGAGGATATGTCGGTCCGCTGATTTTCATTGAGTTACAAAGTTATTGAAATTATTGCTGATTTAGAGCCGTAATTAATTTCAGGTCAATACATTTATCAGGCAATCGTATTTATTTTTGTTGTCATGTGGTATCTTGCGGCTATTTATTAGCTGTGTCAAGTGAAAAAAAGCAATAATTTGAATTAATGCGTTAAGCGGAAGAAATGAAGAAAAATATTTTTGCAATTATTGGAAGTGCGAGTAAAAACTCATCAAATTTAAAGTTGGTACAGAAAATTGAAGCGTTGACCAAAAACGAATTAAATTTTCAGGTTTTTGATGAGCTGGCTGCACTGCCGCATTTCGACCCTGAACTGTCGCTTGAAAATACACCGCAGGAAGTTTTAAATTTCAGGGAAGCGATTTTGAAAGCTGACGGGATATTGATCAGTACGCCTGAGTATATTTTTAGCATTCCCAGTGGATTAAAAAATGCAATAGAATGGTGTGTGGCTACTACTGTGTTTTCGGGTAAGCCCCTTGGTATAATCACGGCTTCCGCCAGCGGCATAAAAGGGCATGAGGAACTACAGCTGATCATGAGTACCCTGGAAACTCAGTTTAATAAAAATACCCTTTTACTGATACAAGGGGTTAAGGGAAAATTTGATGTAGCAGGAAATATAACAGACCGGAATACAGAACAAGAGCTTGAAGCTTTTGTAAAAGCGTTTCAGGACCTGGCAGGGATATAGCTTTACACCAGCAATACCGACTGATCTTCCGGAACCGAACCTTTGATGAGGTGGTTTATACTGTTTAAAGTAATGGATGCGATCTGTGAGAGGGCTTCTTCCGTGAAAAAAGCCTGGTGGCCGGTAACCAATACATTAGAAAAACTCATCAGGCGTTGGATCTCATCATTTTGAATAACGGAGGCCGAGAGGTCTTTAAAGAACAGGCTTTCTTCCTGCTCGTAAACATCGATTCCTAAATAAGCAATATGTCCGGATTTTAAACTCTGAATCACATCATGCGTATTGATGAGTCCGCCGCGACTGGTGTTGATGATGGTAACCCCTTTTTTCATTTTTGCAATGCTGCTTTCGTTGATCAGGTAATGGTTTTGGTCGGTAAGCGGGCAATGGAGAGAAATGATATCCGATTGTGCCAATACCTCATCAAAAGGCAGGTACTGAACACCCGCTGTCTTTAAAGTTTCATCCTCAAAAATATCGTAAGCTAATATATTGCAACCAAAGCCCTGCATGATTTTGATAAAAGCCTTGCCTATTTTTCCCGTTCCTATGACGCCTACGGTGCGGCCATGCAGGTTGAAACCTAAAAGTCCATTGAGTGAAAAATTCTGCTCACGTACGCGGTTATAGGCCTTGTGGGTTTTTCTGTTTAAGGTAAGCAGCATGGCTACGGCATGTTCGGCAACCGCCTCGGGAGAGTAGGCTGGGACCCGGCAAACCCTGATGCCATGTTTTTTGGCTGATTCAAGGTCAACATTGTTGAAGCCGGCACAGCGTAAAGCAATTACTTTAACACCTTTAGACGCCATGATGTTGATTACCTCTGCTGTCAGTTTATCATTTACAAATACGCAGACTACTTGTGTCCCTTCACTAAGTGCGTTCACTACATGTGGCCCCAGGTGTGTTTCCCAGAATTCCAGTTCAAAACCATAGGTTTCATTATATGTAGTGAAAAATGTTTTGTCGTATGGTTTTGCAGAAAAGAAAGCTATTTTCATAAATGAGATGGTGTTTAAAGCGCCTGGCCTGGCGCTAAAATAGTAAATTGAACTGAAACCTTTTAAGGAAGTAGCGTATTAAATAGTATAAATAGCGGACTTTATTTAAATATCCGGGGATTTAAAAATCTTACCATAGCGCAAGAAATACGTAGCTTTATGTTCAGATATTTACAGTATGACTAAATTTCTCCTCTCTTGTATTTTAGTACTTGCAAGCCTGGCTACTACTGCCCAGGATTCTGTGACGGTAAAAATTTATCCAAAGTATGATAGCGTAGGTAAATTTCACCGCTTTCTGTTTGGCGAAAACTATCGAAAAGAATATGCACTGCCGGTGCGCGTGCCTTCTATCAGGATTTCGACCATCAAAGGAGGATTGACACCCACGCAGCGTGGCGGGGGCAACCAATCTCATTCGTTGCGACTGGTGGATGCGCAAGGCAAAGAGTGGGTGTTGAGGAGTGTAGAAAAATTTCCGGAGATACTTTTACCTGCGGTGTTCAGGAAAACTTTTGCCGGCGAGGTGGTGAAGGATAATATGTCGGCACAAAATCCTTTCTCGGCATTGGTGGTGCCTGTAATTGCCAATGCAGTAGGTGTGCCGCATAGCGACCCCATGATTGGTTGGGTATTGCCCGATGAAAAACTGGGGATATATGCCAAAGTGTTTGCCAATACCTTGTGCCTGCTGGAAGAAAGAGAGCCTGCAGGGGATACCGATAACTCGGAAAAGATGATGCGCAAGCTGAACGACAACAGTGACAATACCTATGACGGCCCTTTGTTTGTGAAAGCCAAGGCCCTGGATGCCCTGCTGGGCGACTGGGACAGGCATGAGGATCAGTGGCGCTGGAAGCCGGTGAAACAGGAAAATGGATCTACTATGTATCAGCCTATTCCGCGCGACAGGGACCAGGTTTTTTATTTGTCGGAAGGATTGATACCCCGATACGCGCAATCGTCGTGGTTGTTGCCCATGATACAGGGCTATGAAAGGAGCCTGCCCGATGTGAACTGGTTTTTTTGGGAGGGGAGGGCATTGTATAGCAAGTGGTTTTCGGGTATAGATGAAACCCAATGGAATCGTATTGTGGCCGAGTTTTGCGCTTCGTTAACAGACGACCTGTTTGAAAGCGCTTTGAAGAAATTGCCTGAACCGGGCTATTCACTACGGCACAAGAATCTGTTGGCCCAGCTAAAAGACAGAAGGGCAAAACTGCCTGAGACGATGAATAAGTATTATCATTTCATCAGCCGCATTGTAGATGTGCAGGCCAGTAACAAAAATGAGTTTATACAGATTAGCGATGCACCCGGGAACGCATTAAAGATTACCATGCAGAAAATTGCAAAAGACGGTTCGCTGAAAGAGCTGATTTTTGACCGGACATTTGATCCATCGGTAACCAAGGAAATCAGGCTGTATGTAAAGGATGGCAACGACAGCCTGATTTTAAACAACAGCACATCGACCATTAAACTCCGCATCATTGGGGTAGAGGGGGAGAAAAAATATCATATTGAAAATGCAATCAGAAAGGTGCCGGTATACGGTATGGACAACAATGTGAAGTTGAGCGGGCAAACAGGGCGCATCAGCAAGCACTTTGACAGCGATACTTCGAACACGCATTTTGTAGCAACGGATTTGTATACGCGTAGAACATTGCTGCTAAATGCAGGGTATAACATCGACGACAGGCTTTTATTGGGACTTTCGTATAAAATAGTGCAGCCCGGTTTCAGGAAGTTTCCGGTGGGCAGTATACATTCCTTTTCCTTTCTGCATTCTTTTGCTACCGAAGGGTTCAGGTTTAATTACAATGCCGAAATGTTTAGGGTATGGGGTAAAACTGACATTACACTGCGTGCGGATGTATTTGCCCCCGAGAATTCGCAGAATTTTTATGGATTGGGAAATGAAACAAAATTTAATAAAACAGGAGATTTTGTGCGCTACTACCGCGCAAGGTTTAGCCTGTACCAATTTGATCCGGCCCTGAGGTGGAGCAATGCGAAATGGACCTTTGGGGTTGGCCCTTCTTTTCAATATTATCGCTACAGCAGGGATGACAATGATGGAAGGTTTATTGAACGGATAAACGAGCTGAACTCGGCCGATAGCGCCCATATCAATAAGGACAAAGTGTATGCGGGGCTGGCCTTTAATTTTATCAACAATAACCGCAACAGCGATATATTGCCGGCTACGGGTACTTATCTGGAAACCCGTTTGCTGGCTTACAAAGGCTTAAACCAGTTCTCCAATTCGATGGCACAACTCAGCGCAGCCTTTTCTGTTTACCAGCCTATTCACAAAAAGAAAGGGATTGTTCTGACCGATCGCATTGGCGGTGGTATCACCCTGGGCCAACAGGCCTTTTATCAATCGCAATATTTAGGGGGGCAGGGCAATTTGCTGGGGTATCGCGAATTCCGCTTTGGTGGGCAGCATAGCTTATACAATAACCTGGAACTGAGGCTAAAGGTAACCGATTTTATCAATTACATTGTGCCAGGGCAATTTGGCTTGCTGGGTTTTCATGATGTAGGCCGGGTTTGGCGTAAGGGAGAGGAGTCAAAAGTATGGCATCAGGGATATGGCGGTGGCATTTATTTCGCACCTGCATCATTAACTGTATTTCGCTTTTTAATGGGACATTCAAATGAAGGCTGGTACCCCTATGTAGCCATGAAATTCCGATATTAAAAATGACCAAATTTTAATAAATGGAGTTTTAAGAAAACAAGAAAAGAAGTAATTTAGCGTTTCCTTTTTAACAGGCAGCAGAATTAATTAACCATGAAAAAGAATTTTGTATCCAACTCGCGGGAATCTATCCGGATGTTTAAGAATCCCTTGTTCGAGGCATTATCTAAAGTACCATATTACGTACCATTAATTGTTTATATACCAGTTATTTGTTATTTTTTCTGGGCTTCTGTTCAGACCAATGGTATATTGATGTTTCTGGCGCACCTTTTTCTGGGACTGCTGATCTGGACATTGACAGAATATGTATTACACCGTTTTGTATTCCATTTCTATCCTTCATCGGAATGGGGCAAACGCATTCACTTTATATTTCATGGCGTACACCACGATTACCCAAATGATGCGCAAAGGTTGGTAATGCCACCATCGGCAAGTATTCCTTTGGCTACTGCATTTTATTTTCTTTTCCGTTGGGTGCTGCCGGTAGATTTACTGGACGGTTTTTTTGCCGGATTTATATTGGGCTACCTGTTTTATGACATCACCCACTATATGCTGCACCACGCACAATTTAAAAATGGCGTATGGAAAAAGATTAAACAACACCATATGCTGCACCATTACGACGACTCGACAAAGGGTTATGGCGTAACTTCTGCTTTGTGGGATAAAATATTCGGATCGGACTTTTTGAAGAAATAAATCCAATTATTTCCTTTTTAATTTGGTTAATAGATTTAGGCTTCTTATCTTCGGGTACGTACCCATAAATAAATCAAATGAAAAGAAGCCTTCTGTTGATGACCTTTTTGGCCAGTATTGCACTTAGCAGTTATGTGAGTGGACCGGTGCAAGGTGTGTTTGAACAGGAGCCTGTTTTATTGGGGAACAAAACCATTGCCTCGGGTCTGAATGTGCCCTGGGAAATGACCTGGGGGCCCGACAACTGGATCTGGTTTACCGAGCAGAGTGGTACCCTAAGTAAGGTTAATCCCGAAACCGGTGAAAAAAAGATGCTGCTGCGTATTCCTGAAGTTTACAGATACCGTTCGCTCGGTTTATTGGGGATGGCCGTTCATCCGGATCCTAAAAAGCCTTATGTATTTTTAGACTATACCTATAAAAATGGTACAGCCATTTTGTCCAGATTGGTAAGATATACTTATACCTCGGATACGCTGATTAATCCGGTAGTATTGTTAAACGATATTCCGGGAAATACCGGGCATAATGGTTCGCGCATTGTGCTGGCGCCTGATGGCAAATTGATGATGTCGACCGGCGATGCCGTAAAAGGGGCAAATGCACAGGACAAAACATCGCTGAATGGCAAAGTGCTGCGCATCAATATAGATGGAAGTATACCCAATGATAATCCCGACCCGGCCAGTCCCGTGTGGTCGATGGGCCATCGCAATGCCCAGGGATTAGCCTTTGATAAAAGAGGTACGCTTTTCAATTCGGAACATGGAGATGCGATAGAAGATGAACTGAATATCATTAAAAAAGGAGCAAACTACGGATGGCCTTTTGTTGAGGGCTTTTGCGATACAGAAAAGGAAAAAGATTTTGCTAAAACCACCACGGTTACGGTTCCGGTAAAATCATGGACCCCGGTTATTGCCCCCGCAGCTATCGCCTATTATGATTCGCCCGCCATTCCCGAATGGAAAAATGCCATGTTGCTGGTTACCCTCAAAACCCAAAGTTTAAGGGTGTTGAAGTTGAATGAGGCCGGAAATGAAGTGCTTTCCGAAGGCATATATCTGGATCATGAATTTGGACGATTGAGAGGTGTATGTGTGTCGCCGGCAGGTGATGTGTATGTGTCGACCAGCAACCGCGACTGGAATCCGTCTGATGGATACCCTAAAAAAGAGGACGACAGGATCATTAAAATATTTAAAACCAAAACAGGGACAAATGCAGTTGTCGCTAAAAAAACAACCAGGCCGGTAGCGTCGGCCGGGGCAGTGGTGTACACCAATTATTGTGCGTCCTGTCATAAAAACGATGGTAAGGGGATTGCAGGAGTATTTCCACCTCTAAAAGGCACTCCGCAGGTAATGGGTGATAAAAATGCACTGATTCATATATTGCTGAAGGGTTTATCGGGACCGATAACGGTTAAGGGACAGAAATATGATCAGGAAATGCCTGCTTTCAATTTTTTGAGCAACAGGGAGATCGCTGCGGTAGCCAGTTATATCCGGACACAGTTTGGAAATAAGGCCAGCACAGTGAATGAAGCAGAAGTAGCCAGGTTGAGAGCGTTAAGAGCGTTAAGAGCAACAAAGAAGTAACAAGGATTTTTTTAATAAAAGCTTCCGCTGTTACCGGAATATATACTTTGATTAGCGTTTTCGGGTACGTACCCATTTTGTACGTGCAAACAAAATTGACCAAATAACTAACCAACAACCAACCAAACTATGAACAAAAAAAATACTAAACCGGTAGGCCCCATTTTATTTGTTTTACTGATGGCTTTGTGTTTGATTTTACCCGAAACACTTTGCGCGCAGCAATTAAAAAACCTGGTCGGGACCGTAACAGATGCCACCACTGGCGATCCCATACCCGGGGTAAGCATTAAACTGAAACGAAACAATGCAGTGGTTGCTACCGATGCCAATGGTAAGTATGGCCTGAGGGTGGGCAATGCCGATTACCTGATATTTTCTTATGTCGGGTATGAAAGCAGAACCTTGCTGGTAGGCGACAAAACAACCTTAAACGTGCCTTTAAAACCGGTATACAATGCTTTAAACGAAGTAGTGGTGATTGGTTACGGCAGCGTTAAAAAAAGTGACCTTACGGGCTCTGTGGGCCAGGTAAACATGGACGACCTGACCAAAGCTCCCGTAGCTTCTTTTGCTGAAGCCCTGGCAGGAAGAATTGCAGGTGTACAGGTTTCCTCTTCTGATGGACAGCCCGGTGTAGGCATGGACATCGTGATCAGGGGGGCAAACTCCCTTACACAAAGCAATTCGCCTCTATATGTTATAGATGGTTTCCCTATTGAAGAACCTGATAATGCAGCCCTCAACCCAGATGATATTCTTTCCATCAACATCTTAAAAGATGCATCGGCCACCGCTATATATGGCTCGAGAGGGGCAAATGGTGTAATCATTATTGAAACAAAAAAAGGAAAGATAGGAAAACCTTTGGTTGCCCTGAGCAGCTCGTTTGGATTTCAGCAGCCGCTGAAAAAAATAGAAATGATGAATGCTTATGAGTTTGTAAAACTGCAAAAGGAAATCAGCGCCGTGAATGCGGAGGCAAATTATTTCCAGAACGGACGTGACCTGGAGTTTTACAGAACTGCCGAAAGCATCGACTGGCAGGATAAGGTGATTAAGCAGTCGCCCATGCAAATTCACAACATTTCTTTAAGAGGTGGCAATACGCAAACCCGCTACGCCATATCAGGGTCGGTGTTTGACCAGGAAGGGATTATTCTCAACACAGGCTCTAAACGTTACCAGGGGCGGATAGCTGTTGACCAGACGATCAGCAAAAAGATAAAGGTGGGCTTAACGGCCAATTACAGCCAGATTACCAGATCAGGTCAGCTGGTTGCCGCTGGCGGTAATGCCAATTTTACGGCCTATATGATGTACAGGACATGGGCATACCGCCCAACCACCGGTACTGATGTACGCCTGGAGGATTATGACGACGATCCGGACAATACCAATGTGTCGGATATTCGCATCAATCCGGTGGTGTCCAGTCTGAACGACTATACCCATACCGGTACCACCGATTTTATGGCCAATGCTTATCTGCAATATGATATACTGAAAGACCTGACCCTAAAAGTTACCGGAACTGCCAGCACCCGGAAATCAAAGCTGGACCGTTTTTTCAATTCAAAAACTCCTCAGGGTAGTCCCTTAAACCGCTTTAACAGTCTGGGCGTAAATGGTTCTGTAAGGTATAGCGACAACGATGTATGGTCTAACGAAAACATCCTGACCTATAATAAAGCCTTCAACAAGGACCATAAACTGACCGTAATGGGTGGGTTTTCTATTCAAAGTACCAGCAGCAATTCATATGGCTACTCGGCGCAACGCCTGCCCAACGAGGCTTTGGGCATGCCGGGACTGGACGAGGGGACTCCTTTTGGTGGAGTGGCCAACGAAAGCGACAATGCACTGATGTCATTTTATGGCCGGGCCGAATACAATTATAAATCGAAATACTTGCTTACTGCTACTTACAGGGCTGATGGTTCGTCTAAATTTTATATGGCCAACCGCTGGGGCTACTTCCCCTCGGCAGCGGCAGCATGGAACATGCACAATGAACCTTTTATGAAAGCCCTGCCCATGACTTCCAATGCCAAGCTGAGGTTAAGCTATGGGGTTACCGGCAACAACCGTATTGGTGATTTTGATTATTTCTCTAACCTGGCCCTGCCCATGGGCAATTCATATTCCTTTAATAATGGTACGCCTACGCAAAGTATTGTGCTGAGCAAGCTGGGCAATCCGAAATTGAAATGGGAAAGCACACAACAAACCAATATAGGATACGATTTGGGGCTGTTTAAAAATAAGATAGAACTTACGGTGGAGGTATACCGTAAAACCACCAAAGACCTTTTGTTGAATGCCGATATGCCGGCCAGTAGTGGTTATGCCAAAGCATTTAAAAATATTGGTAGCATCAGAAATGATGGAATGGAATTTAGCCTCAATACGATCAACATCAGCAATAAAAACTTCAGCTGGTCCAGTAACTTTAATATCGCTTTTAATCGCAATAAGGTGTTGGCGCTGGCCCGCAACCAGGAGCGGATGTTTTCTACCGTAAGGGTGGGGCAGGATAGTCCGCAATTATATGTTTCGGAAATAGGTAAGCCGGCCGGTTTATTCTACGGAAGGATATTTGACGGCGTGTACCAGTTTGAGGATTTTGACAGTCCATCGCCAGGCATATATGTGTTAAAGAAAGGAATTCCGGGCAATGGGCAGACAGTTCCCATTCAACCGGGGCATATCAAATACCGCGACATCAATGGAGATGGTACGGTTGATGATGCCGATATGACGGTAATTGGTAGTGGACAGCCGCTGCATACCGGCGGTTTTTTAAACAATCTGGGATATAAAGGCTTTAGCCTCAATGTATTTTTACAATGGTCGTATGGCAACCAGATTTACAATGCCAACAGGATGATGTTGGATGGAAATTACCTGGGCCTGGCCAATACCAATCAATACGCCAGTTATATTAATAGGTGGTCGCCCGAAAACCCTACCAATGCAAATTATAAACCTGGCGGACATGGGCCTGCCGGAGCGCAGTCTACCCGCGTATTGGAAGATGGTTCGTACCTGCGCCTTAAAACAGTATCGCTGGGCTATTCCATCCCTTCAAAATACATTAAAAGGTTTTATCTGAGCAATTTGAGCCTGGTGGTTTCTGCACAGAACCTGTATACGTTTACCAAATATTCGGGAATGGATCCCGAGGTTTCGGTGCTGAATTCGGTACTTACGCCGGGGTTCGATTACTCGGCTTATCCGCAGGCAAGAACCCTGAATTTTGCGCTTAAAGCCTCATTTTAACGATTTTTTAACCAGAAATATTTAACGATATGAAATTAAAATATTACTGTCTGCTTGTTCTCGTTTTTGCTGCTGTGGCTGGCTGTAAAAAGTTAAATACCAATCCTAAAGATTTTTTGCCACCTGAAGCTTATTACGATACCAAAGAGAAATTGAATGCTTCGCTGGCCGGAGTGTATGATGTACTGGGTTCAACGGGGCTGTATGGCAGCCGCATGTGTTACTTGCTTGGCCTGGAGGCCGATGAAGGCTATTATGCCCGGTCGACCACCCCAATTGGTCCACATGAATATAATTTTACCGCGGGCCATGCCAACATCAGTTTGTATTGGACCAGCTTGTATACCGGCGTGACCCGGGCAAATGCGCTATTGGCTAATTTAGACAACAACCCTCAAATAGATAAAGCCGTAAGGGACCAGATCAGGGGCGAGGCCCTTTTTTTAAGAGGCTACTATTATTTTATGCTGGTACAGAGCTTTGGTGGTGTACCATTGGTATTGAAGCCTACGCTGGATGTAGATGACATCGATATCCCCCGTGCAACGGACAAGGAGGTTTACGATCAGATCCTGACGGATATGAAAGCCGCCGAAGGCCTGGTTGCGGGCATCAGAACTTTGGGCTATGGAGGCCGTGTCAGCAAATCGGCAGTAAGGGGAATATTGGCCAGGGTTTGCCTGTTTATGGCCGGATATCCGCTTAAGGATGTAGAAAAGTATAAAGACGCCCGGGAATGGGCAAAAAAGGTAATGGATGATACAGAGGCAGGGCACGACCTGAATCCGAGTTATTCTGATATTTTTATAAAATATGCCCGCGACGAATATGACATCAAAGAAAGTATATGGGAGGTTGAATTTTGGGGCAACAATGCTGAAGCCTTTACCGAAGCTGGTGGTGTAGGTTATTTAAATGGCCCAGCCTCTGCCAATACAGAAACCGGTGAGGGTTTTGGAGGAGTAAGGGCTACAGCGAGTTTGTACCAGCTGTATAAAGTGGGCGACTTGCGCAGAGACTGGTCGATAGCCAGTTTTACGTATAATGCTACCGGTGCTTTGGGCAGCAAAACAGCCATTACCACGGTTGGTGTAGCTACCCTATACAACCGTACTTCGGGCAAATACCGCAGGGAATATGAATTGGTGTTGCCAAAATCGAGAAGTGTTACCCCTATCAATTTCCCACTGCTGCGGTATGCGGATGTATTGCTGATGTTTGCCGAAGCAGATAATGAACTGAACGGAACGCCTACCCAGGAAGCGATAGATGCGGTAAATAAAGTAAGACAAAGGTCTATGTCGACTGGCGTAAAGGCATTTACCCTCACCAATGGGGGTGCAAACTATACTTCGGCACCTACAGTGACCATTTCGGACCCGGGAACAGGTGGGGTAAGGGCACAGGCTACTGCTGCCATTTCGACCAGCACAAAGAAAGTGACAGGAATAACGCTGGCATTTGACGGTGTTACGGGTACACAGATGGGCCGTAATTATACTACAGCAACAGTTACCATTACCGGTGGCGGAGGGACGGGAGCTACCGCAACAGCTACTGTACATAAACTTACCGATGCCAATGCAACAGCCACCGATATAGCTTCGCAGGAAAGTTTCCGGCAGTTTATCCAGGATGAAAGGGCAAGGGAGCTTTGTTTTGAAACCTTGCGCAAAGGAGACCTCATCAGGTGGGGCGTGTTTGTGTTCAGAATGAATCAGATTGGCGATCTGGTGACCCAGCAGGTACCTACCGCATATTGGGCACAACGCTATCACAATGTGAAAGAAAAACACCTGCTGTGGCCTATTCCGACCTCGGAAATGGCGGTAAATAACGCCTTGAAACAAAATCCTTATTGGTAATTCACTCATCAATTAAACCGAATCAAATGAAATTTAAATATTATGCCTTATTCGCCGCATTGTTCTCTACTGCTTCCTGCAGTAAGGAACTGGAAATTAATCCGGGGATTGATAATTTTAAGGTCAATACCAGCTCCGTAACCTATAAGGTGGGCGAGGATGTCAATTTTGAATTTGAAGGGAACCCCAATCTGATCACATTTTTCTCGGGCGAGGTATTCAGCGATTATACTTTTAAAGATGGGAGGGTGTTGGATAGCGAGGGACTGGACTTGTCTTTTACCACCGCCAACCCAACAGCTACGGGTGCACAGAGTAACCAGTTTTCTGTAATGGCCTCTACAGATTTTAATGGCAACTACAGCGATTTTTCCAGTGTGCAGCAAGCAACCTGGATAGACATCAGTAATCGTTTTACGTATGGTACCAGCGCCACTTTTGTGGCTTCGGGAACCAAATCCGTAGCCGATCTGGTGGTACCCGGCAAACCTTTATTTATTGCCTATAAATACCTGACCAAGCCGCAGGCTACCTTTGGTGTGGTGCGAAACTGGTATGTGCAGGGATTTTCTCTCACCTGCAATACATCGGTTGGCACGCTGACCCTGATTGATATGAACAACGTGGGCTTCAGAATAGTAGATCAGAATCCGGAGACGGCACCTTCACGCTCGGCTGTGTCCCTTACCAGGGTAACTTTGTTTGGTAACGAATTTACTCCCGAAAATGACCCGCAGTCGGAGCATTGGGCCATCAGCAAACCCATATACACCGGAAAGATTGATAATGGCCCCGATAGGCCCATTTCTATAAAAGGGAATGCGGATGCACAGCTCAAAAAATATACCTATAATTACACCAAAAAAGGCGTATACCAGGTATATTTTGTAGCTACCAATATGAATGTTTACAACAGGCAGGATGTAGTAAGGAAACTTGAAATTACAATTACAGATTAAAATGAATAAGAAGTACGCCCTTTATTTTATACTATGTTTTTGTAGTATAGTAAAACTAAAAGCCCAGGAGAATAAGGCAGTTAACAGCACCTATGCCAAAACAATATGGCCCGAAATTTCTCCTTTTTTTGAACCTCCTGCCGAATTTAAAGGAGATTACGGTGATTTCCGTTCGCCTTTAAAGTTTTATAATGGCAAGCCTGTTCAATCTGCTGCCCAATGGCCTGCCCGCAGAAAGGAAATACTGGACCGCTGGACAACACTGATGGGCAAATGGCCACCTTTTTTAACGGAGCAAAAAATGCAGGTGCTGGATACGGTAAGAAAAGAGGGGTTTACACAGCATAGGGTGAAGTTTAAATGGACACCCAACGAATGGACGGAAGGTTACCTGTCGGTGCCCGATGGTAAGGGCAAAAAGCCGGCAGTGATTACGGTCTTTTATGAACCCGAATCGGCTATAGGGCAAGGAAAGGAAGGACGGGATTTTGCCCTTCAATTGACCAAAAGAGGTTTTATAACCCTATCGTTGGGTACAACAGCGGCCTCCAAAGCACAAACTTATTCTATATATTATCCCGATATCACAAAAGCCGAAATACAACCGCTTTCGGCCTTGGGCTATGCGGCTGCAAATGCCTGGTATGCCTTGTCCAAAGTACCTGATGTAGATGCGAAGCGGATTGGCATTATGGGCCACTCTTTCGGTGGAAAATGGGCGATGTTTGCCTCATGCCTGTTCGAAAAATTTGCCTGTGCGGTATGGTCCGATCCCGGAATTGTATTTGATGAATCGAGAGAAGCGGTAAACTATTGGGAGCCCTGGTACCTGGGATATTACCCCAAACCATGGCGCAAAAGAGGGATGATGACCCCCGATAATCCGGCAAAAGGACTATACCTTAACCTGGTAAAAGAAGGTTACGATTTGCATGAACTGCATGCATTGATGGCACCACGTCCTTTCCTGGTTTCGGCAGGTTCGGAAGACCCGTTAAAACGATGGGTCCCATTAAACCATAGCATTAAAGTGAATAATTTGCTGGGGCTTAAAAACCGTGTAGCCATGACCAACAGACCCTTGCATGCACCCAATGACGAATCTAACAGGCAGGCCTTTTTATTTTTCACCTATTTTTTGAAGCCCGATCGGTTAACTTTATAAAAACAAGAAAAGCTTAAAGCTCAAAATACAACCATATGAAAAACACTTTTGCTGAGGATCAACCGGTGAGCCGGAGAAAGATATTAACCGCTTTAGGTATTGCCGGCCTGTCTGCGGCTTCGGCCCCGGTATTGGCCTCTACAAAAAATATGCAGCAAGCAGGTAAAAAAGAAAGTGCAGGATACTACCCTCAGGTTAGTGAAATGGTGGCCGATCGCTCGCTGAAAGAGGGAATATTAGTGCACACCTATGGCTATCACCAGGCCGGCGACGGCGGAAACGGGACTTACCGGATAGAGAAAATAACAGATGCAGCCCCGGCTATAGCTGAAGGCCATATCAAACTGGAAAACGGGTTGGTTGCCATGCTGGTCAATGTGCAAACTGTAAATTATAAGTTGTTTGGCGCCGTTGGTGATGGAAAGAATGACGACAGCGTTCAGATCTATGCAGCACATACTTATGCCAATAGGATGGGCTTGCCAGTACACAATTTTCATGGCGAATATTGGCTGAAGAAAGCCAACAACATCGAAATCATGACTAATGTAGACTGGGGTAACACTATTTTCCACATTGATGAAACTACCAATTCGGCAAGGGATGGCCGCTTTAAAGTAAGCCCGGCGGCAGCACCCAAAGCTATTGTTCTTAGCGATGCTCAAAAAGCAACGTTTTTGAACCGCCTGAAACCGGGCGTTAAAGTGATTCCGGAGCTGGCCGCTTATCCAAATTGCCTGGTGATGATTCAGGATAAAAATGATCAGATCGGGTTCCGTGCCGGCGAGAAATTCGACGGACAATCATGGGCCCGTGAAGAACTGTTTTATGTAGAAGAACATGGCAGTATTATTGGTGATATAGCCTGGCAATTTAAAGGCTACACCAGCCTGATGGCCTATCCGGTTGATAACAGCTACCTGACCATCAATGGGGGGACATTTTATTTGTCGGGCGATAGTCCGGGCAATAAATATGTCAGAAATGGTTTTAGCATCATACGAAGCCGCACGATTATTCAGAACCAGTGGGTAGGACTGGAGCCCGGTAAAAAGGATGTGGCCATGAGCCCGCGTACCGGTTTCTATTCCTTTACGGGGGTATATGATGTAAAACTGGAAAACATCCGCCTTATTCCTTATGAACAGGACAGGGAGGGAACGGCAAATGATGTGCCCGCAGGTACTTATGGCATAGGAGGTGCCAGAATACTCAATGCCCTGTTCCGTAATGTAACCGCCGAAGGTGGCCCTATACATTGGGGCGTATTTGGGACCAACCTGAATAAAAACTTCAGGGTAGAAAATTGTAAGCTGAACCGGATTGACGTGCATTTTCACTGCTGGAACTTGTACATTAAGGATTCGGGCATTGGTTATCGCGGAATTTCCGTAACCGGGGGAGGCGAACTTATCATAGAAAATACAAGCTGCTACAGCCGCAGTTTTATCAATTTCAGAAGAGATTTTGGGGCCAAATGGGATGGCGATATCCGCCTGCGCAATTGCCGGTTTATGCCAGCAGCTGCTGCGGAAACAGCATTCCTCGATTTCAGTCCTGCTGACTTTGATTACAAATACCCATTGGGTTTTGGCCGCTCCATCATTGTCGAAAACCTGGTAGTAGATTTTTCGGCGGTACCCGAATCAAAAAGTGCCTGCTGGCTGATGAAGCTGGCCCCTTTTTCCAAAACTAAAACAGGGCAACGCCTGTTCTTTCCGCACCTGATTGAATTTAAAAATGTAACAGTTAAAGGAAGGGAAAAAGGGCTCAGACTAATGGAAATAGGTAATCCTAAACACTATCAGCTGGACAAGCCGGGAGGGTATGACGGCGCCTATTTGCAAGCCAACTCAAGCCTGTTGTTTGATCGTGTGGAGCTGGAAAATTTAGAAACTGCCGAAAGTGCCAAAACAGAACCGGTACACCTGAGCATAGCTGCGGTAAAACAAGATCGTTATGCAGATGGATTTGCATTGTATCCTAAAATTCAGTTGGTTAATTGTAATCATGTGCAGGCCAGGTTTGGCAGCAATAGCCTCGAAGCACGATTTGAAAGCTGTAGTTTATCAGGAATTGCAGGCGATGAACAGGGGACAATGCCTGGTGGTTTCAGTTTTGCCGATTGTAGCTTCCGTCCGGCAGTAAAAACAGATAAAAAAGTGTTTTACGCTTTGGCTAGTGAACTGGGTACCAGTTTTACCAACTGCACACTGCATGTACCGAGAATAAACGGAAGCAGCATGCCTGAACTGTTTGATCGTTATGGATTTGTACAGTTTAATAAAACGGTTCGTTACTATCATTTAAATACCAGGCTTGGAAATGATGTACTTAACTATCACAAAGCCAAAGGAACTGCACTAAAGGCCGGATTTATTGCCATGCTGAAAAGTCATCACCAATTGGAAGCGGAAAATATATAGAGGCAGGTGGCCAGGTAATCTGGCTTAACTACCAAATTTAATTGGAGAATATAAATATTATGAATAAATTCGGGTACGTAAACAAAACCAAATAAACCGCATAAATGATCGCTAATATTAAAAAATGGCTCCTATCGCTGGGGCCTGGAATAATTACTGCTGCACTGGTGTTTGGGCCCAGCAAAATCACTATAGCCTCAAAGCTTGGGGCCGAATACAATTACACCCTGTTGTGGACTGTACTAACCGCCATCTTTTTTATGGCTGTATTTACGGCCATGGCCGCACGAATAGGTTTTGCAACTCAGCAATCTTTGCTTTCCACCATAAGAATGAAATGGGGAAAAGCAGCGGCTCTGGCCGTTGGGATTGGTGTTTTTCTGGTCACTGCTTCCTTTCAGGCGGGCAATTCCATAGGCATAGGTATAGCCATGGGCGAACTGACGCATACTTCAACCACCCAATGGGTTATTGTGTTCAACGTTATTGGTATAGGCCTGCTTTTTTTTAGAGGGTTTTATAAAACACTTGAAAAGATAATGATAGGCTTGGTTACCTTAATGCTTTTTGCATTTGTAACTACTGTTTTCCTTGTCAAACCGCCCCTTACCCAGGTAGCAGCCGGTTTTGTGCCTACAGTTCCCGATCATTCCATAGGTCTGATCATTGCCTTTATCGCTTCATCTTTTTCCATTGTGGGGGCCTTTTATCAATCGTACCTGGTACAGGAAAAACGTCGCATTTATCCGGATGTACAACAAAAAAGTACCGATAGTCTTACCGGTATCCTCATTTTAGGGCTAATGGCTTCAATTGTATTGATTTGCGCTGCTACGGTTTTGTATCCTACAGGAATCAAAGTGAGCAATGCAACAGATATGGCGCGGGCGCTGGAACCTTTATTTGGCGACAATGCATCCAAACTGTTTTTATGTGGCCTGTTTGGTGCCTCTTTTTCGGCTTTGATAGGAAATGCATCTGTAGGTGGAACCTTATTGGGTGATGCAATTGGATCTGGAAACCAGCTGAATTCCAAAACAGTAAGATACCTGATTGCCCTGGTGATGCTGATTGGTGCAGCTATCGCTATCAGCTTTGGCAAATTGCCGCTCGAGCTGATTATTTTGGCACAAAGTGTTACCATACTCATTGTACCTTTTATTGGTATAGCCATGTATGCCATTTCCAACGACGCTAAAATAATGGGTAAACATGCCAATTCTGTAGCCGTGAAACTGATTGGTTTTCTGGGCCTGCTGATTCTTGTTGCACTGGCCTGTATTAATGTTAAGGAACTATTTTTTAAATAAAAATCAACGCAAATGACTGAATTAGAACAACTGGAACAAGAATTATTAAAGCCGTCAGCACAATTGATAGCCGATATGCAACGAATTGAAGGCGACATCATGTTGCTGGGTGTGGGTGGAAAAATGGGCCCCAGTATGGCCAAACTTGCCCGGCTGGCTATTGACCTGGCCGGCATCAAAAAACGGGTAATCGGCGTGTCCCGTTTCTCGGACGCAGCTACCCGCGAAGAACTGGAAGCGGCAGGTATCGAAACCATTTCGGCCGACTTGTTGAATGAGGCCGATCTGGCAGCCCTGCCCGATGTACCAAATATCATTTACCTCGCCGGAACCAAATTTGGAACCACCGGAAAGGAAGCCTTTACCTGGGCCATGAATGCTTACTTGCCCGGTCGCGTAGCCGAACGCTTTAAAAAATCACGCATAGTTGCCTTCTCTACCGGAAATGTCTATCCTTTTACACCAGTTACCAGTGGTGGCCTTTCAGAAGAATATGCTGTAGCGCCTGTTGGCGAATATGGACAGTCCTGCCTGGGCAGGGAACGGATATTCCAGTATTTCTCTGAAAAAAATAATACACCTACACTGATTTACAGGCTCAACTATGCCATCGACCTCCGTTATGGGGTATTGCTGGAAATTGCTAAATCCGTAAACGAAGGTAGGCCAATAGATCTCACCACCGGAAGTGTAAACGTCATATGGCAAGGCGACGCCAATGAAATTGCCATCCGCGCTTTGCTACATTGCAGCAGCCCTGCCAAACTACTGAATGTAACCGGACCTGAAACCTTGTCTGTAAAATGGCTGGCCGAACAGTTTGGCCTGTTGATGAACAAAACACCATTATTTGAAAATGAAGTGCAGCCTACAGCGCTGCTCAACAACGCGTCTGAAGCACATCGCTTGTTTGGTTATCCAAGGGTTACTATCAGGGAAATGATGGAGATGACCGTGAGCTGGCTGCAGGGAGGTGGAAAAATCTCCAATAAGCCTACCCATTTTCAGGAAAGGAAAGGACAATTTTGATGGCACAACAATTAAAACCCGAATTAAAACGCTTTCTGGATGCAGGGACGCTTATACCCGCTCATCCTTTGGCCCTGACCGAAGCGAGGGAGCTGGACGAAGAACAGCAGCGTTTGCTGACCCGTTATTACATGGCTGCTGGCGCAGGGGGGATTGCCGTAGGCGTGCATAGCACACAGTTCGAAATCAGGGATCCCGAAATTAATTTGTATGAAAAAGTGCTTCAGCTGGCTGCTGAAGAAGTAGATAAGGCTGGCCTGGACAGGCCTTTTATCAAAGTAGCGGGTATTTGCGGGCCAACAGCACAAGCTGTTCAGGAGGCGCAAACAGCGCTTAAGTATGGTTATGATATGGGGCTTTTGAGTATGGGTGGTTTGCAAAGCTGGACGGAAGCCGAAATATTGGATCGGGTAAGGGCAGTTGCTGCCATATTACCTGTATTTGGTTTTTACCTGCAGCCCAGCGTTGGCGGTCGTATTTTTAGCTACGACTTCTGGCGACAGTTTGCCGAAATTGAAAATGTAGAAGCCATCAAAGTCGCAGCCTTTAACCGTTATCAGACGCTGGATGTGGTAAGGGCAGTATGTCATGCTTCAAGAAGAGATAAAATAGCGTTGTACACTGGAAATGATGATAATATCGTGGCCGACCTGCTGACAACTTATCGCTTTGAAATTAATGGCGAAACCGTAGAAAAAGAATTTATTGGTGGTCTTTTGGGACACTGGGCCGTTTGGACAAATGCTGCCGTCAAATTATTTGAGGAGGTTAAAGTCTGTAAAGCAAACGGACGTAAAGGAATGGCCCAACTGCTGACCCGCGGAGTGGAAGTAACAGATATGAACGCCGCCATATTTGACCCCTCACATGCTTTTCATGGCTGCATACCCGGAATTCATGAGGTGCTCAGAAAACAAGGCTTGTTAAAAGGGATTTGGTGCCTGAATCCAAAAGAACAGCTTTCGCCTGGCCAAAGTGAAGAAATAGAACGTGTTTGCGCGGCTTATCCACACTTGATAGATGACGAATTTGTAAAAACATGGATGGCTAAAAGCAGATCAACCACCTCCATATGAAAGAAATCAAGGTACTTCAAACGGGTTCAGCTTTTGAAAGGGAACCACTCATACGACCTTTCGGTTTTAAAGGTGGTTACCTGACCGAGCTTTGGCAGGTGGCTTCCAAACTGGATGCCGCTTCGGGGCATGGCAAAATAGGTATCGCTACACAAAGTGTATTGTACGGTGATGCCGATCTGTTTGCCACTTGTAGTGAAACAGAAGGCAATGCATTGATGTATAAGGTGGTAAATGAAGCCCTGGAGCTCATCAAGCAAACGCCTTTTATCAGTCCTGTTCACTTACTGGATACCATATTTCCGGAACTGTTGAAGCGCGCAAAGAAGATCACCAGAAAAACCGACCTTAACCTGAATTTTGTTTACAATGCCCTGGTGAGTGCAGATAATGCCGCCTGGTTGTTGTACGCAGCAGAAAATGGCTACCAAACTTTTGATGAAATGATTCCACAGGATTATCAAAAAGGCTTGTCGCACCGCAACAACAAGGTGGCCATTATGTACCAGGTGCCTTACGGCATGCCTATGCAGGATTTGAAAGATGCCGCCGCCGCCGGATATTTTGTGTTTAAGATTAAAACCGGTTATCCCGGCAGTCAGGCTGAAATGTTGCAAAGGGATATGGAAAGACTGACACAGGTGCATGAAACGTTGAAAAACCTGCGTACCACCCAAACAGAATCGGGAAAATTGATTTATACCATGGATGCCAATGGCAGATATGAGCGTAAAGAATTGCTGATGCGTTACCTGGACCACGCCCGAAAAATTGGGGCATTTGAGCATATTTTGTTTTATGAAGAGCCCTTGACCGAGCAAAATGACGAAGATGTAGGAGATATGGGATTACCTATGGCCGCAGATGAAAGTGTGCATGACGAAGTAGCGGCCTTGCGAAGGATAGAGCAAGGCTATGGCGCATTGGTGTTGAAAGGAATTGCTAAAACACTGAGCCTGTCCATGAAAATAGCGAGACTGGCCGATGAGAAAAATATTCCCTGTTTATGTGCCGATCTGACGGTAAATCCGATTCTGATTGACTGGAACAAAAACCTGGCAGCCCGTCTGCAACCTTTTCCGGGCGTAGGCATGGGGTTTATGGAAACCAATGGAGACATGAACTATCAGAATTGGAAAAATATGCTGGGTTATCATCCCCTGGCCACAGCCTCCTGGACAAAACCTAAAAATGGCGTGTTTGAATTGAATGAAGATTATTATGCCCGCAGTGGAGGCATTTTTGAAGCTGCTATTCATTACAGCCAAATGTTTAATAAAAGCTAAAAAAGTATAACATGACTGAACCAAACCAATCTAACGGCAGAAGAAATTTCCTTAAAAAAATCTCATTGGCGGGGGCAATGACCATCAGTATCCCCGAAATTGTATCGGCAGCGTTGGCAAGTGAAAAGGGAACTAAAATCAGTCTCCGTTCAAATGATATATTGCTTTTTCAGGGCGATTCCATTACGGATGCTAAAAGAAACAGAAAGGAATTGTTGTTTAACGACGCTCAGGCAATGGGTTCGGGCTATGCCTTTCTGGCCGCTTCGGACTTGCTGTGTAAGCATCCTGCCAAAAATCTTAAAATTTATAACCGTGGCGTAGGCGGAGATAAAGTTTATCAGCTGGCCGCCAGATGGGATGCCGATTGTATGCAGATAAAACCCAATGTGCTGAGCATCCATGTGGGGGTAAATGACCACTGGCATGTAAAATCTAAAGGATACACCGGTACCATCAAAACTTATAAAGATGACTTTAATGCGTTGATATACAAAACTCTGCAAAGTAATCCAGACTTGAGACTGATTATTGGTGAACCCTTTGGTGTAGCCGGTATTAAAGGCAATTATGAGGTGTGGGACCCGGCTTTCAATGAGTTTCGGGTAGCTGCCAAAGAGATTGCCGATCGGTATAAGGCAGCTTTTATTCCTTATCAGCAGGTATACAATACTGCAATAAAACATGCGCCGGGCGAGTATTGGACATGGGATGGTGTGCATCCAACTATGGCAGGGGCACAGTTAATGGCACAAGCCTGGTTGGCAGCAGTAAAAGGATAGGCAATGAAAATGAATAAAGCTTTCTTTTTGAGCATAATTTTGAGCTGGGGGGCAATAGGTCTGTCGGCCCAAATAGTGCCCGACAATCTGTTGACCATCCACATGAAGGTAGAAACAGGACTACAGTTTGATGTGGTCCGTTTTCATGCAAAGCCGGGCCAGAAGGTGAAAATCATTTTTGAGAATACCGATGATATGGACCATAATATGGTGATTACCAAACCCGGAGCACGGGAGGAGATCGTAACAGCCGCATTAAATCTGGGCGAAAAAGGCCCTGCAGTAAATTACATTCCCAAATCGGCCAAAGTGCTGTGGTCTGTCCCGGTAGTGTCGCCACATCAACAAAAGGTGTTGAACTTTACCGCCCCCGCAGAAGCCGGTGTTTACCCTTATGTTTGCACTTATCCCGGTCATGGTTTTGTGATGTATGGAGCTATGTATGTAAACACCACCGGCAAAATGCCTGAACTGAGCAAAGATACTCAGATTCCGCCCAACCGCAGGGGAGAAGCGATGTCTGATGGCGAAAAACATGACGATATGCATGCCGGGCACCACATGCCCGCCGTGCCAAAACCTTTGCATCCCTATACTCCTAAACCACCTTACCTGTACAGGGTATTTATTGCCGGGGCTAGTCCGGCCGCCATTGCGGTAAGCTTGCCCGACAGCCTGTCCTATTGTTGGGATGCTGGTACCTGCCGACTTCGTTTTGCATGGAAGGGTGGCTTTTTAGACAATTCAGACCTATGGAAAGGAAAAGGAGATGCCTTGGCCAAGGTGGTTGGTAAGGTCTTTTTCAGAGATATCACTTTCCCTTTCAGCTTTGACGAACAGGGGACTTTGCCACG
Source organism: Pedobacter schmidteae (assembly GCF_900564155.1). Lineage (NCBI taxonomy): Bacteria > Pseudomonadati > Bacteroidota > Sphingobacteriia > Sphingobacteriales > Sphingobacteriaceae > Pedobacter > Pedobacter schmidteae. The sequence continues at coordinate 5,214,482 of NZ_LS999839.1, read as the reverse complement.
TACCGCTTACAAAGGGTACCAGCTCATCAACCGTTACCCCGAGTTTCATTATACCATAAATGGAACCGATGTTTATGAAATGATCAGGCCTGCAGCCAATGGCGGACTGATCAGGGCATTTAAAATACCGGCATCCAATACCCCAATTTGGTTTACCATTGCTTCCGCAGAAGCAACAAACTGTAAGGCCTCGGCAGGTGAATGGCAGAATGGGAAACTGAAGCTGACAGCTGCGCAGGCCAGAAATTTTACCATAACCATGAACGGAACAAATACCCCAGTAAAAGAAGGAGGGAAGCCATGAAAATGAAACTAATAGCCGGATTTTTGATTGGTTTGCTGTGCTGCGGTGCCACTGTGGTAAACATCGACCCACCTAAAAAAGCAGCTTACCGGGTCGAAAATATCAAAATGCCTGAAGGCCTGACCAGCGAAAACGGAGCCGTAGAGTTTTTGCCCGACGGAAGAATGGTGGCCTGTTTTACCAGAGGGGAGGTGATGACCTACAACACGAAAACTAAAAAATGGAAGCTGTTTGCCGAAGGGTTACACGATCCGCTGGGCATCCTGGTGATCAGCAATACAGAATTGCTGATTATACAGCGCCCCGAGCTGACCCGGGTAAAAGATACCAATGGCGATGGTGTGGCTGACCTGTATGAAAACGTAACGGATGATTTTGGTCTTTCCGGTAATTATCATGAATACAATTACGGACCGGTTAAAGACAAAAAGGGGAACCTTTTTATTGCCCTGAACTCTTCTTCTCCCGGAGGAAGTATGCGGCCGGAAGTGAGGGGTAAAATCGATACATCGGGAAGGGATGGTGCCGATGGGCTTAGACAAATGTTCTCTGCCGTACCTTACCGGGGTTGGATTATGAAACTAAGCCCGGATGGAAAGCTGCATCCTTATGCATCAGGTTTTCGCTCGCCAAATGGCCTTGGCTTTGATTTACAGGGTAACCTGTTTGCTACCGATAACCAGGGCGACTGGGTGGGTACAAGTCCGCTGTATCACATTCGGGAAGGGAAATTTTACGGGCATCCAGGGAGTTTAATCTGGACCAAAGGCTGGAATAAAGGGAATCCTTACCACCTGACACAGGAGGCGTTGGATGCTATGCGTAGCCCTGCAGCGATATTGTTTCCTCATGGCATTATGGCCAATTCGCCTACACAGCCGGTATGCGACAATACTAAAGGTAAATTTGGCCCTTTTGGCGGTCAGCTGCTAATTGGTGAAATGAATCAGGAACGTATTGTAAGGGTAATGCTGGAAAGGGTAGATGGGGAGTTGCAAGGAGCCTGTATCCCGTTTTTAGATGGCCATGGTTTAAGAAAAGGAAACAACCGCATGGCATTTGCACCTGATGGCAGTTTATATGTGGGACAGAATTCTCATGGCTGGCTGGGCGATGAAGGGATACAACGTGTGGTTTTTACTGGTAAAATGCCTGTGGATGTGTATACCATGAGCTTAACATCCAATGGTTTTGACCTTGTTTTTACCCAACCTATAGCTGCCAAAGCTGCCCTAAACCCGGCGAACTATAAAATGAGGCATTATTATTATACTTATCACAAAAAATATGGTTCCGATCAGTTTGGTTTGGCAACCGACGAGGTGAAAAATATTAAAATATCGGCCGATGGGAAGCGTATTTCTTTAACTATTGATGGCTTGAAGGCTGGATATGTATACGAGCTGAACCTGGAAAATATTAAAAGTGTAAAAGGGGAACCGATTGATAATAAGTTGGTTTGCTATACTTTGAATCGATTGAGAAAGCCATGAAATTTTAAAAGCATAGAGATATTAAAAATATTTAAAAATTTATGTGGAGGATAAACAGAAATATTTTAATTTTAGCGGGAACACATAACCCAAGTAAAACACACAAAATGAATAGAACCACCATTTTTTCAAGCTGTCTGGCTATTGGTATTTTCCTGAGCGGAGTAGCTAAAAGTCAAACTACAGATCCAAAAAAGGACATAGAAGCAGGTAAATTATTGATTTCAAAATCAGATTGTTTTGCCTGTCACAAACCAGAAGGTAAGCTGGTTGGGCCTGCTTATGCTGATATTGCAAAAAAATATGCAGCTACAGATGCCAACATTACCCTGTTATCAGGAAAAGTAATTAAAGGAGGAAGCGGTGTATGGGGACAAATTCCTATGGCTGCCCATCCAAAAATAACGCAGGTTGATGCCAAAAAGATGGTGAAATATATCCTTTCACTGGCCCCGGCAAAAAAATAAACTCAAAAGGCTTTTACAGCTATGATACTGCCGGTAACATAGCTTATAGCGATGTAGAGCTGAATTGTCTTTAAAAGATAATTCAGCTTTTTTTTGACAAGTTTATAACGGGGTTATAATTGGATAATAAGCCTGTTTGTACCCTGGTATCTCATCATTCCCGTAACGAAAAATAGGGCGATAAAAGTTGTTCCTATCCACCTCAATAAAAAACAGATCTCTTTGTCATTCGCATCAAGAAAAATATAAACTAAAAAAATATTTCTTTTTTTTAATTAAAATACATATCTTCGGTAACGTACCCGAAAAAGCAATAGCTTAATATTTAATGGTTTTAACATTGTACAATTATCCATCAAATGACACATTTTAACATTTCCAGAAGAAAGTTTATTACACATGGTTCTGTCGCTTTATCGGGCCTGGCCTTAGCTGGAATTCCTGAGTTTGCTTTTGGTCGTGCTGACCAGGAAGTGAGGATTGGTTTGGTAGGGTGCGGGCAAAGAGGCGCAGGAGTAGCCAGTATCATCAAAACTTTGCCGGGAATGGATCTCATCGCCTATTGTGATATTGTAGAAGCAAGTTTAAAATCGATGAAGCAGCATTCTAAGACAGCAAATCCTAAGTTTTACAAAAACTATCATGAGCTATTGAGGAATAAAGATATTGATGCTGTTTATATAGCTACACCTTTAAATTTGCATTACCAAATGGTGGTGGATGCACTGGATGCCGGAAAACATGTGTATGTGGAAAAAACAATGACCTATGACATTCCGCAAGCCATGGATCTGGTTGCCCGCATGAAGAAGAGCAATCTAGTGTTGCAGGTTGGACATCAGTACCGTTATTATGCCTTGTATCATAAGATAAAACAAATGGTAGACGATAACTGGCTGGGCACGGTAACCCATATAGAAAGTCAGTACAACAGGAATTCTGACTGGCGTCGGCCGGTAGCAGATCCAAAATTAGAAAGGCAGATCAATTGGCGTATGTACCGGGAATATTCCGGTGGGGTGATGGCCGAGTTGGCAGCGCATCAGATTGATATTGCAAACTGGATATTAGGTGGCCATCCTTTAAAGGTAGTAGGTTTGGGGGGGATAGATTTCTGGAAAGACGGAAGGGAAACCAATGATAATGTGCGCGCTATTTATGAATATAAAAATGGGGTAAAATCAAGTGTGACTTCAATATTGAGTAATCAGCATAACAGCTATGCCATACGGATATTGGGATCAAAAGCGACACTGGAAATCAGGCGCGACAGTGCGCTGATTTATCCGGAACCGGTAACCAAGGTGTTGGGAACTGTGGATGGAGTAACTGGGGCAACCGTTGAAGCTGTAAAGCCGGGACAAGGGCTGAAGGTTGATTTTCAAAGTCCGGATGGTAAAAATATGGATCCTACTGCCTATGCATTTTTGTCCTTTGCCGATTGCATAAAAAACAGTAAAACGCCTGGTTCTAATGTGCTTACCGGTCGTGATGTGGCTATAGCAGTGCATATGGGCAACACGGCTGCCGATACAGGAAATCTCCAGCTGTGGAAACCTGAATATTCAGTATAAAAATAAAAACCTACCGTTCTGGTATAGGATGGTAGTATTTTTTTCTGTTTACGGTAACGTAACCGGAGATTTTGATTAACCTAACCAAAAACCAAACCATATGAACAAAACCTTACTTCAAATTAAGCACTATTTTGGCATTGCCGTGATAGTTGCTGCGTTGAGTTTGACGCTTGCAAGGCCTGCCGCTGCACAGACCAACGGAAAAAAACAGCTCTCCTTTTCCAGCCAGGTGATATTTGGCGCGCAAAAGAACAATTTGGCAATTGTTGTTTCCTCCGATTTTAATGGAGATTATTCTATGGAGGGCATTAAAAAAGCTACCTGGACAGATGTTACAGAGCGGTTTAAGCTGGCTGAGACCAAAGAGTGGCAAAAATCGGGAGATGGCGATATCTCGTCGTTGGTAGTTCCGGGAAAAGCACTGTATGTTGGGCTCAGATATGTGGGGAATAAATCCAGTGTTGGCCCTACACAGCGGATGTGGGGCATAAAGGATATGTATGTAAGTGGAAAAGAACTACCATCGGCCGATTGGAAAATTGTGGATGACCCCAATAATTTTGAAGGAGCCGGATTTACACGCCCTAAAGCGGGTGGCATACTTTTCCGGTCAAATCAATCCATTATAAGGTCGGAAAGTTGGGGTATTGTTAAATTATTGTGATAGCTTCATAACCTCTTATAAAAATATATGCTAATGAAAAAGCTCATTTTAAAAAGCCTCTCGACTGGCAGGCTAATGATTTCTGTATTATTTCTGCTGGTTCAGCTGGGCAGTCCGGCAGTGAGTTTTGCACAGACCGAAGCCGTTAAGATTGTAGTAGATGCCGATCGTCCGGATTGGGTGTATAAAACAGGTGAAGAAGTAACCTTTAGTGTGTTGATACAGAAAGGAGATAAACCGTTGACGGACGTAAAAGTTAATTATACCCTTGGTTTGGAAAGGATGCCTCCACTTAAAAAAGAGACATTAGTGCTGGCTAAAGCCAAAGAGCTGATACCGGGTGGAACTTTGAAAAAGCCAGGTTTCCTGCGTTGTGTAGTGACGGCCGAAATAGATGGAAAGATGTATCGTGGACTGGCAACGGCGGCATTTGAGCCTGAGCAGATTAAGCCGACCACCACTATGCCTAAAGATTTTGTAGCTTTCTGGAACAAAGCCAAAGAGGAAGCAGCTAAAATTCCGATGGATGCGAAAATGACATTGCTACCCGAAAAAAGTACGGCAACGGTAAATGCGTATGCAGTGGATTTTCAAAACTACAAGCTGGGCTCCCGGATTTACGGCATGCTGAGTGTGCCTAAAAAGGAGGGAAAGTATCCTGCAATATTAAAAGTACCCGGTGCCGGGGTAAGAAGCTACAGACCTGATGTAAGCCTGTCCGACAAAGGGTTTATTGTACTCAGTATTGGTATTCACGGCATTCCGGTAAACATGGCTGATAGCACCTATAAACGCATCGCCGATACAGACCTCAAAGGCTATTCGGGCTTCAATAGTGACAACCGTGATACTTATTATTTTAAAAGGGTGTTTATGGGATGTATCAGGGCAAACGATTTTCTGTGCAGTTTGTCACAATTTGATGGAAAAAACCTGGGCGTTGCAGGTGGCAGTCAGGGTGGTGCACTTACAATAGTTACTGCTGCCCTGGATGCAAGGGTGACACAAATGGTGGCCTATTTTCCGGGAATGTGCGACCAAACAGGTTACCTTTCGGGCCGCACGGGTGGCTGGCCACATTTGTTAATGGATGCAACTAAAGCGAGTAAGGAAAGAATAGCGACCAGTAAATACTACGATGTGGTTAATTTTGCCAGCCTGCTAAAAATACCGGGTTTGTACAGCTGGGGTTTTAATGATGAAACCTGTCCACCTACTGCCAGCTATGCCGCATACAACAGTATAACGGCACCCAAAGAACTCTATATTGCCAAAACGTCGGGGCATGAATGGGTTCCCGAGCAAAACAAGCGGATGAACACATGGCTCATAGAAAAGTTGTCGGGCAAATAACCTGTACAATAGAATAATTCACCAAGTATTTACATAGCCGGTTATTTATGAAAATTGTTACTCATTTCTTCCCCTTAAAACGCTTACTCATCAATGTATTTTGTGTTGCATTGGCCTTAAGTGGCTATGCGCAAGAAATAAAACTGCCGCAGAAAGCCGACCCAAATTTCCATTTGTACCTGTTGGTTGGACAATCCAATATGGCCGGTCGTGGATTGGTTGATTCATTGAGCAAACAGGTTAATCCGCAAATCCTGATGTTGAATAAAAGTGGTGAATGGGTACCGGCTACAGATCCGCTTCATTTTGACAGGCCGCCTATTGTTGGGGTTGGTCCGGGATTGAACTTTGCCACACAGATGCTGGGTAAAAATAAAAAGATAAAAATAGGCCTGATACCCTGCGCAGTAGGTGGTTCGCCAATAAAGGCCTGGAAAGCAGGTGAAGAGTTTTTGAAAGATCATCCTTATGATGACGCGTTGAAACGTGCGAAAATAGCCATGCAATACGGGGTTATAAAGGGGATTATATGGCACCAGGGCGAGAGCGATAGCAATGTCGAAAAATCGAAACTTTACCTTGGCCTTTTAAAAAATCTCATAGCCGATTTGCGCAAGGACCTTGGCGCAGCTGATTTGCCTTTTGTAGCTGGCGAACTCGGTTATTACAAAGAAAACTATAAGCTCATTAACCATGTGCTGAAAGATTTACCTGCCGAAGTACCTTATACCGGAGTGGCTACTGCCGAAGGTTTGGTACACAAGGGAGATGGTACCCATCTGGATACTCCATCGGCCAGGGAACTGGGAAAAAGATTTGCCCAGGCAATGCTTAAAATTCAAAAGAAAAAATCGAAATAGAAGCGCTTACCCGGAGGTAAACAGCTTAAGAAATTTACTAAAACTTACAGATTATGGAAGGAAGATGGTGCAGTGCAGCCAGGCTGTTGCGTATACTGCTATTTGCTTTTTGTTTATTTGCGCCATGGGTGGTTATGGCCCAAAATGGCATCAGAACATTGAAAGGCGTTGTTGTTGATGAAGCGAGTAACGAGACTCTGCCCGGGGTATTGGTAAAGCTGAAACGCACCAATGCAGTAGTGACCACTAATGGCAATGGTGAGTTTACTGTGAAGGCCGGGGATGCTGATATCCTGATTTTCTCGTATATAGGTTACGAAATCAAACAGGTGGGGATTGGGGATAAAAAAACATTGAGGATTGGCCTGAAACAGGAGTTGAAATCTTTGGACGAAGTGGTGGTAGTGGGCTATGGAACAGTGAATAAAGCTGATTTAACGGGCTCGGTAGGACAGGTGAAGCTGAGCGACATCACCAAAGCACCGGTGGGCTCATTTTCGGAAGCGCTGGCGGGCAGGATTGCCGGTGTGCAGGTGTCGTCCAACGACGGACAGCCGGGCGTAGCGCAGAATATTGTGATCAGGGGCACGGGATCCTTAACCCAAAGTACTGCCCCTTTATATGTGATTGATGATTTTCCGATTGAGGACTTCAACCCGGCCAGTCTGAACAATAATGATATTGAGTCGATCAATATTCTTAAAGATGCTTCGGCAACTGCCATCTATGGATCCAGAGGATCCAATGGGGTAGTGATTATCCAAACCAAAAAAGGTAAAGCGGGCAAAGCAGTGGTTACTTTTAACCCCTCGTATGGTGTTCAGCGCCCTAAGAAATTTATGGAGATGATGAACCCTTACGAGTTTGTGAAGTATTATTCGGAGGTAAAACCAGCTACCACCAACGACCGGTATTTCAGTCCGGATGTCAATGGCAATCCCCGGACATTGGAGACCTACCGGAATGTGCAGGGGATCAACTGGCAAAAGCAGATCCTGAAAACCAATCCGATGCAGATTTATGATCTGGCGGTACGTGGGGGCAATGAGCAAACGAAGTACTCCATTTCAGGCTCTATTTACGATCAGAAGGGCGTGGTGATCAACACCGCATCCAAGCGTTACCAGGCCAGGATGTCGGTTGATCAGGCCATCAGTCCGAAAATTAAAGGTGGTTTAATTGCCAATTATAGTAATCAGACTACTTCCGGAGTGCCTGTTGCTTTGTCAACCGGTGGCAATACCACCAGCTTTTTGTTTTACAACATGTGGGGATACCGCCCTATTTCTGGACGCGACAACTTAAACCTATTGGAAGAGGATGCAGATCCGGATAACATCAATGCCAATGAAGACCGTTTTAACCCGGTTACTACGGCCGAAAATACCTATCGGGTAGCTTTAACTAAAACCTTGCTGGCCAATGCTTATTTAACCTACGACATTAGTAAGCGCCTGACTTTAAAAATAACCGGTGGAAACACCAACAGTCAGTATAAAACCGATATATTTTACAATTCCAAAACGCCGCAAGGCTCACCTAAAAGCGCTTCCAACCGGATGGGGATCAGTGGTTCGGTGGTTTATATGGACGTCAATACCTGGTCTAACGAAAATACGCTTACCTATACCAATACCTTTAATAAAGTGCATAGCTTAACGGCAATGGCAGGTTTTTCGTCACAAGCGAACAGCAGGAACAGTCAGGGCGTAGGCGTATCTTTTTTACCCAATGAGGAACTGGGTATAGGTGGTTTCAGCTCAGGAATTCCATATTCCAGTCCCGCCTCAAGCGGAAGTTATACCCTGTCGTCGCTTTTTGGAAGGATTAATTACAATTACAAATGGAAATACCTGTTTACAGCTACTTTTAGGGCTGATGGTTCTTCGAAATTTGCCGAGGGCAATAAGTATGGGTATTTCCCTTCGGGGGCTTTTGCCTGGAATATGATCAAGGAGCCTTTCATGAAGAAGCTACCAGCCATTTCCACCTCTAAATTCAGGGCCAGTTATGGAGTTACCGGAAACAACAGGATAGGGGATTTTGGTTATCTGCCCAGCTTGACCATGCCAACGGCCAGTGCCTATTCATTTGGCAACGCAACGCCAACATTGGGCACCATCCCGAATAGTTTGGGCAATGAAAAGCTGAAATGGGAAAGTGCACATCAGGTTGACATAGGTTATGATATCGGATTGTTCAAAAACAGGATTGAATTTACAGTTGATTTGTATAGAAAAACAACAAAAAACCTGTTGCTGAATGCTGATCTGCCTTTTTCGACGGGTTATGCAACGGCTTTTAAAAATATTGGTAGCATTAGAAACGATGGTTTGGAGCTGAGTTTGAACACGGTGAATATAGAAAGCAAAGCCTTTACCTGGTCCAGCAACTTTAACATCAGCTTCAATTCGAACAAGGTAATGGCGCTAACGGATGGAGAAAGCAGACGCTTTACGGGAATTAACTTTGAAAGTTTATATGGCGACCCACTGTATATAGCCGAAGTTGGACAACCTGCGGCTATGTTTTATGGTTATGTGTTTGACGGGGTGTATCAATATGCTGATTTTGATCAGCCTTCACCTACCTCTTATCTGTTGAAGAAAAATCTGCCAGGTAACGGTACCGATCGGGCGTTGATACAACCGGGGGATATTAAATACCGTGATATGAACGGGGATGGGGTAGTGAATTCCAGTGATTTGTCGGTAATTGGCAATACCATGCCATTGCATACCGGCGGCTTTAACAACAACCTGAGGTATAAGGATTTTGATTTGAATGTGTTTTTTCAATGGTCGTACGGCAACCAGATTTTTAATGCAAACCGCATGGTACTGGAAGGAAATGGATTGGTAAGGACAGATGTGAACCAATATGCGAGTTATATAGACCGCTGGTCGCCGGACAACCAGACCAACCGGAACTATCGTTCTGGCGGACAAGGGCCTATTGGTCGGTTCTCGTCGCGCATGTTGGAAGACGGATCTTATTTGCGCTTGAAAACGGTGTCATTAGGATATAACCTTCCGGTTGATCTGATTAAAAAGCTTTACCTGAGTAATTTAAGAATTACTGTTGCGGCGCAGAATTTACTTACCTGGACCAACTATTCGGGACTTGATCCGGAGGTATCGGTCCGTAACAGCATCCTTACGCCGGGATTTGATTATTCGGCCTATCCACAGGCACAAACAATTGTTTTTGGTCTTAACGCTAAATTTTAAAACCATGAAATATATATATTATTTGATGTCGATGCTGGTTTTAGTCAGCTTGGGCTCGTGCAAAAAGTTTCTGATCACCAAACCAACCGATTTTATTTCGCCCGAAAATCATTACAATACACCGGAGCAGCTCAACTCGTCGCTGGTTGGGGTATATGATATTTTGGGTAGCGGACCTGTTTATGGTACAGCGTATCCCAGTCGTATCGGAATGGAAGCTGATGAGGGGGCCTACAAGGACAATTCGCTGCTGGTTGGTCCGCAGGTATACGATTTTGCCTCGGGCGACAATTATGTAAGTAATTTATGGCAAAATTTATATGTGGGCGTAGGGAGGGCAAATACTTTCCTGGCTAACGTAGATAAAAATAAAAGTATAGCTGAAGAAGTGAGGAATCAGGCAAAGGGCGAAGCGCTGTTTTTGCGGGCCTATTATTATTTCCTGCTGGTGCAGAATTTCGGAAACATTCCACTTGTATTGGAGCCGGTGCTCAATCCGGACGATATCAGAGTGGCCCAGTCGCCCGCCAAAGTGGTTTATGAGCAGATTATAGCCGATATGACCAAAGCTGAGGGATTGGTGGCCGGAATAAAGAAAATAGGAAATGCCGGCCGGGTAAGTAAATCGGCCGTGCGAGGTATATTGGCCAGAGTATGCTTGTATATGGCTGGTGCACCGGTAAAAGATGTAGCTAAATATGCAGATGCCAGTTTTTGGGCAAAAAAGGTAATCGATGATACAGAAGCTGGTCATGAGTTGAACCCAAGCTACGCAGATGTTTTTACGAAACTGGCACGTGACGAGTATGACATTAAGGAGAGCATCTGGGAGGTTGAGTTTTGGGGCAATACTACCGGCGCTTATCGCGAGGTGGGTACCCTGGGTGCATGGTTGGGCATACCATCTACCAATACCACCATTATTGGAAATGCTTACGGGTTTATTACTGCGAATGGAACCTTGTGGAAGAAATATCCCGGTGTAACTTCACTGGTGTCGGAAGACATTAGGAGGGAATGGAATATTGCTTCTTTCAGTTACAATGCCGCAGGTGTTAAAACACCTATTGTGACCACTTCTCCCGCTTCGGTGTTCTGGACCAGGTTTCCGGGCAAATACCGCAGGGAACTGGAAGTGGTGATGCCAAGGGCCAATCAGCAAACGCCCATCAATTATCCGTTGCTGCGTTTTTCGGATGTATTGCTGATGTATGCCGAAGCTGAAAATGAAATCAATGCAGCGCCGCCGCAATTGGCTATAGATTGTGTAAATAAGGTGAGGCAAAGAGGATATGGACAAGGCAAGGTGATCAAAGCAATTACGATAACTAATCCGGGGAGCAATTATACTGCGCCTACCATTACCATTAGTGGTGGAGGTGGAGCCACAGCCAATATCGCAGCAGCTACAACAGGGGTAAAGGGGATTAGTTCAATTGTGCTTACCGCCAGAGGATTTGGTTATACTTCTGCACCTACAGTTACAATTGGTGGCGCTACAGGAAGCGGAGCTGTGGCCACAGCAACATTGAGTAATCCTGTCGATGCCAATTTAACTGCTTTTGAAACGGCTTCGCAAACCAGTTTCAGAGAGGCTATTCAGGATGAAAGATCAAGGGAGCTTTGTTTTGAAGGGCTGCGTAAGCCTGACCTGATTAGATGGGGTGTTTTTGTGGAAACCATGAAACTGGTGCTGACGGATATGAATATGGAATTGCCGGGGAATTTACTGCCAAAAACGCTGGCTTTTAAAAACGTTTTGCCTAAACATGTTTTGTTCCCGATACCAGCACATGACATGAACCTGAACAAAGCAATGATTCAAAATCAGGGCTGGTAATCATTAATTTAATTAAAAAGGATATGAAAGCTATAAATTATTTGGTTTTATTGCTGGTGCTGCCGGGGTTTGCAGGCTGCAAGAAAACGGTTGAAATAACTGCTCCTGAGTTTGAAGTGACAACAGAAAAGAAAACTTATGCGGTTGGTGAAGAAGTGAAGTTTCTGTTGGATGGAGATCCGGGGATGATCAGTTTTTATTCGGGCGAACCGGGAAGTGATTATGCTTATATGGAAGGCAGGATACTGAGTGTTGATCAGCTAAATATGTCATTCAATACCAGCATGTCGTTTGGTACACAGCTTGGGCAATATTCGGTGTTGGCCTCTACCGACTTTAACGGCAAATACGATATTACAAACGTGAAAGCGGCTACCTGGAAAGATATTACCGGCAGGTTTGCTTTGGCCACCAATGCTACATATGTCAGCTCGGGGATAAAGAATGTATCCGACCTTATCGTAGAAGGAAAACCACTTTATATTGTATTGAGATATATTGATGATCCTGCTAAACCCGGTACTGCGAATAACTGGTTGACACAGAATTTTTTACTGCAAAGCAGTACTGTTTTGGGCACTAAAACACTGTTGGATCTTACGGGGTGGACCATTTTGTACGAAGGACCTAAGGAACCTGCGAGGTCGAGTGTTTCCACAGCAACCATCACTTTACGGGGCAATGCCATTGCGCCAAGGGTGTACACAGAAGATTGGTGTGTAAGTAAGGTTGTAGAAACCGGAAAGGTTGATATGGGCCCCGACAGACCAACGCCGATAAAAACCTATAGGGATGCCAAGTTGGATAGTTTTACTTACAAGTATGCGAAAGCTGGCGTTTATAAGGTATACTTTGTAGGTTACAATGCCAATATCTATGGCAGCCAGTCGGTAACGAAGTCGGTAGAAATTACAGTTCTATAAGAAAATGAGCAGGGCTGTCAGTTATAAAGCGATAATGTGGGGTGTATTTTCTCTTTTTGCACTTGCTACTCTTGCGCAAAATAAGGGTTTGAATACTCTTGCCGGGAGTACGATTGTTTATGACGCAGAAGATAAAGGGAGCTTAACATCCGGGAATTTAAGCGTAGGCAAGTTTTACCGCTTTTCGCGACAGCCGGAAATGCCTTATGCAGATGAGTTGCCTTGCAAATGGTCGGACGGTACCAAGCTTACCGACGAGGTAGTGACTACCGGTACAGGCTTGAGCAGCGAAGGCTATGTAGGTTGGAAAGGAACCCGGGAATTGGAAATTACCATAGACCTGGGCCGTCCACAAACTTTGGAAAAAGTGAACCTCAATGGAATGTTATCCTCAAAAATGAATGCCCTGGCTCCGGTTCACATCAGCGTTTTTATAAAAGCAAGGGAAAGGGACCGTTGGGAAGCTTTTAGCAAAGACAGCTTTGACGACAAAAAGCCAACAGCGGGCGATCAGTCTTTTACTATCAATCTGAAAGGGAGCGCAGTGAAGGCCAGGTATGTGAAATTGGAGATTAAACCTTCTTCTGCAGCCGGAAAATTGGGTTTATTGCTGTTGGATGAAATCAGCTTATGGGGTAAAATAAAAAATACCTGGCGTTTGGTTCCGGCAAATGGGTGTTTTCATGGCGCATTTCCAACTGCTGTAGGGTACAGTAAAGAGGAACTTGCCGGGCGTAAGGGAATGGTGGTTGATTTGTTTGAAAAGCAGGTAGGAAAGCAGCTGTCAATGGTGCTCTGGTATCAGGGAATGGCCAAAGGAAGACCTTTTCCTGAAATACAGCGGCTTAGGGAGCAGCACCTGAAGGAGAGCTACCGGGGTGTACGGCATCTTTCCGTGGGGTGGCTGCCTAAAGAATTAAAACCTATTGCCGAGGGGGCGTATGATGATTTTTTTGCTGAATATTTTAAAGACTCGGTAGATCCTGCCATACTTAAAGGAATGAATGATCCGATATGGATCAGGCCAATGAACGAATTTAATGGAGGCTGGGTGGCTTATGGACTTGATCCTGTTCATTTCAGAAAAGCATGGCGCAGGATGTATAACATTGCCGAGCAGCTGGGGGCAGCTGCCCATCATATTTTTGTATGGTCGCCCAATTATTTGAGTTTTCCAGACAAAGATTGGAACAAAATGGAGCGGTATTATCCGGGCGACCAGTATGTAGATTGGGTAGGCATCAGTTCCTATCCACCGGGTAAAAAGGCTGCCCGAACAGAAGCGATGCGCTATCCATTTGAAAATATTGCCGAGGCTTATGATAAATACGCCCATTATAAACCCTTTATGATTAGTGAGGGAGGCTTTTCGGCAGATATAGATCCGGTGAGATGGGTTAAGGAATGGTTTGAGTTTAAAACAACACGGCCTTTGGTAAAGGCTGTGATATGGGAAAATCACAATGATCGCGTGATATCCCGAAGCGATAAGGCGCTTGAGCTTTATAGGAAAATGGTGCAGGATGAGTATTGGCTAGCCAATTAATTGAATAATTAACCATAAAACCAATAAACATGAGAAGATTATTGTTGACCGTTAGTGCCGTTTTTATAATGGGGCTAACCTACTGTAAAAAACCGGAAACGGCTTCGGCGTTGCTGAACGAAGATTTATCGTCGAAAGGTGGAAATGAAATAATGGGCCTTTTGACAACCACCACTTTTAATGTCACACCATCCACCGCTTTAAATAGTACCTTTTGGAACAATGTAAAAACTGCGCTGACTATAGGCCCGGTAGATGTGATTTTTGCGGATGGAAATTATCCTCAATCGGCTACGCTAACCCTGAGTAACATAGGTGACAGTACAAATTTGCTAACCTTGAAGACAGCTGTAACAGAGGGAGGAGCGGTGTTTAGCGGATCCATAGCCAACTTAATGTATTTAAACACTTGTAAAAATGTAAAACTGCTGCGGTTGAAATTTACTGGTGCCGCTACAGGCTATGGATTGAGAATTTCGAACAGCCAGGATGTAACGGTCGAAAAATGTTTTTTTGTAGACCTTCCCTCTGTGGGATATGGCGCTTTGGGAGTACATTATCCACTAACCAACAGGGTGGTGGTCAAATACTGCAGTTTTGAAAATGTAGGTTATGATTCGCATGCGCATATGATTTATGGTGCTTATGGGATACAAAGATTAAGTGTGATATCCAATACCTTTAAAAACTGTTCGGGGGCTTTTGTTCGTTTTCGGGGAGATCTGTCTGACAAAGGCGTAGTTTACGATAATGATTTTATTTCTACAGGAACTTATCTGACTGGCTTAAATCCTGTGTTTATTGAAATACCGGTTTTTAATAATGTGGACCCTGGAGACGAAAGAATGGGTACCAATTTTATGATTACTAAAAACAGGTTTAACTATGCAACTGTTGGCAACCAGACCACCAGGTTTAATGTTGTTTTTCATAGCAGTGGTTATAATCCTACAGACCGCAATTATCTGATCAGTGCAGCAGATGGTGCATTGTTGTCGACTGGCACGGTATTGCAGAAAAGGGCCATCATGTCGGGACAGCTTGGACTGGATGGCGATTCGATTCATTTTGGTGGAAATACGAATACGAATGTGCAGTATAATGTGGTTTACCGTTGCTGGAATAATTATGGATCAACAGGACCGTGGACCGGGGTTGCCAGTATTGGTACGGCTGTAAATGCATCGGGACTGGCCACTACCGAAGCGGCAGCCATTGGCTACTATCCATAAGCTGTAAGGGCATTATGAAAACATTAGGTAGCCTGATACTAAAATAAATTTGTTTATTAAATAATTAGTATGTAATTTCGGGTACGTACACAATATCCCTCAGGATGGTAAAAATGTACGTAGCCTGAACCTTGTCCGCTTTAGTTGACTGGGGTTGAAAACAAAATTGTAAGTTTAATTTCTAGTAAAAAATATATGAGTAATTATAACCGAAGGAATTTTATAAGAATGGCTGCGCTGGCAGGAGCAGGGTTAGGTATCTCGGGCAGTTTGAGTCCGCTTTATGGAAAAACAACGCGTTTGGCGGGTAAAAAGGTAGGGATCATTGGCCTGGACACCTCGCATGCGGTAGCCTTTACGAAAACGCTAAATGCCTCCGATGCGGCAGCAGTATATGCTGGTTATAAAGTGGTGGCCGCCTATCCTCAGGGAAGTAAAGACATACAAAGCAGCGTAGAAAGGATACCTGGATATACTGAAGAAGTAAAAAAACTGGGTGTAGAAATTGTTAGCTCTATTGCTGACCTGTTAAAGAAAGTTGATTTTGTTTTCCTGGAAACCAATGATGGACGTTTGCATCTTGAACAGGCGTTGCTGGTATTGAAGGCCGGAAAACCCATGTTTATAGATAAGCCTATTGCAGCCTCGCTGGCAGATGCAAAAGCCATATTTGCTGCATCAAAAAAATACAATACACCGGTATTCTCTTCTTCCTCATTAAGGTATACCGAAGGAATTGCCGATATCGCGCAGGGAAAGATAGGAAAGGTAATTGGAGCCGAAACCTTTAGTCCGGCTAAATATGAAAAGACGCATCCGGATTTGTTTTGGTACGGCATACATGGTGTAGAAACCTTGTTTGCTGTTATGGGGACAGGCTGTAAAACGGTAACGCGGATTAATACTCCGGATACGGATGTGGTAGTTGGCGTATGGGGCGACGGACGGATTGGTAGCTTTAGGGGTACGAGAACCGGCAAAAGTGATTACGGAGGCCGTGTTTTTGGAGAGAAGGGGAATATGACTTTGGGAGCGTTTAAAGGGTATAACCCCTTGCTTGAACAGATTATAAAATTCTTTGAAAGTGGCAAAGTTCCTGTACAGCCTGAAGAGACACTGGAGATAGCTGCTTTTATGGAAGCAGCAGATTTGAGCAAGGCCAAAGGCGGAGCTCCGGTAAGCATGGAAAAATTACTAAGTAAACAGAAATGAACCACAATAAACCTGAATTAAACCAAAAAACTATGAACGAACTGGAAGACAATACACGTAGAAATTTTATAAAAAATGCGGTAACGGGGGTTGCGGCATTGTCGCTTGGCGGGATACTGCCGGGCTTTAGTGCAAAAAGCTACGGGAGTATAATTGGTGCTAACGATAAGATCAGGGTAGCGATGATGGGCGTAAATGCCCGAGGCCTGGCGCTTGCAAATAATTTTTCTATACAGCCAAACTGTGAAATTACTTATGTATGTGATGTAGATAGTCGCGCTGCCGATAAATGTATTGGCCAGGTGGAAAAAAATCAGAATAAAAGACCTAAAGCCCAGCCTGATTTTAGAAAGGCATTGGAGTATAAAGATGTGGACGCATTGGTGGTAGCTGCACCTGATCACTGGCATGCGCCGGCGGCTATTCTGGCTTCTAAAGCAGGTAAGCATGTTTACCTGGAAAAACCATGCAGCCACAATCCTAACGAAGGGGAGATATTGCTTGCCGCTGCCAATAAATATAAAAATGTAATTCAGATGGGTAACCAGCGTCGTTCCTGGCCTAACATTGTGGCAGCAATTAAGGAGTTGCATGGTGGCGTAATTGGCAGACCGTATTTTGCCAAAACATGGTATACCAATAACCGCCCTTCCATAGGAATAGGAAAGGAAACAGCAGTACCATCCTGGTTAAACTTTGATTTGTGGCAGGGACCAGCGCCAAGGGTAGCCTATAAGGACAATATCCTGCATTACAACTGGCATTGGTTCTGGAACTGGGGAACAGGCGAGGCTTTAAATAATGGTACACATATGGTTGATATTGCCAGATGGGGATTAGGTGTAGATTATCCGACAAGGGTGACTTCATCCGGCGGGCGCTATAGGTATCAGGATGATTGGCAAACTCCAGATACACAAGTGATTGGTTTGGAGTTTGGTAATAAGGCTTCCATTACCTGGGAGGGCAGAAGCTGTAACAGCCGCACCATAGAGGGGGCTAGTGTGGGTGTTATATTTTATGCAGAAAAAGGCTCGCTTCAAATTGACGGATCGAATGGTTATACTATATACGATTTGAACAACAAACTGGTTAAGGAAGTGAAAAATGATACTAAAGTAGATGCCAGAAGTTTAACCAACCCATCTCAGGCTTTGGATGCCTTACACATCAATAATTTCTTTGATGCCATTAGAAAAGGAACAGCATTAAATTCTGATATTTTAAGTGGCCACCAAAGTACGCTGCTGGTGCAACTGGGCAATATTGCGCAACGCACGGGCAGTACGCTGGATATTGATCCTAAAAACGGGCACATCCTGAACAACAAGGAAGCCATGAAATACTGGAAGAGAACGTATCAAAAAGGCTGGGAACCTACTGTTTAAGCTTGTTTCATGAAAAAAAATAATATTGCTTCGGTAGCTGTAAGCTCATTAAGCAGGCGGGATACGTTGATTTCTATTCTGATTATTGGCTTGCTGTTTTTTATTTTTGGCTTTGTAAGTTGGGTTAACGCCATTTTGATTCCTTATTTCAAAATTGCCTGCGAACTGAACAACTTCCAGTCGTACCTGGTGGCTTTTGCTTTTTACATTTCGTATTTTGTGATGTCGGTACCCTCTTCCTATCTCCTCAGATCTGTTGGATTTAAGAAAGGGATGATGATAGGTTTCTGGACCATGGCCGTTGGGGCATTTATTTTTGTGCCGGCTGCATTTTCGCGCACTTATGAGGTGTTTTTGTTGGGCTTGTTTACGTTGGGGTCCGGGCTGGCGATATTGCAGACTGCAGCCAACCCATATATTACCGTATTAGGGCCTAAGGAAAGTGCAGCACAACGCATCAGTATCATGGGCATCTGTAACAAAGGAGCGGGTATATTAGCTCCGCTATTGTTTGCTGCGGTAATTTTAAGGAGTACAGACGGGGAGCTGTTTAAACAGATTCCGTTGATGGATGAGGCGACTAGAAATGCCACCTTAGATGAACTGATCAGGAGGGTGATTGTACCTTATGCTTGCGTTGGCGCGGTGCTGCTGGGCTTGGGCCTATTTGTACGTTTTTCGCCACTTCCTGAAATCAATACAGAGCAGGAGAGTGATGATGTGGCATTGGCCAATTCCGGTAAAAGTAGCATTTTTCATTTCCCACATTTAATATTGGGCGCCTTTGGTATTTTTCTGCATGTGGGTACTCAGGTGATTGCTATTGATACCATTATTGGTTATGCTGGGTCGATGAATATCCATTTGCTTGAAGCTAAGGTATTTCCGTCCTATACTTTATTTGTGACCATTTGTGGCTATTTATTGGGGATTGCGCTTATCCCGAGATGGATCAGTCAGGCTACGGCGTTGCGCATCTGCACATTTTTAGGGGCAATATTTACTTTGCTGATTATTTATGCCGAGGGGAACATTAACTTTTTAGGACACAACACCGATATTTCCATCTGGTTTGTGGTGCTACTGGGTTTTGCCAACTCGTTGGTTTGGGCGGGTATATGGCCACTGGCGTTGGATGGTTTGGGTCGCTTTACCAAGCTAGGTGCTTCCTTAATGATTATGGGACTGTGTGGAAATGCCATTATGCCTTTGTTTTACGGGTATTTTGCAGATATGTTTGACCTGAGGACTGCTTACTGGGTTTTATTTCCCTGCTATATGTATCTCATATTTTATGCAGTTTACGGACACAGGTTGAGGAACTGGTCTTTTAAAATGATTTAAAAATTAAAATTATGCTTTCACTACATCAGTTGAAGAACAACACTAAACAAAATCGTATTTTGATGGCCTTTTGTCTGCTTTTTGTGATCAGCACCGGTTGTCAGCAAAATGAAAATAAAGTTGATGAGTTTAAGGTCAGGCTACTGACACTTGATCCGGGGCATTTTCATGCAGCCCTGCTGCAGAAATCTATGTACAAAGAGATTGATTCGGTAGTACATGTTTATGCACCTGAAGGGCCTGAACTGGAGGCGCACCTTAAACTGATTGATAAGTACAACAATAGACTGGAGGAACCAACAACCTGGAAGGAAGAAGTTTATAAAGGAAAGGATTACCTGCAGAAAATGCTGGACGAGAAGAAGGGAAATGTAGTGGTGCTGGCAGGAAACAATGGGAAAAAAACAGCTTATATTATTAAATCTGTTGCTGCCGGGCTTAATGTTTTGTCAGATAAACCCATGGCCATTGACATGAGAGGATTTGAACAGCTGGAACAGGCATTGGCTGTTGCCGACCAAAATAAAGTACTGCTGTACGATATCATGACCGAACGGTACGAAATTACCAATATGCTGCAAAAGGAATTATCGCTACAGCCAGAGGTATTTGGTACGTTGCAAAAAGGAACTTTAGAAAACCCTGCTGTAACCAAAGAGAGTGTACATCATTTTTTTAAATACGTTTCGGGGGCTCCTTTAATCCGCCCGCAATGGTATTTTGATGTGAATCAGGAAGGAAATGGATTGGTGGATGTGACTACCCATCTGGTAGATATGATACAATGGGCTTGTTTTTCCGATCAGCTGATCGACTTTAAAAGTGATGTCAATATGCTTTCGGCAAAACGATGGGCTACAGCAATCAGTCCCTCTCAGTTTAAAAAAAGTACGGGAGCTACAGTTTATCCAGATTTTTTGAAATCAGCTGTTAAAGACAGCATTTTAAATGTGTATTCGAATGGCGAGATGAATTATACCCTAAAGGGCGTACATGCCAGGGTTTCTGTGATATGGAATTTTGAAGCACCTGAAGGTACCGGTGATACCCATTATTCGGTAATGAAAGGTACAAAAGCTAATTTGGTGATTAAACAGGGAGCAGAGCAACAGTACAAGCCCACCCTTTATATAGAGCCAATAAGTGCCGACCAGAAAATAGATGAGGCAGGTTTAAAGGCTAGTTTAAAGAAAATAGCCCAAACCTATTCCGGGTTGGACCTGAAAGCAGTTAAAGGTGGCTGGGAAATTGTTATTCCCGAAAAGTATAAAGTTGGACATGAGGCTCATTTTGCTGAAGTGGCCAGAAAATACCTGGGCTTTTTAAAAGATGGAAAGTTGCCTGAATGGGAAAAGAAGGCATTGCTGAGTAAGTATTATACTACCACCAAAGCACTTGAACTGGCTTTGAAGCAATAAACACAGGCCATTCAGTTTGCCTTTTTTAACATAATCCGGGTACGTACACTAATTATTTTACCAAATACATTTTAAATAGAAATTCTGCCTTGAAGCGACATGATGAGCGATAGAAAATTAAAAATATACAATGGAAATATCATAACGCCATACCGTATCATAAACAATGGAACGGTGGTTGTTACCGATGGGAAGATTACAGCAGTTGCTGAGGGAAATATAGATGTGGCTGAGGCTGTTGAAATAGATGCTGGGGGCAGTTATATTGCACCGGGCTTTATAGATATGCACATTCATGGTGGAGGTGGCTATGATTTTATGGATGGGGATGTAAACTCATTTCTTAAAATCGCAGAAACGCATGTCAAATATGGTACAACGGCAATGTGCCCAACAACTCTGACCAGTGAATTGAGTAATTTATTGCAAACACTGGAACATTATGAACAAGCCCGGGATTTGAACACTTCAGGTGCCCAGTTTTTGGGGATGCACCTGGAGGGACCTTACTTTTCTAAAAATCAGAGCGGGGCACAGGACCCTCGTTTTATGCGCAATCCCGATCCTGCTGAGTATAACCAGGTTTTGTTTCATGCGCATTCCATCAGAAGGTGGAGTGCAGCACCAGAGCTAAAGGGGGCTATGGAATTTGGACGACATCTAAAATCGTTGGGCATTATCCCTGCCATAGCCCATACCGATGCTATTTATGAGGAGGTCCTGGAAGCATTTGAAAACGGTTATACCCTGGCTACACATTTTTATTCGGCGATGTCGGGTGTGAGCCGCCGAAACGCCTTCCGCTATGCGGGCGCAATAGAAGCGGGATACTTGATAGATGAAATGGATGTAGAGATTATAGCCGATGGCATACATCTTCCGCCACCTTTATTGAAACTTGTATACAAGATAAAAGGGGCCTCACGTACTGCGTTGATTACCGACGCCATGCGGGCTACAGGTATGCCTGAAGGAAGGAGTATACTGGGGAATATTCATGATGGACTGGAAGTGATTATTGAAGATGGCGTAGCTAAAATGATGGATCGGAGTGCTTTTGCCGGAAGTGTGGCTACGGCCGATAGGTTGGTAAGGACAATGGTTGGGCAGGCTGGGGTACCATTGGCGGAAGCCATTCAAATGATTACCGCTACTCCTGCCAGAATATTGGGTGTTGCAGATCATAAAGGAACCATTATGGAAGGAAAGGATGCCGATCTGGTGCTGTTTGATCAGGATATTCGCATCAGTATGACCATTATAAAGGGAAAGATTGTTTACCAGGCTAAACCTGAAGTACAAGCAGATCCATTGACCATTACCGCATAAATAGCATGATTAAAGAGATTAAAAAAGATAAACTTAACATACAGATTTTTGAGGACCGGAAATTATTAGGTGCAGCAGCTGCGTCGGCGGTTGCTGCACAGATTGCTGCATTGCTTAAACAGGAGGCATATTTGAATATCATTTTTGCTGCTGCACCTTCGCAAAACGAATTTTTAGCTTCATTGCTTGAAAAGGACATAGAATGGTCGCGCATCAATGCCTTTCATATGGATGAATATACCGGGCTGCACAAAGATGCACCGCAAGGTTTTGGAAATTTTTTGAAGACCAGACTGTTTGGACAGGCCAAATTCCGTTCTGTAAATTATATCAATGGAGGTGCTGTTGATGTACAGGCCGAATGTGGCCGATATGCAGATTTATTGAAAGAATTTCCTCCTCACCTGGTTTGTATGGGCATAGGCGAAAATACCCACCTGGCTTTTAATGATCCGCACGTGGCCGACTTTAAAGATGAGGTACTGGTAAAAGTGGTTGATCTGGATGAGGCTTGCCGGCAGCAACAAGTAAATGATGGGTGTTTTGAGGTTATTGCCGAAGTACCAGAATATGCGATAACACTGACCATCCCGGCATTATTTTCGGGAAGTGCTATATTTTGTATGGTACCTGGTGAAAATAAAGCGCAGGCGATTTTACACACAGTAACACAGGATATTGAGGAGAAATACCCATCTACCATTTTGCGCAGGCACGAAAATGCTTATTTGTTTGCCGACGCCGAAAGTGCCGGATTTCTTTAACAGGTAAATCATTACTTCATTTTACTTCGATAAAAATACTTTTATATTTTTATCGAAGTACTTATTTATTTGATAAAATATTGCAAATTTATAGCAATAAGATTACCTCAGAAAAAAGATGAAGAAAACCGAAGAGAAAGAACTGGTTGGCGTACGTGAAATTGCCCGGAAAGCGAATGTTTCTATAGCTACTGTGGATCGGGTTTTGCACAACAGAACCGGGGTTTCGGCCAAAACCAAAGAAAAGATTGATGCCATTATTGAGGAATTGAATTATAAACCCAATATTCTGGCCCGGAGATTGGCGTCAAAACAGATATTAAGGTTTGCTGTGTTGATTCCGGAGGTATCAAAAGAAACTGATTATTGGAATGCTCCATTGAGCGGTGTATTACAAGCCGAATCGGAGGTATCAGCCTATGGCATACAGATTGAAACTTTTCTGTTCGATCAGAACGATAAAAAATCATTTGTTAAACAGGCCGACAAGGTGATGCTGGGCAATTTTAACGGGGTATTGCTGGCGCCTATGTTTATTGAAGAGTCGAGCCATTTTGTGGCCGAGTGTGCGAAGCTGGACATACCATGTGTTTTTATCAATTCGGACATTCCGGATATGAAGAGCTTATGTTACATTGGCCCGGATTTATATCATAGTGGTTACCTTACCGCGCATATTTCCGGTTATTTGCTAAAAGAAAATGATAAAGTACTGGTGGTCAATATTTCCAAAGAGATTGACAATCACCATCACTTGCTTAGAAAAGAAGAAGGGTTTAGAAAGTATTTTGCTGATAATCATAAGAATAACGAAATTTTGAAGGTCGATATACGTGACACTGCTTATGACTCGGTAAAAAGTAGCCTATCGACCGCCCTAAAGGCAAATCCGGTAAACCTGATTTTTGTAACTAACTCGCGTGTATCGTCTGTAGCCCGTTACCTGGAAGAGGAAAAAATAGAGAATGTTAAACTGATTGGTTTTGATTTTTTGAAAGAGAATATTGAATACCTGAAAAAGCAGACGATTGACTTTTTAATCTGTCAGAAGCCTATTGAACAGGGATACAGGGGGATTATGGCCTTATATACCCATTTTGTACATGCCAGCCCGATAGAGAAAGTCTATTATATGCCGATAGATATCATTACCAAAGAGAACTACCAATTTTACCGAAACTAAGACTGTAATTCTTTATTCATGATAAAAAAAATTGATGTTCCATTTGTTGATGTTGCTGGAAAAGAGCTGGACGATATAAAAAAACTGATGGACGAGCAGCCATTACATCCAATAAACCTGGTCAACTGGCCGGAGTTTGAAACAGGTGCCAGCGCCGACTTTTCGATTGTACATAATAACAGTTCCATTTTTGTCCGCTACACGGTAGCCGAAAGTGTTTTAAAATCTACGAGCCGTGATTTTAATCAGCATGTTCATCTGGACAATTGTGTAGAGTTTTTTATCGGTTTTGGCCCTGGGCGGCACTATTATAATGTTGAATTAAATTGCCTGGCTTCAATTAAGATAGGTTATGGCGAGGGAAGGGAAAACAGGGAAGCTCTGGCACCCGAACTGCTTGAGCAAGTTAGAATTAGTGTGGTGATGGACTACCAACCGAATAGTGGTCCTCATGCCTTTAAATGGCAATTGCTAATGATATTACCTACTGCTGTTTTTTGCCATGATCGAATAGTTGAATTTGGGGGAATAAGTGGTAATGCCAATTTTTATAAATGTGGGGATGAGTTACCAGAACCTCATTTTTTAACCTGGAACAAGGTAGATACTGCAGGCCCCGATTTCCATCAGCCGACATTTTTTGGGCAATTGAACTTTATGCCGGCCAAATAATTTAAAATTGGTGTATTAATTCTTTAGATTTACCGTATCGACCAAAATTTTGACATTTGTCGGAATAGGTTATAACCTGGATTTTTTGTGCTATGGACTCATACGGGAAGCTTTCGGATCAGGAGCTGTCTGACTTGTTAAAGTCGGGCGATCAGCTTGTGTTTGCTGAAATTTATAACCGTTATAAGGGGATATTATATCTTCACGCTTATCGAATGATTCAGCATAGAGAAGATGCGATGGACGTAGTACAGGAGCTTTTTGCCAATGTCTGGATCAACAGGGAAACATTAACCATTAAAACTACATTGTCTGCTTATTTATATGGCGCCATCAGAAACCGTATCCTTGATATTATTGCCCATCAAAAAATTGTATTAAAGTATACGGATAGCTTGCAGGGGTTTTTAGATGACGGAGAAATGGTTACTGATAACCAGATCAGGGAAAAGGAGCTGAGCCGCATTATCGAAACAGAAATTAGTCAGATGCCACCAAAAATGAGGGAGGTATTTGAATTAAGCAGACAGCAAAATCTGTCGCATAAGGAAATCGCCAGTCAGTTGAACATATCCGATAAGACCGTTAAAAAGCAGGTTAATAAGGCTATTAAGTTGCTTAGGCTTAAAATTAACCTGATTTTGACTTTTTTTTAAATTCGGGTACTACCAGCGTCATGTTTATCCGTCTTATCTATATAAAGGGAGTTATTTTCTTTTAAGGATATGAAAAACAAACAAGCAAAGTCACTTTTAAATCGCCATAGGAAAGGCCAGACCAGTTTGGAAGAACGGGCTGCATTGGAAAGCTGGTACAACCATCAGGCAGAGATAAATCCGGGCTTGAAGGATGATACAGATTTTGCAAAGGCCTTAGATGAAATGGATCAGGCTTTTCCTTTTGCTGAATTGCAATCCAAATCTGTAAAAGTTTACAGCTGGCGTTTGGTTGCTGCGGCTGCCGCAGTACTGTTCTGTTTAGGTACGGCCCTTTATTTCTATAGCCATAAAACAACATCAGAGAAAACAGACCGCTTCGCGGGAGATGTAAAACCAGGTGGAAACAGAGCGTTTTTGACCTTATCAGATGGTTCGAAGATTTCGCTTACAGATGCAGCCAATGGTGAATTGGCCAGACAGGCTAATATTAGTATTACCAAGGCAAAAGATGGCCAATTGGTGTATGAAGTAAAAGGAGCTGAAGGAAATGATCATAAAACTACTTTTAATACAATTGAGACTCCACGGGGGGGGCAATACCAGATTAAACTTCCTGACGGAACTATAGTGTGGTTAAATGCGTCTTCTGTTTTGCGTTATCCAACGGTGTTCACGGGGAGTAGTCGTACCGTAGAATTAAAAGGTGAAGCCTATTTTGAGGTAGCTAAAAGCAAGTACAGAACATTTAAAGTGAAGTCAGGCTTGCAGGAGCTGCAGGTGTTGGGGACTCATTTTAATGTGAGCGCTTATATTGATGATATTGCTGTTAAAACTACTTTACTGGAGGGCTCGGTAATGGTGAGTGGCAACAACACTACTGGAGGAGCACAGGATGTAGTGTTGAAACCCGGCCAGCAATCTTCATTTTCTGCACGCGGCTTAAGGGTTTCTTTGGCTGATACAGAAGAATCCGTAGCCTGGAAAAACGGTTATTTTAAATTTAATGATGAACATATAGAAAGCATATTGAAGAAGGTGTCGCGGTGGTATGATACCGATATTGAATATGAAGGAAAGATGACGGATAAGATTTTTAATGGAAAGATATCGCGCTACAGTAATGTTTCTAAGGTACTCGAACTATTGGAACTGACAGGTGCCATTCATTTTAAAATAGAGGGAAGGAGGATCATCGCTATGCCATAATGTTACCCGGAAAGTGATGAAGCAGAAAAAAACAATCAGGAACCGACTGCGAATCGGAACCTGATGTGTATCTGGCTTCACTCAAAATATTGCTTCTACTAATAAATCGATTCAACAACCAGACCAAACAAAAGTATGAAATTTTATACTTCTTTGGGTGCATGGCTTGCAATTGCAGCCAGGTGCCCTACGATAACCAACCCAACTACTGTGCATGACGATGAAAGATCGGATGTATGGATGAGATGCACAAGGAAAATAATTATGCGGATTAACCTTATTGCTTTTTTTATTGTCATGGCCTGTACCCAGGTTACCGCCTCCAGCTATGCACAAAAAATTACGCTATCCGAAAAAAACGCAACGCTTAAAGATGTTCTGGCGGCTTTGGAAGTTCAAAGCGGGTATTATATTCTCTATAATACACCGATGTTAAAGGATGCTAAAAATGTAAATATCGATGTTAAAAAGGTGAGCCTTGAATATGCCTTGGGTAAGTTGCTTGAGGGACAGGATTTTACCTACGTCATCATCAATAATACGGTGGTGATCAGGCGCAGGGACAAAACACTGTTGGAATTGGTGAAAGGGTATTTCAAAGCGATTAATATCAAAGGAAAGGTGCTGGACGAAAATGGTAAACCTTTGTCTGGCGCTTCCGTGAGGGTAAGAAATACAACCAGGGCGGTAATGACCAATAGTGAAGGGGCTTTTGAAATGACAGGGGTGGATGAAAATGCCACGTTGATCATTTCTTTCATCGGATATGATGCCCGCGAGTTGAAGGCGAATGCTGACCTGAGTGGTATCCGACTGACACCAATAACCAGTAAACTGGATGAGGTAATGATCAGCACCGGATACCAGACTTTACCTAAAGAACGGGCAACAGGTTCATTTAGTGTAGTACCTAAAGAGGTGTTGAGCAGCAGGCTCGAAACTAATTTACTGACGCGTATTGAAGGTTCGGTTCCGGGGCTTTTTATGAAAAATGGCAGCGTAAACATCAGGGGGATATCTACTTTATATGGTAATCAGGAACCCTTGTATGTAGTAGACGGTTTTCCATATGAAGGAAGTATCAATTCCATAAATCCCGCTGACGTGGTCAATATTACGGTTTTAAAGGATGCTGCTGCTGCATCTATTTACGGAAGCCGTGCAGCAAATGGCGTTATTGTCATTACCACCCGAAAAGGTGCACCGGGAAATGCAAAGATTGCCCTGCACAGCAACTTATTTATCAGTCCTTTGCCTGATGCAGGTTATTATAATTTTATGAATTCGAAGGAAACTGTAGACCTGCAGGAAGAACTTTTTAATTTAAGACATCAGGATTATAACGATTACATCAAACGTGCCGGACAACCTAAAGCGCTTGAGGCGTTATACAAACATGAGGCCGGAGAATTGACCGATGCCCAGCTTACCGCTACACTAAACAGGTTGAGGGGCCTGGATAATAAATCGCAGATTGACGACTTGCTGCTGCAGAAATCAATTAAACAACAACACTACTTTAGTGCACACGGCGGTAATGAAACCAATACCTATCGTGTATCACTGAATTATATTGGCAACAGGGGCTATGCTAAAGGAGGTAATAGTGATGATATAAACCTTAGCTTGCTGGACAATATAGAGGTATTGAGGTGGCTGAATGTGGGGCTGGGCGTAAATGCAAGCCTTAACAAGTCTAAAAGTGCAGCCATTAACGGCTTAGGGTATTACCGTTCGGCTATGCCTTATGAAATGTTGAAAGAAGAAGACGGTACGCTTAGCAATTGGAATTACCGTAAGTCGGACTTTGAAATTAACCGTTTAAAAAGCATAGGCCTTTTGGATGAAAGCTATAATCCATTAAGTGAAATGGATCAGTTTGAAGGTACCGGAAAATCTAATTATGTAAGGTTCAATGGAGTTTTAAGGGGGAAATTGATAGAAGGTCTTTCTTTTGAATTGTTGTACCAATTGGAAAAAGGAAGCAACAGCAATAAAAGTTATTATAAAAAGAATGCTTTCCAGGTCCGT
Source organism: Pedobacter schmidteae (assembly GCF_900564155.1). NCBI lineage: Bacteria > Pseudomonadati > Bacteroidota > Sphingobacteriia > Sphingobacteriales > Sphingobacteriaceae > Pedobacter > Pedobacter schmidteae. The sequence continues at coordinate 5,185,787 of NZ_LS999839.1, read as the reverse complement.
AATATGGTAAACGATGCAACGACAGTTGCGGATGGGGTACGACATGTACCTTACGGGGGGCAAATTTATGAAGGACGTGGAGATTGGAGCGCTTATACCGCCCGGGCACAACTTAATTTTGATAAAGAGCTTGCACCGAAACATCATACTACCTCGGTGGTTGGATTTGAACAGCGGAGTACAGCCAGTTCGGCTACCAATACCCATCGTATGGGATATGACGACAATAACCTGCGTTATGTACCCGTAAACGCTGTCGATCTGGCGTTGATTACCGCAACCCAGTCTTTAAATGGCGATTTCCGGTATGACGAGACGCAATACAATACTTTTTCGGCTCCGGAGGATCGCTTTGTATCGGTATATGCTAATGTAGGTCATACTTATGATGGTAAATACAATTTTACCGGGAGTGTACGTATTGACGATTCCAATTTATTTGGAACGGATCCTAAATATCGTCATTTACCATTGTGGAGCGCCGGGCTAAGCTGGCAGATTGTTAAGGAATCATTTATGAAAAATATAAAATGGGTAAACAATCTTACACTGCGTGCTACCTATGGTCTCAATGGAAACGTGGCCAAAACGGTAGGCCCGTATCTGCAGGCCAGTACCGTTTATAATCCTGAAGCCCGAGCCCTGGCTACTACCATCATTGCACCTCCAAATAAAACGTTGAGGTGGGAAAGAACGGCAGTAACTAATCTGGGGCTTGATTTTTCGATACTGAATGATCGTATATCTGGTAATATTGACCTGTATTCCCGTAAAACAACTGATCTGCTAGGCGAAAGAGAGATTGATCCAACCAATTCCTTTCAAACGGCTTTAATAAATTATGGCAGCCTGTTGAACCGTGGTGTTGAACTAGGATTGAGTACCATGATTGTAAAAAGTAATAGCCTGACATGGAACACGCGACTAAGCTTTAGCTTTAACAAAAACCGGATGACCGATATCAGTACCAGATATCCAACAGTGTACGGTTACACCGATGGTAACGGCATTGAGAAAATTGGTTATCCGATGAGCAGTTTGTTCAATTTCAGATGGGCCGGACTTGATCCTACCAATGGAACAGTACTGGTGTATGATAAAGATGGAAATGTGGTTAAAAACTATGATGATCAGGGTGGATATGTAGCAAACATGACCGATATCAATGGCCTGGTATATGCCGGAACTTTGCGGCCCACTTATACCGTTGGTTTGCACAACATGTTTATTTACAGGAAGCTTTCGCTAAATGTGATGTTGATTGCAAATGGAGGTAATGTAATGAGGGATGCCGTTCCGCAGATTTTGTCGAGGAGTAATTTTGCACAAAATATTGACCGTCGTGCGATGAATTTCTGGCGGAAACCGGGGGATGAGAAAATACCCGGAATGATGCCTGCACCCGACCTGAGCGGAAATGCCAATTCCTATTTCGCTTCTTTATGGTATGCCGCGGATATCAATACACTAAAAGCGGATTATATCAAGGTCAGAAGCATCTCGATGGCGTATAACTTCTCATCATTGGTTTTCAAAAGAAAGGGGAACGATATTGGGGCCTCTCTGATGCTTCAGGTGCAAAATCCTTTCAGCTGGTTTAGAAATGACAAGGGACTTGACCCGGAAGCTTACGCGCAGTCCAGCGTTTACTCGCAGAGAACTTTGCCGGTAACTCCTGTTTATACGATTGGCGTTAACATTAATCTTTAATACTGTAGCATATGAAATTTAAATATTTATTATTGGCACTGATCCTGTTTTCATTTCCTGGATGCAAGGATTATCTGGACATTGTGCCTAAAGGAAAGTTGATTCCTACAACGGTAGAGGATTATGAGAATATGTTGAATGAAATAACCGTAGCTAGCTATGGCGATTATTTTGTGGATCTGATTACCGATGATGCTTTCCTGCCCGAAACGCAACCTCGTAATCTGTTCACGAAACAGCCCCGTCACGGTCGCCGCGTTTATACTTTTCAGAAACAGGTGTTTGACGAAGGTGATAACGATTTTTTGTGGAGTGAGACTTATAAACGTATCTTTTATTTCAATACAGTGATCAACAACGTGATGGATGCGAAAGAAGGGGATGAAACCCTAAAAAGAAGCGTTAAAGCTGAAGGTTTGTTTGGAAGGGCCCTGGAGCATTTGCTGATGGTAAATGTTTATGCAAGGCATTACGATGCAGCCACGGCAGCCACCGACCCAGGGGTACCATTGGTAATGATTGCCGACATCAGTGCAAAACATAAACGCAATACGGTTAAAGAAGTATACGACCAGATTATTCTGGATCTGGAAGAAGCGGTAAAATACTTGCCGGAAAAAAGTAAGATCAGCAAATTCAGGACCAATAAAGCTGCCGGATATGCACTGCTGAGCAGGGTGTATTTATATATGGGTAACTATACCAAAGCACTGGATTATGCAAACCAGTCGCTGACCATATTTAATACCTTGGTTAACATGAATACCTATAATGTAACTGTACCAGGGCCATTCCCATATGTACCAGGTACGCCGATAGGCTGGACCAATGTGCCCGACGGACAATATCATCCGGAAACACTTTTGTCCCGTCACTTTTTGCGCCCTTTTGGTTTAGGTATGGATGTTTGTGCCTCGCCTGAACTTACCGCTTTGTTTACCAATGATGACAAGCGCTGGACATTGTATTATGCCAACGGTTGGCCACCTGCACCACCATTTAACTATATGGGAAATGAAAACGTAAAAATCTATTTGCGTGGCGATTTCTTTAACAATGCTTTGAGTACACCAGAGGTATACCTCACCAGAGCTGAATGTAAGGCGCGTGCAAACGACAAACAAGGTGCCCTTGATGATGTCAATAAGCTGAGGGAAAACCGGATAGTGCCTACTGCCTACCGCGCTTTTACTTTGGCCGACTTTAACAATGATCAGGAGCAGGTATTGCGTTTTGTACTGGAAGAAAGACGCAGGGAACTTGCTTTTACCGGAAATAGGATTGCCGATTTAAAGCGCTTGAACAAAGATGCAAGGTTTAGCAAAGTAATCAGACATAGGGCAGAAGGTAAGGATTATGTTTTACAGCCAAACAGTGATGATTATTTGCGTCAGCTTTGGCCAGCGGCTTCCAAATTTAATCCCGATTGGATACTTAATTAGTAACGCAATGCTGAGGCAGCTGCATTGCGGCTGCTTCAGTTCTCAACTTAAAAATTCAAATAAAAAACACTAAAGATGAAATCAATTTTAGCATTGCTACTTCTGGGCGTGAGTGGACTGAACGCCTATTCCCAGACAAAAGCCGATGTGGCACTACCTAAGGATCCACAAGTGAGGGTAGGAAAACTTGCCAATGGCTTAACCTATTACATCAGGCATAACAATTATCCGAAGGGATTGGCCGATTTTCAGATTTTTCATGCTGTAGGAGCTATTCAGGAGGAAGATCATCAGGATGGTCTGGCTCACTTTTTAGAACACCAGGCTTTTAAAGGCCTGGCCCATTTTCCAGGCAAAGCTATGACCAGTTATATGGAAAAAATTGGGGTGAAATTTGGGGAAAATCTGAATGCGGCAACCACTACCGACTATACCCGTTATATGATTAACCAGGTACCAATCAGCAGAAAGGGCATTATTGATACCTGTTTGTTGGTGTTATCCGACTGGTCGGCCTCCATTTCGGCTAAACCGGAAGACGTAGATTCGGAGCGTGGTGTGATTAAAGAAGAATGGCGCATGCGTGGTGGAATAGATTACCGTATCAATCAGGGCCTGGCGCCTTATTTATTTAAGGATTCGAAATATGCCAAACGAAGTGTAATTGGTGACATGAAAATCATCGAAACTTTTAAACAGCAGGATCTGATAGATTTTTATCATAAGTGGTACAGGCCCGATTTGCAGGCTATAGCCATTGTAGGCGATTTTGATGTAGCAGCTATGGAAGCTTCGGTTAAAAAACTATTCTCTAAATTACCTAAGGCTGTAAATCCAGCTGCTAAAGTTGCTTACCCTTTGCCAGACAATAAAGAATTGATTTATGGAACATATAGTGATAAGGAGGCTTCCTCTTCTTCGATAAGCATTTTGTTCAAACATCCTCAATCTGCCTGGGGCGACAGACAAAAGGCAAATGTATATACTCAAGGATACAAGTATGCTGTTATCACCTCCATGATGAATAACCGTTGGGAAGAAATATCGCATAAAAAGGATTTTGCCTTAAAAGGCTTACAGTATGGTTATGGTTCGTTTGTAGCTGATAAAGATGTTTTTAGCGTTTCTGCAGATATCAAGCCTGGAGCTGCTAACCTGATGCCTGCTTTTGATATGGTGTTAAAGGAAACAGAACGATTTAAAAGACAGGGTTTTACGAAAGAAGAACTGGATAGGGTGAAAGCCAACTTTAAACGCCGGTTAGAGCGGTCTTATCTGGAAAGAGATAAAAAAACGAATGGTTCATTTGTAGAAAGTTATATGAATAACTTTCTGGAAAATACACCGATTTTAAGTGCAGAGGGTGCTTATAAGCTGTTTGGCGGTATTTTGGATACCCTGACGCTTGAACAATGTAATGCCATGCTGAAAAAGCTGTTTACCGATGAAAACATCATTGTAACTGTGGTTACTTCAACTGATGATGCGTCGGGTATCCCGACGAAGGAGCTGGTTGCGCAAAAGCTTGCCGGTATGTCGGCTTTATCAATTGAGGCATACCAGAGCAAGGCTGTGGCAAAACTGGAGCCTAAAGTCGCACCGAAACCTGGTAAGGTAATTAAGGAGGAGAAAGTGGCGTTTGGAGCTACTTTATGGACACTGTCTAATGGCGCCAAAGTATATTTACTGCCTACCGCACATAAAAAAGATGAGTTACTTATGACAGCGTATAATGCCGGTGGTCATTCTGTGATGAATGATAAGGATTATTTTTCGGCAAGGTTGATGACGACTGCGTTAATGTCATCGGGGGTAGGCTCATTAAGTGCAACCGAATTGAGCAATGCGCTATCGGGTAAAATTGTATATGTTACACCATTTTTGTCGGAACTATCGGAAAGTTTTGACTGCGCAACTACACCAACCGATTATGAAACTATGTTGAAACTGGTGTACATGTATTTTACCGAACCGCGTTTTGATGAAGATGCCTTTAAAATCGATATGCAAAAAACAAAAGAGAACCTGGTTTCACGTAAAAAGACTCCTTTTTCTGCATTACAGGATAGTGTAACTTATATCAGGAGCAATTATCATTACCGGGCCAGTAACCTGATTCTGGAGGCTAAGGATATTGATAAGGTAGATTTTAACCGTATAAAAGAACTGTATAAGCAGGTTTTTGGGAATCCCTCTGACTTTACTTTTATGTTTACCGGAGCGATTGACCTGACCACAGTAAAACCAGTAATAGAGAAATATATTGGCGGTTTGGGTGGTAATCATCCTAATGATCAATGGCGGGATGTAGGGAAACGAAACCCAAAGGGGCCTGTGACCATTGATTTTAAACAAAAAATGGAAACCCCTAAATCGACTACGTTTATTGAGTATACCCGCGAGGCGCCTTATTCGTACAGACGTGCCATTGCAATGCAGCTTGTGCAGGGAGTTATGGATATCCGTTTCAACAAATTGTTAAGGGACGAGCGTTCAGGAGTTTATTCAACCATGACTGAAGCTTCTATTGTAGAAGAACCGGTTTCTAAATTGCAATTAATTGTTTCTTTTGAAACTGATCCTAAATTAATGGACGAATTGACAAAGGTTGTTCACAGTGAGTTGAAAAGGTTGTCGGTTGAGGGAATAGATGCGGTTGATTTTGAAAAAAGCCGTGAATTTTTGATTAAAGGCCGGACCCAACGCATCACCAGTAACAATTACTGGCATTATATGTTGTATACTTATGCAACCAAGAAGGGCCAGGATAATCATAAAGACACGGAAAAAATATTGAGTGAAATCAGCGCAGCAGAAGTTAAAGCTTTAATAGCCGAAATATTGCAGCCCAATAATGTAGTGACCGTAACGATGAGGCCAGAGTAGCCTTATTTTTTATTTTACTTAAAAGGGCTTGTATGATAATACAAGCCCTTTTTTATAATTTTCGTTATCTCGACCACTTAAGAAAGATCGTTTTCTTTTTATTGTTTTAGTGTGGTTTCTTTCAATTCCTTTTTCAGCTCTTGAATTTGTTCTTGCGCCTGCCTGCTTTCAAGATAATAGTAGATGGCGAAGCCGAGAAATATCTTCCCAAGTACAAAAATAGCTCCCAGAATCCAACGCCATATTTTATGCACACGCATATGGCTTGATGGCCCTTGTACTTCAACAAAGTCTCCGGTTTGTTCGTTTTTACTACGGCCATTTTTATTGGGGATGGTAGTTATTTTCAGGTTTTCAAAATCCGGCCGTTTCCTGAGTTCATGGAGCTCGCTTTCAATTTTAATCCAGGCTCCGGGTGGAGGAGCAATGGCCATATGCTGCGCAATACGTTCCAGATCTTCCTCCAGTTCCTGAAGCGCATCCTTAATTTGTGGATGTTTGTTCTTTAGCGTCAGCAGTTCATTGATCTCGTCTTCAGAGGCAGAACCTAATACATAGGCTTCCAACGCCCCACTTTCAATATATTCTTTAATTTCCACTGCCAGTTCTGATTATGATGAAAGCCTCTCTTAAAGTCTTTCTGATTAAAGCCTCCGGTTGATTTAGTTCAATTGAAATTGCATCAGTTGTTTTTCCATAGTAATAAGCATCACAGAATATTTTCCGCTGTTCATCTGTAAGTTGATGCAGTGCAGGATGTTGTTCCTTGTATTTTATGGTTCCAGATGGATGAGATGCAAGCGGATTGGCATAAGTGGCCAGTCTATGTCTGGTATATCTGAAAATCTGTGGCCAACCGTATATTCCGGACACCTCCGACGATTCGATCTCCTTAGAAATGTGGGTAAATATTTTCAAAAAATAGGCTTCCGCTATTTTTTTGTCCTTAATAACTTCCATGATATAGCCCAAAAGCATAGCCCCATAGTTGTTATACAGTTCCCGCAGTTGCGCAGAATTGTTTGCTGTTAGCGTTTCTTCTATTTTCAGCATATCATAAATGTTGTTGTGTTAAGCGTTTCATTACCAGTTGTATACCTTTTGGGGTTAGTAGTGTAAAGCTAAAGTATGTAAAAAAAGTAACTTTTAATACATTTGGTTTTATTTTTATTTAGCTTAATTTTTTTATAATAAATACCTGGCTTTCAGTAGTATCCTTTATGCTAAGATTGTTGACTAATTGGCCAAATGCATGAACCGTAAAGCAATTTAAAATCTTCAAATTGCAGTAACCAATTTGACCAAAATAAGCATATGAGGATTTTTTTTACCAGATCGGGTTTTGTTGCTATTGCACTTTGCCTGGCTCACAGCCTGGGGCATGCACAGCTAAATGTTAATTTGCCTAAACAAACCGATCGCTGGGCCATACAACCTGATGGTAGCATCAAATGGGATATCATCAGGAACTCACCTCATCGTGACCATATTGAAATGGCCGGGGAAAAGGTAGCCATATGGGTTGAATATGGTTTAGATAGCTTAAAAAGAGCCAAAATTAATCGTACATTGGTATTTCCTACCTTCCGTATGTTGCCGGATGGAACCAGAACCCATATTTCTTATAGTTACCAGGATATTGAACTTCCCCGGTTTTATATCAATAAAAGATTATTCGACCTTACAACAGCCCGAAGCAGTAAAAAAGGTAATTTAGGTTATGAGGTAAAAAGCATTAGTCATAAGGGGATTATGAGGGTAAGCGCGGAAATAGGTGAGCCTGTACTGGCAACGCTTGAACGTAGTTTTTTTCCATCGGTCGATCAACCTATGGCTATTGAAAAGTTTGTTTTTACCAATGTATCTGATGCCGATCTGCCGATAGCAATGGAATATTTGAAGCGTGAGGTGCGGACTGATCCTTCGAGAAGTAAAGGGCAGCAGCATAGCGCAATTATGGGCACAATAGGTGATGGGAACCAGGTGGTAAAGCCGGGAAAATCGGTAACCTTTGCTGTTTATTACCTGGCTACAGACCACCCCGGTCAGTTGCCGAAAATTGATCCTGATGCTGAAGAGCAAAAAAGAATAAACAGATTGGCTGAAATTGCGGCTCCGCTAAAGTTGGAAACCCCGGACCCGGTATTGAATACCACGTTTGAATTTGCAAAATTAAGGGCTACAGAAAGTATTTATAATACCAAAGGGGGCTATATGCATGGCCCCGGAGGATTAGCTTATTACGCCGCCATATGGGCCAATGATCAGGCAGAGTATATCAATCCTTACTTTGCTTTTTCGGGCGATAGGATAGGTAATCTTTCGGCTATGAATGCTTATTCCTGGTTTGCAAAATATATGAATCCGGATTATAAAGCAATACCGAGCTCGATTGTAGCAGAAGGTGATGCGGTTTGGAAAGGAGCAGGTGATCGCGGAGATCAGGCGATGATTGCTTACGGTGCTTCACGCTATGCGCTGGCTAATGGAAATATTGACTCTGCGCGCAAATTGTGGCCTTTAATTGAATGGTGCCTGGAATATAGCAAACGCAAATTAAATGCGGAAGGGGTGGTTACTTCAGATAAAGATGAGCTGGAGGGACGCTTTCCGGCAGGGAAAGCCAACCTGTCTACCAATACTTTATACTATGATGCACTTCGTTCGGCGGTATTGCTTGGTGAGGCGTTGCAAAAAAACAAAAAACAAACCTCCGCTTATCAGAAAGAAGCCGATGCGTTGCGGTTAAATATGGAGAAGTACTTTGGTGGTAATGTAGAAGGCTTTGATACCTATAAATATTATGAAGGAAATGATGTGCTGAGGGCATGGATTTGTCTGCCTTTAACCATGGGGATTTTTGATAGAAAAGAAGGGACAATCAATGCCTTGTTTTCGCCAAGGTTGTGGACTGCCGATGGGTTGGCTACTCAGGCGGGTAAAGAGACTTTCTGGGACAGATCGACGCTTTACGCACTTAGGGGTGTTCTGCAGGCCGGTGAGACCGAAAAAGCAATGGACTTTATTAAATACTATTCGCGCCGAAGGTTATTGGGCGATCATGTACCTTATGCGGTAGAGGCTTATCCGGAAGGAAATCAGCGGCATTTGTCGGCCGAAAGTGGCTTGTACTGCAGGATATTTACCGAGGGGTTGTTTGGCATGCGTCCTGCTGGTTTCAATAGTTTTGAATGTACACCCAGGTTGCCAAAAGACTGGAATAAAATGACACTGCGGAATATTCATGCTTTCGGAAATGTTTTTGACCTTGAAGTGGCCCGTAGCGGAAAGGATAAACTGTTGGTTACCATTAAAAAAGCGGGGAAAGACATTAAATATCTGATCAAAGACGGTACTACTGAGTTGATTAAACTATAATAGAAAACTATAAAACATGACTAAATACCTTGCCTGTTTTGTTTTGCTTTTTGCATTGGGGATAAATGCCAACGCACAGCAGGACAAACAGATTGTTGTTGAAACGAAAAATACTTCGCTTATTTTTACAGTATCCGGTGCCCAGAAATTGTATCAAAGCTATCTGGGACAAAGGCTTACTTCTGCAGCCGACGAGCGTTTGCTGCAATCAACCCGAAGAGAGGCTTATATTGGGGCAGGAATGACCGATTTGTTTGAACCGGCAATTCGTATGGTACATGCAGATGGCAATCCTTCGCTGGATTTGAAATATGTAACGCAGCAGGTGAAACAGGAAGATGATAATGTGACGACGACAACGATTACGCTAAAGGATCCCAAATATCCGGTAGAGGTGGTGCTGCATTTTTCAGCCTATTATAAGGAAAACATCATTAAGGAATGGACGGTCATAAAACATAACGAGAAAAAGCCGATTACACTGACCAACTATGCCTCTTCAATGCTGCATTTTGATGCCGCCAAATATTGGCTGAGCCAGTTTGATGGTGATTATATGACTGAAATGCGCATGAAAGAAAGCCAGCTTACCCCAGGCATAAAAGTACTGGATAGTAAACTGGGTACCAGGGCCCAGATGTACCGGTCGCCATGTTTTTTTCTTTCGTTAAATAAACCCTCAGACGAAAATACAGGTGAACTGATTGCAGGAACTTTGGCCTGGTCGGGTAATTTTCAATGTTCTTTTGAAATTGATCAGCAAAACTCGTTGCGGATGATTACCGGAATGAATCCTTATGCTTCTGAATATAAGCTGCAACCCGGTAAAAGCTTCGAAACTCCTCCTTTTATATTTACTTATACCAAAAATGGAAAAGGAGAAGCCAGTAGAAACCTGCATCGCTGGGCCCGAAATTACGGAGTGTTGGATGGTAATAAGGGGCGGCTGACCTTATTGAATAACTGGGAAGCCACACATATGGATTTTAATCAGGATATATTGGTGGAATTGTTTGATGGTGCCAATAAATTGGGGGTCGACCTGTTTTTACTGGACGACGGCTGGTTTGGTAACAAATATCCACGAGATGCGGATAAAACAGCGCTCGGCGACTGGCAGGTGGATAAAAAGAAATTGCCGGGCGATATTGCCTACCTGGTAAGTGAAGCGGGTAAAAAGAATTTGCAATTTGGGATCTGGTTGGAACCGGAAATGGTGAGCCCTAAAAGTGAGCTGTATGAAAAGCATCCTGACTGGATATTGAAATTACCAAATAGGGAAGAAGCCTACTCCCGCAATCAACTGGTGCTGGACCTGATCAATCCCAAGGTGCAGGATTTTATTTATCATATGGTAAATGATCTGGTGACTAAAAATCCCGGTATCGCTTTTATCAAATGGGATTGTAACCGTATGCTGACCAATACTTATTCACCCTCCTTAAAAGAGAACCAGGGTAATCTGTTTATTGATTATAACCGGGCATTGTTCGATATCATGAAACGTTTGCGGGAAAGGCATCCGCACCTTCCGATTATGCTTTGTGCCGGTGGCGGTGGAAGAGTGGATTATGGTGGCTTAAAATACTTTACGGAGTTTTGGCCAAGTGATAACACAGATGCGCTGGAACGTGTATTTATACAGTGGGGATACCTCAACTTTTTTCCTGCGTTGACAGTGTCCAGTCATGTGACCTCGATGGGCAAGCAATCTTTAAAATTTCGTACCGATGTAGCCATGATGGGTAAAATGGGGTATGACATCAGGGTGAAAAGTTTGACCGAGGCTGAAATTAAATTCAGTAATCAGGCCGTAAAAACCTATAAGCGCATCAGCGACGTGATCTGGTTTGGCGATTTATATCGTTTGGTTTCTCCTTACGAAGAAAATAGAGCTGTTTTAATGTATGCAGATGAAGCTAAAAATAGAGCAGTGCTTTTTAACTATCTGCTTAATTTCAGGCGAAAGGAATATATGGGTAAGGTACTTTTACAAGGATTGGATCCTTTAAAAAGATATAAGGTTCAGGAAATCAACCTGCTTCCTGATACCAAATCGACCCAACCTGAGGATGGAAAGATATATAGCGGCGATTACCTGATGAAAGTTGGACTAAATCTTTCGGCCGGTAAGATAGCCCCGTTAACCAGCGCAGTGTTTGAACTCGTAGCAGAAAAATAATTAAAATAGAAATGATCCGATTAATTAAAATGAAATTACTGGTTAGTTTATTCATGCTCTCTGCTTTTACCTATGTTGTAAAAGCAGCGGATTTTAATATCCTGAAATATGGTGCGGTAGGCGATGGCCTCACGTTAAATACACTGGCCATACAAAAGGCCATTGATGAATGTACAAAAGCCGGAGGGGGCAGAGTAATTTTTCCACAAGGGAATTTTTTGTCGGGTACCATTGTCATGAAGGACAATGTAATGATCCACTTTGAGAAAAATGCCGTGCTATTGGGTAGTACGGACCTGAAAGATTATAGAAATCTTGACCCTTTTACCGAGGGTTTGGGTATTGACGTAGGCTGGGCATTGCTGGTAGCGGTTGACGTCAAAAATGTTGGGTTGGAAGGCGAGGGGACAATTGATGGACAGGGTTCGGCCATTAAAGCCAAACACATCCTTACAGATACACGTCCCGAGGGGCAACGTTGGGGGCTGAGGCCATTTTTGGTACGCATTGTCCGTTGCGATGGCGTTAAAGTAAAGGACGTGACTTTGAAATATGCCGGCGCCTGGACTTCACATTATTTTCAGAGCCGCAATATTGACATTGCAAATGTTAAAATACAAAGTGTGGGTGTGGCCCATAACGATGGCATCGGCATTGACGGATGTCAGGATGTGACCATCAGCAATTGTGATGTGGTGAGCGGTGATGATGCTTTGGTGTTTAAAACGACTTCAAGTAAAATGGCTTGCAGGAATATTGTGGTGACTGGATTGCGTCTTAAAAGTAGTCAGGCGGGTATAAAAATGGGAACCGAATCTATGGCAGCTTTTGAAAACATCAAAATCTCAAAATGCCATATCTATGAAACCCGGAACGGGGGAATTAAACTGCTTACGGTTGATGGTGCGCATTTGCGGAATGTAGAAATTTCTGACATTACCATGGACGATGTGAGGACCCCGATGCTGTTCAGACTGGGATCAAGATTAAGTGTGTTTCGCAAAAATACGGAGACTAAACAGCCCACGGGAACATTCGAAAATGTATTGATCAGGAATGTGAAGGCTAATGCTTCTGCAAATGCACAACTGATGCCCCCTACGGGTATTTTGATTACGGGTGTACCAGGGCATTACATCACCGGTTTAACCCTGCAGGATATTGAGATCAGTCTGGCCGGTGGTGGATTGGCTGAACATGCCCGTCAGGTTGTGCCTGAAGCTATAGACCAATATCCCGAAGTGAAAACATTTGGCCCCAGGGTGCCTGCATACGGGGTTTGGGCAAGGCATGTAAAGGACCTGAAACTCAAAAATGTAAAGTTCAATTTAACAGATAATGATTTACGACCTGCTTTTGTATGCGAAGATGGTTTGGATGTTGAAGTGTCTGACTGGCAACTACCCGAAACTACAGGCGCTGAAGCATTGATCAGATTTGAAAATGTGCAGCACGCCGTGGTGAAAGGTGTATCAGGAAAGGCGAAGTCCGCGAAATTTGTGTTGCAGGAAGCCAATAGTAAAAATATTGTAGTAAAGGACAATACCCTTACCCATACAGCCGTAAAATAAGCTTAGAATGAGCCTGACCTCAATTATAGGTCAGGCTACTGATAAAGTTTTTTGCTCAGACAGCCTTTTAACCTCATCCAGATTGGCTTGAATCTCCTCAATAGGGAAGTCGCCCCGGGTTCCGTATTTTTGCAGCCTTAAATACTCTCCCCATACTAGTCCACGCCCATAATCGGTTTTAGACCACATTTGCCGGCTGATGGGATATTTAGACAAGTCAGATGGCAGAGGTAAAGGAATACAATGCAGTTCTATGTCGGGGAAAAATCTTTTTAAAGACAAGGCAGCTCTTGTTGAGGCATAAGAATGCGACAAAAAAGTCATCCTTCTGATGTGCTCAAATGAAAATATTTTTTTTGCTTCAATAATATTCTCAATGATATTTTTTGACTGATTCTCTGTATGAATCTTTTTGTTGGCATATTTTTCAAGAGGGATGTAGGATTTAATTTGTTCAGACTCAGCTTGTTTTTTATAAAATGAGCCATTGTAGTTGGCAATGCCACCTGTAATCATCACCTGATTAACCAGGGCTGAGTCTAACATATATCTGATAATGTGTGCAATTTCACGGTGTTGTACATTAGAACCAAAAACAAAAAGCAGGTCGGATGCCATCAGGCTTTCTTCCTGAAAACACAAGTCTGTTAAGGCCGAAACTAAGGCCGTATCCATATCCGGGCATGCAGGAACTTTTGAGATTTCCCGCTGTAATTCTTCTGACATATCTGTAGATAATTTTGTATATAGACGTAGTTAACCATCCATTTGCTACAGAAAGAAGAAAATATTTTTCTGAACCTTTTGTTATAGCGCCAACTCAAAAAACGGTACTGCTTTATTTTTGTACATGTTGTAACCGGTTGTTGAGATCTGCTGCTGCTTTATAATGGTCTTCCAGCTTCAGCAATGTGCCAATTGCAAAGTTTTGAAGCGGGGTGTCTCCAGATGTGGTTGCTGATTTAAAGAGATCGAGTGCTTTCACATGATCTTTTACCATCATCTCCATATAATGTTTCTCAAATTCATCTACGGGCATGTTTTTCAGCTCGGCGATGTGATCCTGATCTGCTTTCGGTAGCGCGGTGGGCAGGGTCATTTTTTTACCATCAGCCAGTACTTTAAGCTTTTCGGCAATTTTGGTATGGTCTTTTACCATCATCTTCGCAAATTTCTTAACTTTTGGATTTGTTGCTTTTTGTTCAGCAAGTTTTCCCAGCTCAATTTCCATCATCCCAGCCAGTCCGGCTTCGTTCATAAAAACGGTTATGGCGCCGCCTCTGTTAAAACCAGCTGTATCAGGAATAACCTCATCTTTCATTGCAGAATCAATTACTGCAGATTGCATTTCCTTAGTGCTTTTGTTGGCGTTTTGACAGGCCTGCATCATCAAAAAAGTTAGTGCAGCAACTGCCAGTAAATTTTTTCTTTTCATGATATGAGTATTAAGTGTTCGGTTTGATAATTACAGTTTAAAAGCAAAAATGTTTTAAGTTTAATTGCATTTTGAATCGCGTGTTTTTATGTTAGCCCAATAAAGCTATATTTGTAATCTATGAATGCAAATCAACAGTTGATATGGTCCGACAGGCAGTTCGCAAGACAGTTGCGTATGGCTAAGGCTATGTTTAACCGTTTTCTTTCCCTTCAATCTGCATTGGGAGATGCGTTTCTTAAAAGCAGCAAAGACTTTATTCATTAAGCCCCGACCTTTTTAACAGGTCCGGGGAACATTTCTTTTAATTATTGTTTTCATTGTTGTTCTGCTGAAGTAATGCGATACGCTTGCGCCGGCATTTAATTACCAGATATGTCTGATCATATTGTATTTGCTTTTGCCCTTATTTCACTGTTTTTTTTGATCAGGCTGATTAAAAATCACCAAAGCTGGAAAAGGAAAAACCGAAAAAAAATAGGTGGCCTTATGGCCAAAAAAGACGGAAATAACAGCCGTCGAATTTCTGTTGTGGATATCAAAGCTGCCGTTACAGCTTCGGCTTATAAAGATTTTGAGTAGTTGGCCCCAGCCTTGTTTTGGGGCTGGGGCACATCCTGATCAAAATATTTAACTTTTTAAGCATTAACAATTTATAACATGAATAACTCAATAGTATTGTCAACCGGAATATTTTATCTGTTGAAAGATCATATCAGAAGAAGGAAATTAAGCAAGTATAATCAGCAAAAACTGGAATTGGAATTGCGTAATGCGCGCCAGATTTTGAATAAGGACCTGCCGGATAATGTGGTAACCGTAAATACCAGCGTCCGTGTAAAGGAATTGGAGAGTGGCCTTGAATTTACCTATACATTGGTGCCGCCGGCCAGGGCCAGAAAAAAACACGATACACTTTCTATCTTATCTCCAATTGGCGTGGCCATGGTGGGCTACTGTGAGGGGATGGAATTGAGCTGGGAAATGCCTGAAGGGGTAAAGGCCTATCGTATAGAGGAAGTAACCAGAATAAAATAACTGGAACAGGTACCGGCCGTACAGCCGGTACCATTTTTTATACCCCTGCTTTCTTTAGTTTCCTTATTTTTATCGACAGGAAAACCACGGCCAATAGCAAACAGATTATAGATATCAATAAAAGGGCAAATAATGGCGCACCTAATTTGGCCAGCTGGCCATGTTCAACAAAAAGGGTGCGATAGATTTTTAAATAATGAGTAAGGGGAATTACACCTGCAATGTACTGTACCCATTGGGGCATCTGGCTCAGGGGCCATGTAAAGCCACTTAAAATAAAACTCGGTGTGGCTACTACCATTAACACCTCAGTGGCTTTAAGCTGGTCAGGTAACAAGATACTGCCCAGAATTCCAATAAAACAAACGGCCAGGATAAACAATATAGTGGCCAATGCAAATGGAAATATTTCTGTTTGCAGCGGTAGCCGATAAAATACCGAGAAACCGTAATATAACAGCAGTATGCCAACAGACATGATGAGGTATGGAGTAACCTTGACAAAGATTAATCCGAAGGGGTTACTTATTTTCTTTACCAGGTCTTTAAAAGTGCCCTTTTCAAATTCTGAAGAGAAGCTGAGGGCGAGTCCCAATAATAGTACCTGCTGAAATACAGTCAGCAATACACCGGGTAGCATAAAATACAAATAGTTTCCACTCCTTATGTTTTCCTTTATAAAAGTAGTTCTGAAAGGCTCAAACTGGGTGCTGGCCATATTTGCAGGTACTCCTTGTTTTTTTAAGGCTTCAATTTGGATACCTGCTTTGAATGTAGCAGCACAAACGTTGATGGACGAACTGGCAAAATTAGCGGTGAGGGTATTAGAGGCGTCTACAAAAACAGTAAGTTCCGGATATCGTTTTAATAGAATCTGGGTTTCAAAATTTTTGGGGATAAGCACTACGCATGGCGCTTCTTTTTCTAAGGCTATTTTTCGGGATTGATCAGTGCTGCCCAATATACTTACGACTTTTATCACCTCATTTTCTGTAAACATCTGGATGAGTTTCTGGCTCATGGCCGAGCGATCCTCATCTACCACCACAATTGGCAAGTCGGTTACTTTTCCTTTTTCATATACACTGCCCACCAGAAAACCATACATAATGGGCGCGCCAATAAACAGCATCCTCAATACTTTATTATTGAAAAAGAGTTTGAACTCCCTGCCGATAAGCTGAAATATCTGTTTCATCAGTTAGGTCGCTATTTGTTGTTGCTGGTTAAATCCAATTGTACAGTTCCTTTTATCAATAAGGATCCGGCTTCTTCGGGATTAAAGGGGATTACTTTGATTTCGAAAAGCGATTGCCCCTGTTCGTAATCGGGGTAGGCCGAGGTGATATTGGCATAAGCACTAAGCGGCTTAATCCATGCGATTTTTCCTTTTATCGATTTGTGCTCATTTGGTACCAGTACACTTACTTCCTGGCCGGTTTTGATTTTTGATGCCTGCTGTTCAGTGGCGGTAAATCTGAAAAAAGTAGCATTATTTAAAAAGCCGGAAACCAGCGAATAACCCGGCAGGGCCAATTCGCCTTCTTTTAAGGTGATGCTTTCAACTGACATTTTTTGTGGAGCTTTAACAAAACGTTCCTTTTCGGCAACCCCCACTTCGTCTAATGCGCCAAGGGCACGTTCCTGTTGGCCCAGTGCCATCAGCTGCTGTTCTACCCGTGCACCGTTTTTTGCTTCTGTTAATTCGGCAACAGCTGCTATGTACTGATTTTTTGCACCCTGATATTTGGCGAAGACCTCATCAAATTTTTGTTGAGAAATAAGGCTGTCTTTAAGCATGTTTTTGAGTCGGGACATCGACTTTTCTGCAAAATCCAATTGTTCTTTTAAACCCGATACTTTTGCATTAAGCTGGGTAATCTGGCCTTGTGTGGCACCTTTTTTTGCCATACGGTACTGTGCTTCGGCACTGCTTACAGCACCCTTAGCCTGGGCCTTTTTGGCTTCTACTTCGGGTATTTCAAGTACCAGCAAGGTGTCGCCAGCTTCTACCATTTCTCCTTCTGATACGCGTATTTTCTGAACTTTCCCCGCCAGTTTGCTAGCCAGTGAAATTTGTTCCCGCTCTGTTTTTCCTTCCAGAAGGTTTTCATTCTTTTTTTGACCACCGCAACTTGTCAGCACGAGGGCAAAAAGTAAAAAGTATAGTGTAGAATTTTTCATCCTTTTCATTTTTAATTCATTATTTTTTCCAGTAAGCTGCCCGAGTTTTGCAACAATTCCAAGCCCGCGGTACGCTGTTGTATCACCTGCATGTAATAGTTGAGAGAAGATTTGTACAGGTCGTTTTCGGCTTCCAGTCGTTCAGATATGTTAATCAACCCCTCCTGGTATTGTTTGCTGGCAATGGTCATATTGTTTTTGGAAATTACGATCTGTTGTTGGGTGATTTTTATTTTTTCCAATGTATTTTCATAATCAACTTTCGACTTCTCGATTAAGAGATTTAGTTTCTCTTCTGTGTCTTTTCTCTTGTTTTCATTTATTTGCATATCGGCTTTGGCCAGCGCTATTTTGTGTTTATGTTCACCGCCGGCAAAAATATCCCATTTGGCACCGATGCCAAGCAGCACATTTGGAAACGTAGACAACCGGTCGAGTTTTAAGTCCACTTTGTCATAAGGACCCACATCTTTCAGGCTTGTATTTGCATTAAATACATTCAGGTACGAGAGGTTGGCAAATGCAAAAACAGCAGGTAATGCGCTTCCTTTTTCTTTTTTTAGCAGGTATTCATAGGCTTTAGACGAATGTTGCAAGGCCTGCAGTTCTTTCCTTTTGTCTGCATTGAATCTGGTTTCAGTCAAAGTAATGGTATTCAGGGGATAGCTTATTTTCGCCAGCTGATCGGCAGGCAGATGTGTAAGTAGTGCCAATTTTTGTAACAGGAGCTTCCGGTTCCCGTTTATTTCCGTTTGTTTGGCCGATAACTCTAATAAGGCCAGATGGATTTTATCTCTGTCGTATGGAATGGCTAGCCCGTTTTTTATGGCAGTTGATACATTTATGGACTCCTTTTTCAGTCGTTTTTCGGTATCGTTGATTAATTTTTCCACCTCCGCCAGTAACATATACTGGTCAAATATTGCAATCACGTCTTTGGCAATCCCTTCTTTACTGGCATCAGCCATTAGTTGTTCAGCCTTGGATTTTTCGGTTAAAGCTTTTTCGGCATTGGGAATCTGCATGCCACTAAAAATAATCTGCTTACCCAACAAACCCACGCGTGCAATATTCCCACTGGTAGTAAAGGATTGACTTCCCTTGAAAAGCTCTAGTCCGGTAATGGGAAGCGTAATCGTTGGCACGTCCAAAGAACCTGTCTGGTTAAAATAGGTGTAAACCGCGTTGGCCGATACCTCTGGCAATCGTTTGGCACGGACACTTTCGGCATTAATTGTCGATTTGTGTGCCTCTATATTTTTATTCAGCAATTCATAATTGGTAGCGATGGCCTGCTGTATGGGTTGCTTCAGTTGAGGATCGATAATTTGTTGTGCTATAATCTTGTTTGAACAAATCATCACCAGAATAGAGAGTAGCAGCGTCTGTTTTAGATTCATAGGCGTAACATTAAGAAAGCGTGAAAAGTAGTTTTCATTTTTTGATTGCGTAAAATAGAACAATGAAAAAATGCAAAAACCTTGCCAGTTGATTAAAAAAAATTATCCTTTGATCTGGTAACGCTTAATAAATCCCAGATCAGTTCCGGATATTAACACCATTGGACACAAAAAGTTTTGAATATTCAATTTACTGAACTATTTATTACCTTCGTTAAGGAAACCGGCTATGCATGCTTATCAACAAAGTAAAGGCCGGAACGGTTTGTAATGTACCGGTATCTACGCTTGATTTGTTGCCTGCTTTTATCAATGCAGCGGGCGACGATGCAGGTAACTATCCGGCATTGCAAGGTATGGATATCGTGAGGTTGACAAAGCACCTTGTTTGTACAATTTGGCACTGGATGTCACAGAAAAAAACGATCTTGCTGCTGTGCAACCGAAAATAGCCGGCGAGCTGAAGACCTTATTTGAAAAATGGAAAACAAAATTGCCCCAACCGCGTTGGACTCCCATACTCGCTGCCGATCAGCTCAATATTCAGTAACAGACATTGCTTACCAATAAAGAACCATTTATACACCAATATGAAAAAAGAGATTTGCTTAATCCTGATGTTGTTTGCCGTCGTTTTTACTGTTTGTGCGCAGCAAAAACCCAATGTGATTTATATTTATGCTGATGATTTGGGGTACGGCGATTTGAGCTGTTATGGGGCAACAAAAATTCAGACCCCTAACCTGGATAAGCTTGCTGCTTCGGGGATTCGTTTTACAGATGCGCACTGCACATCGGCCACTTGTACGCCTTCACGTTATGCCCTGATGACGGGGCAATATCCATGGCGCAGACAAGGGACGGGTGTTTTGCCTGGTGACGCAGCATTGATTGTTCCAACTGACCGGCTTACGTTACCAAAATTATTTCAGTCGGCAGGCTACCAAACTGCTATAGTGGGCAAGTGGCATTTGGGTTTGGGTACAGCTGTGGCTAAAGACTGGAACGGTGAAGTAAAGCCCGGGCCTAATGATGTTGGCTTTGGTTATTCCTTTATTTTTCCGGCTACTGCCGATAGGGTGCCAACGGTCTTTTTAGAGAACCGAAAGGTTGTAGCCCTGGATAATAACGATCCGATTATGGTTGATTATAGCCATAAAGTAGGAGATGACCCTACCGGAAAAGACCATCCTGAGCTGTTAAAGCAACGCTCTTCACCAGGGCAAGGACATGATCAAACCATAGTTAATGGAATAGGCCGTATCGGATACATGAGTGGAGGTAAAATGGCCAGATGGGTGGATGAAGAGGTTTCTACAACTTTTTTGGCTTCTGCACAGGATTTTATCAGAACTAACAAAAATAAGCCTTTCTTTTTATACTTTGCCTTAACAGAGCCTCATGTTCCGCGCATGCCGGCTACCCGTTTTAAAGGAAAAAGTGGATTGGGACTAAGAGGTGATGCCATTTTACAGTTGGATTGGACTGTAGGTGAACTGATGAAGCAGCTGGAGGTGCTGGGCCTGGAGAAAAACACAATGGTCATATTTACCAGTGATAATGGCCCTGTACTGGATGACGGCTATCAGGATGAGGCAGTAACTAAATTGAACGGACATACCCCGGCCGGAAAGTTGAGGGGAGGCAAGTACAGTGCTTTTGAAGGCGGTACCCGTGTACCTTTTATTTTAAGTTGGGGAAATCAGGTTAAGCCTCAGGTGTCTAAAGCTCTGGTATGCCAGATGGATCTGCTGGCTTCTTTTTCCAGATTGCTGGGACGGCCAATCCCTCAAGGCGAGGCCACCGACAGTGAGAACGTTATGGATGCCTTGCTTGGCAAATCTGCAAAAGGTCGATCGGTATTGGTACAGCAGGGGGGGAGTCTTTCTGTAGTGAAGGATGGCTGGAAATACATCAGTCCGGGAAATGGACCGGCCTTAATGAAGCTGGTTAATATTGAGTCTGGAAGTTCTGAAAAACGTCAGCTTTACAATTTAAATGAAGACATTTCTGAACAAAATAACCTGGCTGAGAGATTTCCGGAGAAGGTGAAAGAGCTTTCTGATCTGTTGCAGCAAATCAAAGAAAAGAAATAATGGTATGAAACATATTATCTTGTCCTGTATATTGATGGTGTTTGGTCTGGTTGCGTATAGCCAGCCAGCTCAAAAGCCCAATATCATTTATATTTATGCTGACGATCTGGGATATGGAGAAACGGGGCCTTATGGGCAAACAAAGATAAAAACACCCAACCTGGACCGCCTGGCCAGTGAGGGGATGACATTTACCCAGCATTATACCGGAACACCGGTTTGTGCCCCTGCAAGGTGTATGCTGATGACGGGCAAACACGGAGGACATTCCTATATCCGGGGAAACTATGAGATGGGAGGCTTTACCGATGAAAGCGAAGGTGGGCAAATGCCTTTGCCGGAAGGAACATTTACTATACCTAAAATGTTGAAGTCGGTGGGGTATGCTACAGGTATTACCGGTAAATGGGGCCTGGGAATGGCTGGGACAACCGGAAACCCATTACTGCAGGGCTTTGATTATTTTTATGGTTATGTAGACCAAAAGCAGGCGCATAACTATTATCCTACTCATTTATGGGAAAATGATCATTGGGATAAACTCAACAACACTCCGTTTTCTGTTCACAAGCGTTTGGATCCGGCAACAGCTACTGATAAGGATTTTGAAGCCTTTTCAGGAAGGGATTATGCTCCGGCAAAAATGACCGAAAAGGCGCTCAGGTTTATTGACCAACATAAAAAGGAACCCTTCTTTTTATACATGCCCTATACCATTCCTCATGCATCCCTACAGGTGCCTCAAAAATATGTTGATCAGTATATTGGTAAGTTTCCAGGAGAAAAACCATATTATGGAGAAAATGGATACGCACCATGCAAATACCCGCTATCAACCTATGCTGCGATGGTTACATTTTTGGATGAACAGGTGGGAATAGTAATGAAAAAAATAAAGGAGCTTGGATTGGATAAAAATACCATTATCCTGTTTTCCAGCGACAATGGCCCGACTTTTAACGGAGGGGTTGACGCAGTGTTTTTTAATAGCAGCGGGGGTTTACGCGGATTAAAAATGGATGTTTTTGAAGGAGGAATCCGCGAACCCTTTATTGCACGTTGGCCCGGAAAGATAAAACCTAGCTCAAAAAATGATTTTGTGTCGGCCCAGTTTGATATGATGGCTACTTTTGCTGAAATTGCTGGTGCTAAAACAAATCATACCGATGGCATTTCCCTATGGCCAACATTAACCGGAAAAACTGCCATGCAGCAACAACGCGAATACCTTTATTTTGAATACCCCGAAAAAGGAGGGCAGCTGGCCATTAGGTATGGCGATTGGAAAGGTGTGAAAACGGAACTGCGTAAAAACCCGAATAATCCATGGATGATTTTCAATTTAAAAGATGACCCTTCTGAAAAGCAGGATGTAGCCAGTCAGCAGCCGGCCCTGGTTAAAAAGTTTGACCAGATTGTAAAGAAGGAACATCAAAAAGCACACATCAATGAGTGGGAGTTTCTGGATGATAAAATGAAGTTAAAGTAATAAAGGTTCATCATTCATACATCATGGCTGGCTAAGGCCTACCATCAATAAAGAATTTTGCTATGCCGAATAACGAATCCAACAGAAGAGATTTTATAAAAAAAGCAGGCCTGCTTACGGCTAGCCTGGCAGTAGTACAATTCCCCGTTTGGGGCAAAAGTATGTTTGCTTTGGACTATCCTCGTCACAATATACCGGAAAATAAAGGACTGGATGCCAAATGGGTTCGCTCGCTTTACCACAGGGGTGAAGAGACGGCTTATTTTAAAAGTAGAAATGAATTTAAATATATAGGAATGCCGGTGGGCGGTCTCCATGCCGGAACGGTATATGTTGGTGGCGACGGAAGGTTGTGGTTGTGGCAAATTTATAATGAAACATTTGAAGGTATAAAAGAGGGAATAGAACCTAAAACGGCAGACTGGAATGATGGAACCGAAGTAAGAAAGATTCGTGCCAGAGACGGCTCTGCATATGTTGAACCTGCAATTGCGAATAACAAACGTGTTTTAGAACAGGGCTTTGCTGTAAAAGCGGTATGGAATGGCAAAACGTTTATTAAAGAATTAAGTGAAGCGCATTGGGACGAGATTGTGTTTAAACCGGCTTATCCAATGGCTTCCATCATATACAGCGCTAAAGATTTTCCTGTTGCTGTGCACATGAAGGTTTATTCGCCATTTATTCCTTTGGACGCAGAGAATTCGGCTTTACCTGCAACTATTTTACGATTGGAAATAAAGAATACCACCACCAGCAATATAAATGTTGCTGTGCTGGGATGGATGGAAAATGGAGTTAACAAGTTAAGCGGAAAGATAAATACCGGGAGAAGAAAAAATGAGACTATAACAGCCGAAAATTCAAGGAGCATTCTCTATTCCTTCGATGCTGTTGGCGATGATTTAAAAAATGAACAAGATAGTGGCACAATGTGTTTTGCCCTACATAAAGCAAAGGGCAAGGCCTATGCGGCAATTGAACCCTGGCCGGTTACGGAAAAACACTTCAATGCTGAGGCTACAGGTTCGGCATTTGTGGATGCGCCCGGAAAATTAGTAGGAGGGATTGAAATTGCGGAGCTGCTTGGTCCGGGGAAATCGATTAAAGCAGATTATTCCATCAGTTGGCATTTTAACAACGCAAATGTTAACCTCAGAAAAATAGTTAGGGATGCGGAAAAAGGATTTCATTACGCCAACAGATTTAAAGATGCGGGGGCGGTAAGTGCTTATCTGCAGGCAAATTTTGAAAAACTAACCAAGACAACAGAATTGTGGAGTGCAACATGGAACGACGCTACACTTCCATACTGGTTTCTTGAACGCACTTTTATTAACATTGATACGCTGGCAACAGCCAATACTTATCGATTTGCTAACGGTAGATTTTGGAGTTGGGAAGGCGTTGGAGCCTGTGCCGGGACCTGCACGCATGTATGGCAATATGCGCAAACTGTTGCCAGGATATTTCCAGAGCTGGAGCGCGACTTAAGGCAACGTGTAGATCTGGGTGTTGGATTTAAGGAAGAAAGTGGTGCTATTATATTCCGTGCCGAAAACGAAAGCAGGCCAGCAATTGATGGACAAGCCGGTACTGTACTTAGATTTTACCGTGAACATCAAATGAGTGCCGACAATACATTTCTGCAAACCAACTGGCCAAAAATAAAAAAGGCAACTCAGTTTATGCTGGATCAGGATAAGAATGGCGACGGCATGACAGATACGCCAATGGAAAATACATTGGATGCGGTATGGGAAGGCGAAATAGCATGGATTGTTGGCCTTTGCATTGCTGCGGCAAGGGCTGGGCAAGCTATGGCAGAAGAAATGGATGACCAGGTATTTGCCCGGACATGTGCTACATATGTAACCAATGGCCGTAAGAATATGGAAAAGGAGCTATTCAATGGCGAGTATTTTATTCACCGACCAGACAAGGTTCAGGGACGTAAAAATCTGGGTTCTTATAATACTTGCCATATTGATCAGGTATATGGCCAAAGTTGGGCATTTCAGGTAGGACTGCCAAGGGTATTGAGTAAAGATAAAGCAATAGCGGCTTTAAAAGCCTTATGGAAATATAACTTTACTGCCGATGTTGGGCCATATATTAAAACACATGTGGGGGGCAGGCCTTACGCATTGCCGGGAGAAGGGGGAATGGTAATGAATACGAATCCGCATAATGAACCTAAGCCATTTGGAGAGCAGGTAACCTGGCAGCTTGGGTACTTTCATGAATGCATGAGCGGATTTGAGCATCAGGTTGCGGCGCACCTGATGGCAGAAGGCATGGTAGAGGAAAGTCTGATCCTTACCCGCTGTATTCACGATAGGTATCATGCAGCCAAAAGAAACCCATTTAATGAGATTGAATGCAGTGACCATTATGCAAGGGCTATGGCAAGCTATGGTACTTTTATTAATGCCTGTGGATTTGAATATCATGGTCCCAAAGGTTACATCAAATTTTCGCCGGCCTGGAATGCGGAGAACTTTAAGGCTGCTTTTACGTCGGCCAGTGGCTGGGGTAGTTATACACAGAAAAAAGCAGGGACCAGGCAGTTGCACGCCATAAATTTGAAATATGGCGAGTTGCAACTAAAGGAATTGGCCTTTAATAAAATAGGGTCGGGCCATATTAGCGTAGTTTCGGTAATGCTGGGAGCTCAAAATATTCCTGTTCAACTAAAACAAGAGGGAAATGAGTTGAGGATAATCAGCGATAAGGGGATCAGGGTTAAAACGAATGAGCGTTTGAATATTACTTTTTCATAGATCATATGATGTGACCTGTGGTTATAAAATTCAGGAGCCTTCAAAACTCTTTAACGTCCTGTTCAAGCTTCTTACAGAAATGCCCAGGTAAGCTGCCATATCTTCCTTTGAGAGTTTGATCTCCTGTTTGGATTGTAATTCCAAAAGTCTGCTAAGGCTGTGTTCTACTGTGTATAGCTGTTGGTATGAAGCCCTGCTTGAGGTGTTAACAATACGCTCTGCAAAAACATCTAGCAGCAGATTGTTCAATTTTAGATCGTTTCTGATTAGCTCGGAAAGGTAATCAGGCGCAATCGCATAAACCGTTACATCTGTTATTGCTTCAATATTACATAAACAAGAAATATGGCGTATCAACTCAATTTCGCCCACAATTTCACCTTTACCTAAAAATTCGAGAATATATTCTTTATCATTGTTTTCGGTAAAAAAGCACTTGGTAATGCCCTGTTTGATGAGCATCACCTTTGTCATTTTTTCATTTTGTACAAATAGCTTTTGCCCTTTGGCATATTGCTTTACAATAATGTTTTCTTTACGTTCCTGGCGTTCGTAAAGTTCCTGCACATAAGGTAAAAATGATAGGTTTGTTCTTAACATATTTCTTTTGGGACAAATGTCCTTTTTTTAGTTTTTACCTTTTTTGAAATTTGTTTTTCCAAAATTACAAATGTAAAGAAATGAAACCACCATGAGTTTCAAAATCAGACAGTGGAATGATTAACTCATGGTAGCTTTATGACCGATAAAAACAAAATTAAACAGATGAAAAAGAGTATAAAAACAATAGCCTTCGATGCAGATGATACCTTATGGGTGAACGAACCATATTTTCAGGAAGCGGAAAAACAATTCTGCATATTGCTTGAAAATTATTTGCCTCAGCATTCCGTATCGCAGGAGTTACTGAAAACCGAAATGAAAAATCTGCACCTCTATGGTTATGGGGTAAAAGGCTTTGTGTTGTGTATGATTGAAACAGCAAGCCGGATTTCTAATCATACCGCTTCGTTTGCGTTGATTGATAAAATCATAGCAATAGGGCAGGAGCTTTTGCAAAAACCGGTTGAACTACTGCATGGTGTGGAGGAAACTTTAAAAAATCTAAAATGCGATTACAGGCTGGTAGTGGCTACCAAAGGAGATTTGTTGGACCAGGAAAGGAAACTGAAAAAATCCGGATTGGAAAGCTACTTTCATCATATCGAAATTATGAGTGATAAAAAGACAAGCGATTATCAAAAGCTATTGAAACATTTGGATTGCGAACCTCAAAATTTCCTGATGTTGGGTAACTCCGTTAAATCTGATATTCTGCCTGTTTTAGAACTGGGCGGATTTGCGGGACATATTCCATACCACGTAACCTGGACACACGAGCAACACGAACACAATTTGATACATGAAAATTTTGTAGAATTGAAAAGTATTGATCATATTTTTAACTTTTTGTAGTAGTAAGTACATTTTCCAAAATTTTATAACTTTATTTCTTATCTGTTATCACCATGACAAGAAGTTTAACGATTTCCAGCCGGCTTCGGGAAGTGTTTCTGGACGGATATTTTATTGCAAATACGAATTACAAAGTTCAGTTGCTGGGACTGGATTGGAAACAGGCCAGCCAGAAGGTAGGCAACTTAAATACCGTTGCCGCCTTAACTTACCATATCAATTATTATCTGAAAGGCTTGTTAAATACGTTCGAAACAGGAAGATTGGAAATCAGGGACAAATTTAGTTTTGATCTGCCACCGATAACCGGGCAGGCAGATTGGGATAGTTTGGTTGCGAATCTTTTAGACAATGCCGAAAAATTCGCGGATAAAGTAGAACAAATGGAGGATAGCCTTTTCGATCAGATATTTATAGCCGAAAAGTACGGCACCTATTTGCGAAACATAGAAGCAGTAATAGAGCATAGCTACTATCATTTGGGACAGATTTCGCTGATAAAAAAAATGATATCATAAATGAATAGGGCCAATAGTCGAAAAATAGGTCCAGGTAAGGAGTAACAGCTGCATGGGTATCCGGAACCATAAGTAGGCCAATCCATTTCCATCAAATGTGGCTTTTTGAATATCAAGATGCCGCACAGCGGCGTAAATGTTGGAAGGCAGAATGAGAATGAGGAAGACGATAATCGTCCAGCCTGTTGGTACCTGATATGCCGGGATCAATATTCCGATGGCAAATAGTATTTCAAGAATACCTGTAAGGTATACAATTGCTTTTTTGAAAGGAACAAAATCGGGGAGCATTAGTGTCATGCCCTTGCTAAATGCAAAGTGACCTATTGCAGTGAAAATAAACATAATTGATAAAGCGATTCGTGCCGAAAGGGTATAGTTCATTTCTCCCTGAACAATCCATAGGATACCCAGCGACAAGCAAAATGTAAGGATTAAAACAACAAGTGGTTTCATGAGCCTGAATTCAGATTATTTATTATGATTTACCCCACTTTTCCTGAAGAAAATCGATTGTCCCGCTGATCAATTCCTTAAGTACTTCAACATTAATGTCGGTAAGTTTTTTCACATAAATACAACCTTTGCCCATGGTAAACTTTCCCAATTGTTTAAGCAATTCTTCCTGACCCGGGGCAGCACTGTAAACATACAGGGAAATGGCTGCCTTTCGTGGCGAAAACCCAACCAAAGGCCAATCTCCTTCCTGCCTGCTTCTTTCCGATTTATAATGATAGGAACCGAAACCGATCATAGACGGGCCCCACATTTTAGGTTCATAACCGGTATGCGCTTTCATCAATTTCAATAACTCAAATCCGTCCTCTTTTTTCTGCGGTGTAGCAGCAAAGGCATTGATGAAATCTTCTACGTTAGCCTGTGTTTGGGTGGTTTTAATGGTCATACTGAGCTGTTTTAAACATAGAACAAGATAACAGAATTAACTGGTTTTTGCCAGCGCTTTAAAGTTTTTCGTCTCATCCCGAATAACTTTTTGTAGATGTGCATAATGGTGTAGCTGATGTGGGGGCGGCCCCTGGATGGCTGGCATCCAGAGGCAAGCAATCGGGCAATGCAAGGGATAGCGCAGGTGTTAAAAAAGGTAAATTGTTTATTGACGAAAAGGAAGAGATGTAATAGCTTTTTTGTATCTTGATTAAAAAAACATATGCTCCTGGTTCAGAATATTCGCTTAAGCAGAATTCTAATTAATACCTGGCAGGTTGATCTGATTATGATTGCGTCCTGCACTGTTGCTTATCTAATCAGAGAGTACCTTTTGGTGCATCATATTGAAATCCCTTCCATTATCCCTGCGCTTTTAGGGACAGCAATTGCCTTTTTTATTGGATTTAACAATAACCAGGCTTACGACAGGTGGTGGGAAGCCAGAAAGATATGGGGTGCCCTGGTAAATGATTCGCGATCATATACCCGCGCTTTGGTCAACTATGTAGATGAGGATAAGGTGATATCAAGAAGAATGGTACTTAGACACATTGCTTTTTTATATGCATTAAAGGCAAATCTGAGAGGTACCGTGGATGAAATTTATATTAAGTATCTGGATGAGGAAGATTTGAAAGAGATAAAAACACACAGCAATGCTCATAATGCCATTTTAAATATACAAGCCCGGGACTTACAGCTTTTATCAAAATTAAATTATGTAGACGGCTTCCGTTTTATAGAAATAAATGAGATGCTGGTCAGGTTCTCTGACTCGATGGGTATGAGCGAACGCATTAAAAATACGGTATTTCCTACCACCTATAGTTACCTTACAAAGGTGTTTATATGGCTTTTTGTGGTTACGTTTACCCTGGTCATCAGTCACACAACGGGCGTATATTCCATTTTTCTGGGTTGGTTAATCGGCTTTGTATTTGTTTCTACCCAAATTAATGGTATGAGTATGGTTAATCCGTTTGAAAATAATTCAGCCGGAGTTCCATTGAACCAGATTACCCGTACTATTGAAATTAATTTGTTGCAGATGCTTGGTGAAAAGGATATTCCCGAGCCGGTGAAGCCAATAAATGACGAGTATGTGCTGTAAGCCCAACAGCCTTTTTTATGTTCAATATATGTGTAGATTTTCTTATATTTGGGTTCTAAAGGGCAAAACCACTGCCGAAAAAAAAACTTTTCAGATTTGTTTTCAGCACAACTTTGGGCTTGCAGTGACTTGGTAGCGAGGCTAATGATTTAGTCGGTGTTGCCTCGACTATGGTTCGTATCTCGTTCGTCTTTATTCGGGAAAATTCAATTGAAATAGCATGAACATACGAGAATGAGCAAAGCCATAATCAGAAGTGTTATTCGGGCTGCAAAAGAGCCGATAAAAATTTAAAAAGATTATTTTTTGCCTATCTTCAAAAAAACAGGATGAAAATATAGTATGATAAAATCAGCAATAACATTAATCTTCCTTTTTACTCAGATGTTCGCTTTTGGACAAGAGATACTGGTAAAAGATATAGACAACGACGGCTTAAAAGACACCGTGTATGTTGACCCCACCAAATCGACAATTGTTTGTAAATTATCAGCTATGTTTTTCAAACCGGTTTCAAGTAAACCTATTGAAACGTTAAACGTCTCTTCTGGCATCCTCAAAACAAAAAATGGGTTTGAATTTTTTAACGATTGGATGCGGGCAGGTTACAAAAATCAATTTAGGTACAACGCTAAAACAAGGAAAATACAGTTGATAGGAATGAGCAGATATGAATTTGGTAATGCAGTGCAGGATGGAAGTGGAGAATCTAGTACCAATCTTTTGACCGGAGATTATATTGGGAATTGGAACTACTATGATCATTTGGCAAATAATGAGGATGGAAAACTGGTGACGATTCCAACTATTAAAGCAAAAATGAAATTTGAAGTGATTAATTTAGAGGACTTTGGCGAGGAAATCTATTTTAATTATGGCAAGAGGTGTGCAAAATTATACGATAAGCACAAAAAAATAAAAATGAAGAGCCTGTGAGGAATTTTATGATCATAGGGAATACTTAACGGGCTTCGAATCATCCAGGAAATATATTTCACTTTCTTGAAATATTGTTTATCTTCGACGCCTAAATTAACATGAAACCAAATATTATCCATGAGAGAATTAAAACACTCGCATTTCAGTGTGTTATGACAATTAATTGTGAATTCTCAATCGAGGGTGAAACTCCCAAAGCGAACAGTAGTTTAATTGCTGAACGATTTTACAACATTTTTTAGATGGCATGAATATCAACGTAAAACCACCAACAAGCAATACTATGAACGTAAATGTTATTCAAAACTATTCAAGACTCAAACCATCTTTATTTATATTTCCTGCATTTTTTTTAATTATAGTGGTTTTGCTTCTTTATAAGGAAAACTCTCTATCTGTTGATAGATATGTGCAGATTCAAAAGAACTGGTTCATTTTTTTGAA
Organism: Pedobacter schmidteae; assembly: GCF_900564155.1. Taxonomy (NCBI): domain Bacteria; kingdom Pseudomonadati; phylum Bacteroidota; class Sphingobacteriia; order Sphingobacteriales; family Sphingobacteriaceae; genus Pedobacter; species Pedobacter schmidteae. Next base: position 5,154,778 of record NZ_LS999839.1, on the reverse strand, counting down.
TTCAAAATTATCTCAATTTCCCAAAACAATATTTAACCTTACCCAGTTTGGAGATGCATTAGTCCCATTATCCTTGCTAAGCATTTTTATGATATATGCCCCTAAAATTTGGGAAGGTTTAATATCATCTTCACTTATTTCATGTATAATTTGTTGCTCATTAAAAGAAATATTTGCGGTGCCCAGGCCTGCTGCAGTTTTTGACAATAATAGTTTTGTTATTGTCGGGACAAGACTAGCTGGAAGCAACAGTTTACCTTCCGGACATTCCATCACTGTTTTTACGGTACTTACCGTCCTTATGTTTGCATTTATGCCCCGAAATTTACAGCATAAAATTTTGTGGTTTATTTTTATAATTGCAGTAGGGTTGATCCTTGGGGTTACAAGGGTAGGTGTAGGGGCCCACTATCCGTTTGATGTTGTTATTGGCGGAACTATTGGATATATTTCCGGACTTTTAGGTATTTTCCTCAATGAAAAATTTAAAATCTGGACTTGGATCAACGATAAAAAATACTATCCGATTATTGTTTTATTCTTTCTGTTTGGTTGTGTTGCTTTGGTAAGCAGGATGTTGAGTGACAATTTGATCATATACTATTTTTCATTAATTGCTTTAGTCATTTCTCTATATAAGATTATTTATGTTTACGTTAAAAAATAACTTGAAAATAGCTCATTTTGCTATTTTAATGAGTTTTCTTAATTTATTACTATTTCATTTCCCTTTTTACAGCTTTGTGTTCAACAATGTTAATTACAAAAGTTTTAATGGTGTTTTTCTCATCATTAGCATAATGATTATCATGTTGGTATTAAACGCTTTTATTTTTTACCTGATTTGTTTTCTGTCGCGTTTTGTTGGGAAATTTTTATTGGTCTTATTCTTTATTCTCAACGCAATTGCAGTCTACTTTATTAATACCTATGGTGTTTTGATAGATAAAACTATGATTGGTAATATATTCAATACCGATTATGCGGAGTCTAGTAGTTTTTTTTCATGGAAATTAATGCTTTACATCATTTTATTTGGCATCCTCCCAGCCATTTACATCGTTAAAGTAAAAATAACAAAGGTAACATGGAAGAAATTTGCAATCACCTCTTCACTTACCTTATTATTTATTCTGGTTGTAGTATTTGCCAACGCAACCAATTGGCTGTGGATTGATAAAAACGCAAAAGTATTAGGTGCATTGCCAATGCCCTGGTCTTATACTGCAAATACTTATCTTTTTTATAAAGACAAACAGAAAAGTAGTGAGAAAGAAATTTTGTTGCCCGATGCTACAATAAAAGATAATCAGAAATCAGTGGTAGTTCTGGTCATAGGCGAATCGGCAAGAAGCCAGAATTTTTCTTTATATGGCTACCAGAAAAATACGAACCCATTGCTTTCCAAAACGAGTAATTTATTTCATTTTAATGCCACCTCTTGCGCCACTTATACTACTGCAGGTGTAAAATGTATTTTAGAGCACGAAAATAGCGATAAGTTATATGAAATCTTACCCAATTATTTGGACAGAAATAATGTAGAGGTTATTTGGAGAACTACAAACTGGGGAGAGCCGCCAATTCACATAAAAAATTACCAAAATAAAGATGCTTTAATGTCAAATTGTCAAGGCGAAGGATGTAATTACGATGAAGTTCTTTTGAATGGATTAAAAGACCAGATATTAGAAAGTAAAAAAGATAAAATATTGATTGTATTGCACACAAGTACAAGTCATGGGCCTACCTATAGCAAGAAATACCCACAACAATTTGAGACTTTTAAACCAGTATGTAATAGTGTTGAATTAGGGAATTGTTCTCAAACAGAGCTGATCAATGCGTATGACAATACAATTGTTTACACTGACTATATTTTATCTAAAATAATTGACGATTTAAAACAATTAAATGGCTATAAGAGTACGATGATTTTTGTGTCAGATCATGGTGAATCTTTAGGAGAAAAAAATCTATATATGCATGGGGTGCCTATGAGTATTGCTCCTAAGGAACAATATGAAATTCCTTTTATAGTTTGGTTATCCGACAGTTCGAAGCAACTAAAACCCAATAAAGTATTGTCTCAGAATCACGTATTTCATAGTGTTTTAAATTTTTTAAGCATACAAAGTCCTGTTTATAACGAGGAAATGAACATTTTTAAGTGATTGAATTAAACATGATCAGCAGGATTCACCGGTAAAACATTTTAGGTGAATTGTTAATAATCACTTGTGTGGAAGATATTATTATTGAAAAAAATAATAAAAATAAGTTGGTTTGAATAAAAATATTCTATATTCGTGTACGCTCACGAAAATGAAGCGAAGGGACAATAACCAGGGAGGTGTGAAGAGCCTTAATTATGAGTAATAATTAGAGCTATTTTTTTTGACTGATTTACGTGTGCGCTCACGTAAATTAAATAGCGTTGATAATGAGTTGTTTAGTTTTTGTTGTTAAATAGAAGAAAATATATGGTATCAATAAAGGTAAATTCACTTAGTTCCAGGGAAACATTAATTTCTATGTTTATTTTGGGCGGCTTGTTTTTTGTGTTCGGTTTTATTACCTGGATCAATGCAATTTTAATCCCGTACTTTAAAATAGCTTGCGAACTAAGTAATTTCCAGTCTTACCTGGTCGCTTTTGCTTTTTACATTTCCTATTTCATTATGTCTTTACCTTCTTCTTATCTGTTGAAGCGGGTAGGATTCAAAAAAGGGATCATGTATGGCTTATGGATGATGGCGCTTGGGGTATTTATATTTGTACCCGCCGCACTGAGCAGAACATACGAAGTGTTTCTGTTGGGTTTGTTCACCATAGGATCTGGTCTGGCCATATTGCAAACCGCGGCTAATCCTTATATAACTATTCTGGGGCCTGGTGAGCAAGCTGCAAAACGTATTAGTTTTATGGGGATATGTAACAAAGGTGCCGGGATTTTGGCACCTCTGGTATTTGCTTCCGTAATATTTAAGGTAGCTGACAATGAAATGTTAACACAATTACCTTCAATGGGACCCGTTGAAAGAAGCGCAGTTTTAGATGAGCTGATCAGAAGGGTAATTCTACCGTATAGTGTGTTGGGCACCGTGTTAGTTGTACTCGGCATATTGATCCGTTTTTCTCCTTTGCCCGAGATTGATACCGAGCAGGAGAACGAAGAGTTGTCGACCTTAAACGCGGATAAGAAGAACCTGTTTGATTTTCCATACCTGATACTGGGGGTTTTAGCGATATTTTTTCATGTAGGTACACAGGTGATTGCCATAGACACCATAATTGGTTACGCGGCTGCCATGGGGATGCCCATTATGGAAGCCAAAGTTTTTCCTTCCTATACCTTGCTGACTACCATAAGAGGTTATGGTTTGGGGATTATTCTGATTCCTAAATACATCTCACAGGTAAATGTACTGCGCATTTGTACACTTTTAGGACTCATTTTAACGCTTTTAATTATTTATAGCTCCGGTACCTACACCATCCTGGGACATACGATTGATATTTCTATCTGGTTTATCGTTATGCTCGGATTGGCCAACTCACTGGTATGGGCCGGCATCTGGCCCGTGGCTTTAAAAAATCTGGGCCGGTTTACAAAAGTAGGGGCCTCTACGCTGATTATGGCACTTTGCGGAAGCGCTATTTTTCCGCTTATATATGGTCATGTAGCCGACTTATTTGATGTAAGAAGTGCTTACTGGATTCTATTCCCTTGTTACTTGTACCTGGTGTTTTATGCCTTCTACGGTCATCTTATCAAACGATGGCTGCCAGCATTTAAAAAAGAAAACATACCCGATTCAGAGTTGATCAGTAAGGTCAGCCAATAGCTCAAAAAATAATATCCCCGTTGAACCAAATATAGCCAAACCATAAACCAAACATGATATGAACATGGAACCACATTAAAATTAGCTTAAGATGAAACTAGCCCAGGGCATCTTTTATTCAATCGTTAAATGTTAAGTCAGGAATATTGAATTCCTGCAGATTATTCAAAATTTTAACTCACGAGAATGAAAAAACAACTATTATTAAGCAATTCTTCATTTCCCAACTTTTGCAAAGTTTTTAAGGCAAAGCATACCTTATTATGTGCTTCGGCATTATTCCTGTCTTCTGGTCTGAATGCTGCTACGGAGAAATTTGTTAGGAAAACAAACAACAACATTGAAATCAATTCAAAAGTAAAAAGCCCGACAACCGGAGCTTTTTACGCCAAGGATATTGTCATTAAAGGAACAGTAAAAAGCGAAGCAGGGGAAGCCCTGGCAGGCGTTACCGTTACTGTTAAAGACAAGAACATTCATGCCAAAACTAATGCTTCGGGTGAATTCCAGATCAGCACAACTGAGGGGGCTACATTGGTTTTTACTTATATAGGCTATGCCTCGCAAAATGTTGTGGTGAACAGTAAAACGGTGATCAATGTGACCATGTTAATCGATGTTAATAAATATCAGATGAACGAGGTAGTTGTTGTGGGATACGGTACACAAAAACGTTCAGACATCACCGGATCGGTAACATCGGTGCCAAAAGAAAGATTAGCCGGTTTGCCGGTTACAAACGTATTGTCTGCCATTCAAGGTACCACAGCGGGATTAAACGTTTCCTCGCCCTCATCTGTACCGGGCAGTTCGCCATCGGTATTGGTTAGGGGGGTAAACTCTATCAATGCAGGTACCGGACCACTGACAGTTATTGATGGAGTTCCTTTTAGCAATTTAGGTGGCTCTATGAATGATATTAACCCTAATGACATTGCCTCCATTGAGATTCTTAAGGATGCATCGGCGGTGGCTATTTATGGTACCCGTGGGTCAAGCGGCGTCATCTTAATCACTACCAAAAGAGGAAAAACAGGAGAGCCTACCATTAGATACAGTGTTTATGGGGGACCTGAGTACCAGAACAAAAATTTACATCCATTGAGTGGACCGGAGTATGCTGAGAAATATTTAGAATTTTTAAGACAAAGTAACCGACCGGTTGCCAATCCGCCTGTACCCAATCAATATGAAATTGCCAATTATAATGCCGGTACTACAGTCGATTGGTTGAAAGAAATCTCTCAGTCGGGCAGTATTCAGGATCATAACCTGAGCATCTCAGGGGGGACAGAGAAGGT